>JAHEJV010000148.1 GCA_024638705.1 Deltaproteobacteria bacterium | reverse complement strand
CCTCGCGCACGAAGGCGGGGCGGTGTCGCGCCGTCACCAGCTTCAGCTCGATCTCGCCGTCGGTGGCCACACGGCCGAGCGCGATCGCGCGGTAGACCTTCTCGACGCGGTGCTCGCGAAACGCCGCGCGCAATCGGGTCCACGCGCGCGGCTTCGTGGCGAGCAGCATCGCGCCCGACGTATCGACGTCGAGCCGGTGCACGACGCCGCTGCGCAGACCGCCCTCCTCCCCTACGCCCTGCATCTCCGGGTGACGCGCGACGGCCGCATTGAGCAGCGTGCCGCGCTCGTCCGGCGCGAGCGGATGCACCGGCATGCCCGCCGGCTTGTCGGCGACGACCCAACCAGCGCCGCGCGCGAGCACTTCGAAGGGAAGGTCTGGCTCGGGCGCGACGGAATCGTCTTCGGCGTCCTCGGCCACCTCGATCCGTTCGCCGACGCGCAGCGCCACGCCCTTCGCGCCCTCGCCGAGCGGCCGACCGTCCACCTTCACGACACCGCGGCCGAGCAGACGACGGGTCTGGGCGCGCGAGAGGCCGAGGCGCTCGGCGAGAAAGGCGTCGAGGCGTCTGCCATTGTCGGCCTGCGCCACCTCGAAGACCTTCGCCTGCCCCGGTGCATCATCCATGGCCGGCATTCTAGCCGCATCCCACCGGATCCCGATCGCACCGGGGCTTCGGTTGACACCCCCGAGCGCCTCGCCACAATGCCGACCCGGAGTCTCCCTTGCCCCCTCCCAAGAATCCCCGCGTCCAGATCATGGACACGACCCTGCGCGACGGCGAGCAGACGCCCGACGTCGCCTACACGCCGGCCGAGAAGCTCCAGCTCGCGCGCATCCTGCTCGACGAGGTGAAGGTCGACCGCATCGAGATCGCGTCGACGCGCGTCTCGAAGGGCGAGCGCGAGGCGGCGCGCCGCGTGACGGCCTGGGCGAAGAAGAAGCGCTGGCTGCCGCGCATCGAGATGCTCGGCTACTGCGACGGAAAGACGTCGGTCGACTGGGTCGCGGCCACCGGCGGGCGCGTGATGAACCTGCTGGTGAAGGGCTCCGAGCACCACTGCCGCACCCAGCTCGGCATGGACCCGGAGAAGCACCGCGAAGCGGTCGCGCAGACGGCGCGTTTTGCTTCGCGCAAGCGCATCAAGCTCAACGCCTATCTCGAAGACTGGTCGAACGGCGTGCGGGATTCCTTCGACTACGTGTTCGCGATGGTGCGCCTGCTGAATCAAGCGGGCGTTGAGCGCATCTACCTCGCCGACACGCTCGGCGTCTTCGCGCCCGACGAAGTGGCGCGCTACGTCGGCCTGATGACCTCGACCTGGCCCGACACCGTCTTCGAGTTCCATGGCCACAACGACTACGGCCTCGCCAACGCGAACTGTCTCGCCGCGGTGGAAGCCGGGGCGCAGGGCGTGCACACGAGCGTCAACGGGATGGGCGAGCGCACGGGCAACACGCGCCTCGCCGAGATCGTCGCGACGCTGCACGACCATTCGCCCTACCGCACCCAGGTGGTCGAGGCGCGGCTGTCTTCGGTATCGCGTTTGGTGGAGACGTTCAGCGGGAAGGACGTGGCGGCAAACTCGCCGATCGTCGGACGCGACGTCTACACCCAGACCGCGGGCATCCACGCTGACGGCGACGCGAAGGGCGACCTCTACGCGAGCCGTCTCGCGCCGGCGCGCTTCGGCGGCAGCCGGAAGTACGCGCTGGGGAAGCTCTCGGGGAAGGCGTCGCTCGACAACAACTTGAAGAGCCTCGGCATCACGCTCGCGCCGGAGAATCGCGACCTCGTGCTCGCCCGCATCATCGAGCTCGGCGACAAGAAGGTGACGGTCAAGGTCGAAGACCTCCCCTACATCATCGCCGACGTGCTCAAGACGCCGGAGGCCCAGCGCGTCCGCATCCTCGACTATCACGTCACCGTCGCCACCGGGGAAGCGCCGCGCGCGGAAGTGACGCTCGCCTTCAAGCGTCGCAAGGCGAAGGCTGTCGGCACCGGTGACGGCGGCTACGACGCGCTGATGACGGCGCTGCGCAAGGCGGCGAAGAAGCTCGGCATCGAGGTCGCGCGCCTCGCCGACTACCGCGTGCGCATCCCGCCGGGCGGTCGCACGACGGCGCTCGTCGAGACGATCATCACCTGGCGCCGCGAGGCGAGGGGCAAGGGCGAGACCTTCACCACCCTCGGCGTCGACCCGGACCAGCTCGCCGCGGCCGTGGTCGCGACCGAGAAGATGCTGAACGTCCTCGCGCACCGCTGATATCCTCGCTCGCCATGCCCGCGCGCGCGCTCGCCCCGCCCCTTCTCGCGATGCTCGCCACGCTGACGGCCTGCACCACGCCGCCGGAAGTCGACCCGCGCTATCGGCCGAGTGCCAGCGCACTCGAGATCATCGCGGTGCTCGAGCGCCACGTCCCGGACGACACCTACCGGTTCGCGCCGGCGCGCGACTTCACCGATCGCAACGTGTACCGAAGCAGCCTGCTGCGCCTCGAGAACCTGGAACAGATCCACGCCCCGGCGTTGCGCGCGGGCCACCTCGACGGCGCTATCGCATTCGCGAAGGCGCGCGCCTTCGAGCGTCTGCGCGCCTTCGATCTCGCCGCCGAGGCCTATCGTATCGCTGCCGAGCGCGAGGCGTCGTTGCGCAGCGAGGCCCTGCGCAGCGCGGACCTGTGCGGCGACCTGCACGCCGCGACGGACGCGACGTCGCCCCTCGAGCCGGTCGACCTCACGGAAGGGCCGCCCGGACTGCTCGCGATCCCGAGCCCGGAGGTGGCGCTCGACGGATTCGAGGCGCGCGTCGCGAGGCTGGAGGAGCTCGCGCGCACGGCGGACGGCACGCATCACGCCTACGTCGTCGCCGAGGAGATCGAGCGCGTCGACCTCCAGCGAGCGCGCTATTTCGCGACGCTGCGCAGCGTCCTGCCGGACGGCGACGTGCGCGCGATCGGCGAGTTCCAACGCGTCGCCCTCCAGCACTCCCGGAGCAAGCTCGCCGCCCGCCACCTGCTCTCGCTCGCCGACCTCTACGTCGATCTCGCGCTCGAATACGTCGAGCAACGTCCGCCGGAGGGCCTGCGCTTCGATCCGGGCGAGTTCCGCGATCTCGTCGACTCGGGCGCGCGCATCTACGAAATGGTCGCGGCGCGCGACGGCACCACCGAGAAGCTCGAAGCGCAGCGGCGGCTCGAAGCCTTCCTCGCCTTCGCCCTCTCGGTCGACCGCGATCGGTTCACGCCGTGACGCGTCGGGTGCGGATGCTCTCGCTCGCGATGACGGCCGTGCTGGTGTCGGCGTGCCAGACGCCGGCCGCGCGGCCCGCGTCGTCGCTGCTGGGCGGTGCGGAACGGCGCGCGCCGATCGTGCCCGACGAGCTCGACCACGCCGCGGCCGACCTCGCCGTCGCGACCCTCGCCGCCGACCCCGACGCCGTCGTGCGCAGCCTCGGCGCGCTCGAGGTGGCGGAGCGCCGTCTTCGCAGCGAGGACGACCCGAGCCGTCTCGTTCCCGCCGCGCACGAGGCGGCGAGCGCCGTGTTGCATCCGGGACGCGAGGGACGCGACGCCGCGCGCGGGATCCTCACACGCGACGACGTCGACGCAGCGTCGCGCGAGCGCCTCGAGCGCTGGCTCGAAGACGACCCGCTCGTGCAGGCCGACGAACGCATCGACGACGCGCGCTTCCTCTCCTTCGGGCGCTTCTTCAACACCTTCTCCGAGCCGATCGGACGCTCGGTGCTGAACACGACGCTGCTCCCCTACACGCTCGGCCGCGCGGTCGCCGTCTACTCGCTCGACCTCGTGGAGGAGGAGCCGCTCCCCCTCCAGCGGCGTCAGGCGCTCTCGCACTGGAAGGAGTTCCGCGCGCAACACCCGGATTCGCTGGAGGTGGCGGCGCTGTCCGAGGACATCGCGGACTACGAGGCGAAGCATCACGAGACGCTGCACGACCGCGCGCTCGCGCGGGCGGAAGCCGCGATGGAGAACGACCTCCCCGACTACGCCTATCTCTATGCGCGTCGCGCTTTGCGCCACGAGGACACCGAAGAGGCGAACGAAGTGCTCGAGGAGGCGCTCGAACGCATCGAGACGCGTCATCTCGTGCTCGCGCGCGGTCAGCGCTTCGACGCGGATGCGCCGGTGCCCGCGGACGCCGGCGAACGCGCGCTCGTGGTCGACACGCTCGCCGGCGAGCCAGTCGCAGACGAAGCCGCGATCGACACCCCGCTCGACCCCGCGATCCGCTTCCGCCGCGCGATCGACGCCGGTCGCGCCGGCGACGACGCGGCGATGTGGGAAGCGCTCGAAGAGCTTCGCGAAGACGATGCGACGGCGATGGCGCGTCACGCCGACGCCCTCCTGCGCGACCCGATCCAGCACCCCTACGGCGCCTATCAGCGCGCGCGCAGCGCCGAGCGACGGCGCACCGCAGCGTGGCTGATGCTCGGCCCGCTCTACCATCGCCCCGACGCGGACGCCGTGGGCGTCACCCGGTATCTGCTCGACCTGCCGCTGCGCGTGCAGGGCGCCGCGCTGCTGCCGATCCGGCTGCTCTTCGAATGGCCGTGGCGTCCGCCGACGCCAGGCGACGCGGAGACGGCGGTGCACGCGCGCCGCTATCTGGCGGCGCATCCCAATGGCGCGCACGCCGAGGACGTGCGTAACTGGCTGCTCGACTTCGAGCGCGATCGCGAGAACCAGGTGGGAGCGCTGCGCGTGGCCGAGGCCGGCGGCGCGATGCCCGACGCCGAGCTCGATGCTCTGCGCGAAGAGGCGGCGGCGCAGGCGTTGCGCGTCGCGTCGGCCGAGGAGCGCAGCGACCTGCGCGCCGGCCTGCTCACGAACGTCGCGCGCACCTTCCCGGAGACGCGCGCGGGACGCAAGGCCGGCGGGCTCGCGCGTGAACAAGCCATCGAGCGCACGGCCCACGAGATCCGCCTCTCGCGCGGCTTCCTGCTCGAGAATCCGTCGGTCGCGGGCCCGGGTGGCCTCGACCTGTCGCCGCTGCTCCTCGACGAGGATCCCCGCAACGGCGAGCTCCACCCCGACGGCGTGGCGCTCGTCGGCGGGCTCGAGATCGTCGTGCTGGCGCTCGCCAGGACCGGAGACGAGGAGGATCCGCCCGAGCGCGTGCGAGCGCGACTCTCGGAAACGCAGCTCTCGCGCCTCGTCGCCCAGCTCGAGGAGACGAGCTTTCGCAACGCGCTGCTCGACGAGGACGACGTGCTCGTGCCCGACGCCCAGCGCGACGCCCTCTTCGAACGCGCACGCCTCGGCCTCGCCGAGGACATCGACGATCGCGCGACCTCCGAGGCGCGCTTCGCCTACCGAGGCATGCGCGAGCGCTACGGCATGGTGCGCAGCCGCGAAGCGCTGCTCCCCGTCGAGCTGGTGCTCCAGGGTTCGCTCCGGGACCTCAGCATCGGCGCGTTCCCGCGCATGAGACCCCCGCGCGAGACGCCGGACGCGGTGCTCTACCGCTAGGCGTCTTGTGCTCGACGACCCATCCGTGCATGGCCGCTCCGCCGGCCCGACCTCAGGAGCGACGGTAGGCGCGGTCCAGCAGATCGACGGGGTGGATCGCTTCCGCGTGGAGACCGCGCTGTGCGAGCCCGGCGCGCAGCTGCATCAGGCAGCCGGGGTTTCCCGAGACGACGAGGTCGGGATCGACGGCGGCGAGGCTGTCGAGCTTGCGTTCGAGCACGGTCGCGGACATCTCGGGTTGGGTCAGGTTGTAGGTGCCCGCTGCGCCGCAGCACGCGCCCGGGTCGGCGTGGGGAACGAGCTCGAGACCGGGGATCTGTTCGAGCAGGCGCCGCGGGGCGTCGCCGACCTGCTGGCCGTGCAGGAGGTGACACGGATCGTCGTAGCAGGCGCGTGCTTCGATCGCGTGCGTCGGAGCGCGCAGGCCCACCTCGTCGAGGAAGGCGCTCACGTCGCGCGCCTTCTCCGCGAGCGGAGCGCCTTCGTCGCCGAGCCATTCGCGGGCGTCGCGCAGCGCTGCGCCGCAGCCGGCCGAGTTGGTGATCACGACGTCGACGTCGGCGAAGGCGGCGACGTTGCGGCGAGCGAGATGGTGGGCGGTGTCGGCCGCGCCCGCGTGGGCGGCGAGTGCGCCGCAGCACGCCTGGTCGGGCACGACGAGGACGTCGAAGCCATTGCGCGCCAGCACGCGCAGCGTCGCAGCGTTCGTGCCGGGGAAGAGCTCGGGCATGATGCAGCCGACGAGGAACCCGACGCGCCCACGTCGCTCGCCCTGTGCGGGCAACATCGGCGGATGCGCGGCGCGCTGGTGACGCGGCGGAATCGGCGGCAGGAGCTCGCGCGCTTCTCGCAGGCGATCGGGGAGCAACGGCGCGACGAGCCGGTCGAGGCCGAGCCGCTGCGCGAGGCCGAGCAGGTCGAAGGCGAAGCGCAGACGACGCGGGTGGGGCACGAGATGTCGCAACAGCGCGAGCTCGAGCCGGCTCGCGCGGTCGTCGCGCAGGCCGGCCCGCAACACTTCGGCGCGGGTGCGCTCCACCATCACGCCGTACTGGACGCCGGAGGGGCACGCCGTTTCGCACGCACGGCAACCGAGACACAGAAGCGCTTCGTCGCGTACGACGTCGCCGAGCGGGATCCGACCCTCGGCCACGCCGCGCATCAGATAGATGCGCCCGCGCGGCGACGACTGCTCGCGACCCGTCACGCGATAGGTCGGACACGACTGGAGGCAGAGGCCGCAGTGCACGCAGTCGAGCGACTTCGCGTAGATGTCCTCCCAGCCCGCGCGACAGGACGGCGCGTTCGACGGCCCGGCCATCAATTCCCTCCGGCGACGCGGCCGCGGTTCAGCACGCCGTTGAGATCGAATCGCGCCTTGAGCGCGCTGGCGAGCGCGGCCTCGCTGGTCGACGGCGCGAAGACGTCGCGCCCCGCCTTCGCCTCGGGGGGCGCGGCTTCGCAGAGGTGTCGTCCGTCTCCGGCTTGCGCCGCGCGTGCGGCCGCGTCGAAGAGAACGTCCGCCTCCGACTCCGTTCCGCGCGCGCAGACGAGACCGAGCCCGGGCATTGCCAGCAGCTCCGCGCCGGTTTCGCGCAGCGCCGTCACGACGGCCTCCATCTGCATCGGCAGGCACGACACGACGAGGCGCAGCGTTCCGGGCAACCCGGAGAAGCGACGCATTGCGGCGGTGTCGCGCAGCATCGGGTTCGTCACCGTCAGGCCCTCGGCTAGAAGCACGGATGCGTCGCGCTCGACGCTCGCGGCGTCGCCCGCGAGCTCCACCGTCGGGCGAAGGCCGTGCGCCTCGTCTGCGAGCAGACACGTCCGCACCGTCGCCCGGCGCGACGCCAGCAGGCCGACCCGACACGCCTCGGCGTCGGTCAGCTCGCCGCCCTGCAACACGCGCACGGCTTCGGGACGCGGGCGCAGTCGCAGCCACGCGCCGGTGATCACGCCGAGCGATCCGAGCGACCCCGTGTAGAGACGCGCCATGTCGTAGCCGGTGACGTTCTTCACGACGCGTCCGCCGCAGCGCGTCTCGGTGCCGTCGGCCAGAACGACCTCGCAACCGAGCACGACGTCGCGCGGACGTCCCCAGCCGAGTGCGCGCGGCGCGAGCGACGCCGTGGCGAGCGCACCGCCGAGCGTCCCGCCGCGGCCGGCGTCGTCGATCGGCAGCTCCCAGCCTGCGCGCTCGGCGGCGTCGCGCAGGTCGGAGAGCGGCGTCCCCGCGCCCGCGTGACACACGCCATCGCTCGCGTCGATCGCGTCGACGCCGACGAAAGAGTCCATCGAGAGGAAGCAGTCGGCACGGCGCGGGACGTTGCCGAAGCCGAGCTGAGTGCCGGCGCCGCGCGGGATCACCGCGCAGCGGGCTTCGCCCAACGCGACGAGCGCCGCGCCGAGCGAACGCGAGTCGCGCGGGGTGATCGTGGCCTCGATGGCGACGCCGTCCACGGACACCGGGTCGTGGAAGCGCAGCGTGTCTCCGAGTGCCGACCTCAGGGCTTCGAGTTCGCGCCGCTCGCCCATCGTTCAGAGGGGAACCCGGTCGTAGCCGCGCGCCTTCGGATTGCTCTCGGTGCAGAAGCGCGTGGTCGGGAAGATCTTCCCCGGATTGCAGACGCGGTCGGGATCGAAGGTGGCGCGCAAGCGCTTCATCGCGTCGAGGTCGCCTTCGCCGAAGACGAGCGTGATGAACTCCTGCTTCTCGGTGCCGACGCCGTGTTCGCCGGTGATCACACCGCCCGCCGCGACGCAGGTCTCGAGGATCTCCTTCCCCGCGGCGAGCACGCGCGCCAGCTCGTCCGGGTCGCGGCGGTCGAAGGAGATGTTCGGATGCAGGTTGCCGTCGCCGGCGTGGAAGACGTTCGAGAGCGTGAGACGATGGCGGTCGCCGATCTCGCACACCTTCGCGAGCACCTCCGGAAGCGCGGTGCGAGGCACGACGGCGTCGTGCACGTACAGGTCGGGCGCGAGGCGACCCATCGCGCCGAAGGCGCCCTTGCGCGCGCGCCAGAAGCGCAGGCGCTCCGCTTCGTCACGCGCGGTCTCGACGCGCTCGGCGCCGGCGTCCGAGCACAGCGCCTGCACCCGCTCGACCTGTTTCGGCAGCGCGACCTCGAAGCCGTCGAGCTCGACGATCAGGATCGCGCCGGCGTCGCGCGGCAACCCCGCGGCGTAGACCGAGTCCTCGACGGCGCGGATCGTGCGCTGGTCGACGATCTCGAGCGCCGCCGGGACCATCCCCGACCCGATGATCCCGCCGACCGCGCGGCACGCGGAGACGACGTCGGGAAACACGGCGAGCATCGTCTCGATCCGTTCGGGGATCGGTTCGAGGCGTACGGTGGCCGCGGTGACGATCCCGAGCGTCCCCTCGCTGCCGACCACGGCGCCGACGAAGTCGAAGCCGGGAGCGAAGCCGGACGCATCGCCCAGCGCCAGGCAGCTGCCGTCGGGCAACACGAGTTCGAGGGCGAGCACGTGGTTGGTGGTGGTGCCGTACTTGAGCGTGTGCGGCCCGCCCGAGTTCTCGGCGACGTTGCCGCCGAGGGTGCAGGCCTGCTGGCTCGAGGGGTCGGGTGCGTAGAAGAGCCCGAAGGGCTTCGCGGCGACGGAGAGGTCGGCGTTGACGACCCCCGGCTCGACGACGGCGATGCGATTCTCCGGATCGAGCTCGCGGATGCGGTTCAATCGCGAGCACTCGATGACGACGGCGCCCTCGTTCGCGAGCGCTCCGCCCGAGAGTCCGGTGCCGGCGCCGCGCGGCACGAAGGGCGTGTCGTGCACGCGACACGCCCGCACGATCTGCTGCACTTCCTCGCGCGATTCCGGGAACACCACCGCCGACGGATCGGCGCTGTGCGACGTGAGCCCGTCGCACTCGTAGACGAGCAGCTGCTCGGGGGTCGACAGGCAGCGGTCTTCTCCGACCAGCGCCTCGAGTGCGGGGATCAGTTCTGCACGTTCATTCGAGCCCGGATCAGTCACTTCGGAAGTGTACGTCGTTTGGGAGGCGGGGTCGGGGTGCAGCGTTTCGTGAACCCGAGAGCCCCCGGGGTTTCCGGATGCTCCTCCGGCCAATGGCTCGCTTCGACGTCACGTGCCGTAGCCATCTCGTTGCCCGTCGCGCCGCGCGGGCGCAACGCGAAGTTTCCTCGGGCTGCGCTTCAGTTGGCCTGCGGAGCATCCGGAAACCCCGTGGCGACGGCGGCGGAGCCTCTCCCTGAGCGCCCGGCCGTTCGCGACGGACTGACACCGAGGGCTGCGACCGGGCTCGAGGGCCCGCGACGCTCACCGAATGAGCGAACGAGAACGTCTCGGTGTCATGCCGGTTCCGATCACGGGAAGTCCGCAGCAAGAGCCGTTAGGCGAGACCGAGTCGCTCCATGTCCTCTTCGGACAGACCCAGGTGGTGGCCGATCTCGTGGCGGACGGTGATCTGGATCTGGTCGATCAGCTCTTCGCGGTCGCGGCAGATCTTCTCGAGATTGCGCTTGAAGAGGATCACGCGGGTGACGTCGATGGGCTGGTGCGTCGGGCCGGACTCGGTGCGGGGCGTGCCGATGTAGATGCCGAGGATCTGGGGCGAGACGCTCTCTTCGCCCATCAGCACGTCGGAGGGCCAGTCTTCGACCAGCACCGGCACGTCCTCGATGTATTCGCGGATCGAGCGCGGCAGGTTGTCGAGGGCTTCGGCGACGGCGCGCTCGAAGAAGTGCTGCTCGACCGCCACCGGCAGCGGGTAGTGGTGCGGATCGAGCGCGTTCGCCGCCTCGAAGGCGCGCTCGGCTTCCTCGTTCTCGCCGAGCCGCTCGAGCACGAGGGCCAGGTGGTAGAGCGCGTGGCCCGACTCGGGGTCGAGCATCGTCGCGGCCTCTAGCGAGCGGCGGGCGTCGCCGAAGCGGCCCAGCTCGAAGAGGATCTGACCGTCGAAGGCGCGGTAGACGGGGACGTCGCCGGCCGTCTTGATCGCGCGGCGGGTCAGGAAGAGCGCACCCTCGAGATCGTCGAGGTAGAACACCGCCTTTGCCTTCAGGTAGTAGACCTCGCCCTCGCTGGCGCGGTCCAGGCGGGGCAGGTCGGCCTGGCCGCCGAGCAGCTCGTCGCAGAGCGTCACGGCCTGCTCGTACTCGCCGAGGTCTTCGACGAGCAGCTCCGCCCGGTTCAGGTGGGCGGTGATGAACTTCGGGTCGGCCGAGAGCGAGCGCTCGAAC
>JAHEJV010000472.1 GCA_024638705.1 Deltaproteobacteria bacterium | reverse complement strand
GGGGGCCCTCGATCTCACGCCCACCCGCAAGGGCATGGTGCGCGAGGCGTTGAAGAAAGGCATCGCGCTCGAGGCGTCGGTCGGCACCAACCCGCTCAAGTACGGGATCATCGGCAGCACGGACACCCACCTCGGCACGCCCGGGCTCGCCGCCGAGGACGATTCGAAGGGTCACGGCGGCGCGGGCATCCGGGCGGGCGTCGGCAACGTCCTGCCCGACAACATCGAATTCAATCCCGGCGGGCTCGCGGTGCTGTGGGCGGAAGAGAACACGCGCGACGCGCTCTTCGCGGCGATGCAGCGGCGCGAGGCCTACGGCACCAGCGGCACGCGACCGACGCTGCGCTTCTTCGGTGGCTGGGACTATCCCGACGCGATGTGCGAGGACGAGGCCTTCGCCGAGAAGGGTTATGCGGGCGGCGTCCCGATGGGCGGCGACCTACCGGCGGCCTCGGCCGAAGCGGACGCGCCGCGTCTCGCGGTGTGGGCGCTCCAGGATCCGGGCACCGACGACGCGCCCGGCACGCCACTCCAGCGCATCCAGATCGTGAAGGGATGGGTCGAGGAAGGCGCGACCCGCGAGAAGGTCTTCGACGTGGCGGGGGGCGACAACGGCGCGAGCGTCGATCCGGCCACTTGCGAACGCGCGGGCGAGGGCGCGTCCCAGCTGTGCGCGGTCTGGAGCGATCCCGAGTTCGACGCCGACGACCACGCGTTCTACTACGCGCGCGTGCTCGAGAACCCGACCTGCCGCTGGAGCCAGCAGCTCTGCGTCGCCGCGCAGGTCGACTGTTCGGACCTGCGCTCGGTGCCGGACGGCTTCCGGCCGTGTTGCGCCGAGGACCACGTGAGGACCATCCAGGAGCGCGCCTGGAGCTCGCCGATCTGGTATGCGCCCTGATCCGCTCGCAGCGCACATGAGGGAAGGGCGCCCCCGCGAATGAATCCTCCCGAGCGCACCGCCGCGTCGAGCGCGTACGCGAACTACGTCCTCGCGATCCTCTTCGTCGCGTACGTGTTCAACTTCGTCGACCGCCAGATCATCTCGATCCTGCTCGAGCCGATCAAGAAGGACCTCCAGGTCTCCGACTCGGCGATGGGCTTCCTCACCGGACCGGCCTTCGCGATCTTCTACGCGACGCTCGGCATCCCGATCGCGCGCCTCGGCGATCTCTGGATCCGCCGCACGATCATCGCCATCGGACTCGCGCTGTGGAGCGGGATGACCGCGGTCTCCGGTCTGGCGCAGAACTTCACGCAGATGGCGCTCGCGCGCGTAGGCGTGGGGGTGGGTGAAGCCGCGCTGTCGCCGCCAGCGCACTCGCTGATCTCCGACTACTTCCCCGCCGAGAAGCGCGCCACGGCGTTGGGCATCTACTCGATGGGCATCCACATCGGAATCCTCTTCGGGGTGGTCGCGGGCGGGTGGCTCGAAGAGTTCTGGGGCTGGCGGCTCGCGTTCCTCGTCGTCGGGTTGCCCGGCGTCGCGCTCGCGCTCATCGTGCGCTTCACGGTGCGCGAGCCCGAACGCGGCGCCACCGAACGGAAGCCGCTCCCCAGCGGACCTGCGCCGAAGGTCGCCGAGGTGATCCGCTTCCTCGCGTCGAAGCGTTCGTTCCGCCACCTCTCGCTCGGCATCGGGCTCACAGCGTTCGCGGGCTATGCGTTCGCCACCTGGGCGCCGACGTTCCTGCGCCGCATCCACGGGATGGAAGGCGGCGAGCTGGGCACGAAGTACGGCCTCGCGCTCGGCGTCGGCGGCGCAATCGGGTCGGTGCTGGCGGGCGTGATCGCCGATCGCCTGGGCCGGAAGGACAAGCGCTGGTGGATGTGGGTGCCGGCGATCGCCTGCGCGGGCCCGCTGCCGTTCACGATGTTCTTCTTCTTCCACCCCGACCCGAACTGGGCGATCGCCTTCTCCTTCCCCGGGCTCGCGATCGCCGCGATGTACCAGGGTCCCGTCTTCGCGACCGTGCAGAATCTCGCGCCCGTGCAGATGCGCGCCGTCGCCGCCGGCGTGCTGATGTTCGTCACCAACATCATCGGGCTCGGTCTCGGACCCCAGGCCGTGGGATGGCTCAACGACTTCGTCTTCCACGAGCACGGCAGCGAGGCGATCCGCCATTCAATGGTGACGGTCGCCGTGATCATGGGATTCTGGTCGATGGTGCACTTCATCCTCGCGGCGCGCGCGCTGCCCGGGGACCTCGCAGAGGCGGAGGAATCGTGAAAGGCTATCGCGCACTCCACTTCGATCGCCCGGGCGACGTGTTGCGCGTCGTCATCGATCATCCCGACAGCGATCTGAACAGCGTCGACGCGCTGCTGCACGACGAGCTGACGCGACTGTTCCGCGACCTGAAGCGCGAGGACGAAGCGCGCGCGGTGCTGTTCACCGGACGTGGCCGCGCGTTCAGCGCCGGTGGCGACTTCGCGTGGTTTCCCACGCTCGACGACCTCGAGAAGCTCGAGCACCTGCGTCGCGATGCGAAGCAGATGATCTGGGACCTGCTCGACGTCGAGCTGCCGATCGTCGTCGCGCTGAACGGTCCGGCCGTCGGGCTGGGCGCGTCGCTCGCGCTGCTGTGCGACGTGATCTTCATGGCGCCGAAGGCGACGCTCGTCGATCCGCACGTGCGCGTCGGGATCGTCGCCGGCGATGGGGGCACGGCGATCTGGCCGCTGGTCCTCGGGCCGGCGCGCGCGAAGCAGTTCCTGCTCACCGGCGATCCGGTGAGCGCCGAGGACGCGTACCGGATGGGACTCGTGAACGAAGTCGTGGCGGCGGATGCCCTCGAGGAGACGGCGCTCGCCTTCGCGACGCGCCTGGCGGAGGGAGCCCCGCTCGCGGTGCGCTACACGAAGCAGGCGGTGAACAAGCTGG
>JAHEJV010000471.1 GCA_024638705.1 Deltaproteobacteria bacterium | reverse complement strand
ACGATCGCGTGGGTGGGCGAGATGTACGCACGGCACCGCGGCCCCGCGCGGAGCTGAGAGGGACTTCGGCATCGGGCAAGGCGCGCCCTGTTCGCGCGCCGCACGTCTCGTGGATCCGCCCGCTTCGACGAGTAGGGACGACTTCATCGCCGCCAGATCCTCCTCGAGAACGCGCGCCAGCACCCTGAAATGACCATCGGCATGCGCGAGGAATCCAGAGGAGATCGAACCGTGGCACACGCGACCCAGCGAGCCGGTTAGGATGTTCGCCGTGATCATCGTGAAGGATTCTTGAAGTGGAAGAACAGGGCTTCGGACTGCTGGTGCATCCCGACGAGTTGAAGTGGATCGAGACGCCCGGCGGCAACGCCGTGAAGGTGCTGCGGGTGTCGGAAGAGACCGGCTCGTGGACGGCGCTGTTCCGCGCCGCGAAGGGGACGACCAATCCGCCCCACACCCATCTCGGGCCGGCCGACTTCTACGTGCTCTCCGGCGTCCTCGAATATCGCGGTGGCGTCGCGCGCCAGGGCGACTGGATCTACGAGCCGAACGGCGCCGAGCACGACGAGACGCATCACCCCGAAGAGACGGTCTATCTCGCCAACACCCACGGCGCGATCGCCTTCCGCGGGCCGGACGGCGAGATCCTCGGCATCAGCGACTGGCGGGCGATGAAGGCGCTGCAAGACGCCCAGGGCTGACCGCAGCTACATGAACTGCAGCACCTCGGCGATGTGACCCTCCGGGTCGGTCGCGAAGCCCGCCTTGTAGGGCGACCCCTCGTCGTGCTTGATCGGGAGGTGCACGCCGCCGCCGTGCGCGCCGACGCGTTCGAAGAGCGCCTCGATGTCGTCGGTGCGGAAGCCGAGCAGCACCTCGCCCCGAGGCGGCGGCTTCCGGTCGACGTACTTCATCAGGATGAGCATCGCGCCTTCGCCCTCGGCGGGGCCGAGGATCGTCTCGTCGATCGCGTCGTCGCCGATGTGGGCCTGGACGCGCTGGACCTGCTTCATCCCGTAGACCGCGAGGTAGAAGGCGGTCATCGTGTCGAGATCGTCGACGACGAGCTTCGTGAACGTGAAGGTGGCGCCGGCCATCAGGCGAGCGTCGGCGCGCGGTCGGGCGCCTCGACGTGATAGAGCGCCGCGGCGTTCTCGAAGAGCAGCTTTCTGCGCACGTCCGGCGCGGCCTTCGCGAGGCTCGCGTCGATCTTCTCGCGCACGTTCCCGTAGAGACACACGGGATGGGGGTAGTCCGTCTCGAAGAGCAGATTCTCGACGGGCACGCGATCGAGCAGCGAGAGCGGGGCGTGCTCTTCGAAGAAATAACACCCGTACACCTGGCGGGCGAAGTACTCGCTCGGACGCATCGTGAACTCGGGCCGCTGCTTCCGCACCTGGCCGTACTCGAAGGTGTGGTCGCACGCTTCGAGCAGGAAGGGCAGGAAGCCGACCCCGCTCTCCACCGAGATGAACTTCAGCTCGGGAAAGCGGGGCAGGATGCCGGAGAAGAGCAGGTCGGCGATCTGCTTCCCGTTGTCGAGGAAGAGGCCGGTGGTGAACATCCCGTTCACCGCGCCGGGGCCGTAATGGGTGAGCCGCTCCGGGGTCCAGAAGGCCTCGCCGGCGAAGTTGCCCGCCCCGATGTGGAACGAGACGGGAAGGCCCTGCGACTGCGCGCATTCCCAGAGCGGGTTCCAGTGCGGGTCGGCGAGCACGGGCATGCCGTGCGACTGCGGCTCGCCCGAGAAGAGCACGCCGCGGTGCCCCGCCTCGGCGCAGCGCTCGATCTCCTTCACCGATTCGGCGACGTCCCAGAACGGCACCGCCGTGATCGGGATCAGGCGCCGCGCGTCGGTGCCGCACCAGTCGGTGAGGAAATCGTTGTAGGCGCGAACGCAGGCGAGCATCAGCTCCGGGTCCTTCAAGCCGAGGAAGGCCTGGCTGCCGAAGCCGCCGACGTTCGGGTAGACCGCCATCGCCCAGATCGCGAGGGAATCCATGTAGTCCAGGCGCGCCTTCGCGTCGTGCGACGCGAGCGGCACCTCGTCGAAGCTGGCGGGCGCCGCGGGGAAGGGGTCCTTCCAGCCCGCGACGGCGGTGTGTCCGAGCGGTGCGATGACGTTCGATTCGCCGACGACCCACACTTCGAGGCCGGTGTCGGGGTCCTTGCGGGTGTGCGGCGCCTGGTCGCGGAACTTCGCCGGCAGGCGCTCGGTGAACAGGCTCGGCGGCTCGGTGACGTGGGTGTCGACGTCGATCACCCAATCGACGATGGGGGTGCTCATCGGAACTCCTCTATTCGTTCGTGCTAGTCGAGCGGCGGCGCCGGACGGGCCGGCGCGTCGCCGTCGACGATCGCGCGCGCCCGCGCCTCGACCATCGACGCCCAGTCGGGATGGGTCAGTATGTAGAAGGTGTCGTCGCGGATCGCCTGCAGGACGACCTCGCCGGCCTCGCGCGGCGATAGACCCGCGGCCAGGAGCTTGCGCGAGAAGTCGGTGATCGCCTTGCCGGTCGGCGTGTCTTCGGGCGATCCGACGCTCGCGGGCTTCAACCGCTCGAAGTTGTCGAACACCTCCGACGACACCCACGCCGGGCAGAGCACCGAGCATTTCACCCGGTCGCCCTCGGCGGCGAGCTGCTGCTCGAGCGCTTCGGTGAGGGCGACGACGCCGTGCTTCGCCGTCATGTACACGGCCTGCGGGTCGCTGCCCGTGATGAGTCCCCCCATCGACGCGGTGTTCACGATGTGGGCCTCGTCTCCCTGGGCGAGCATCGTCGGCACGAAGCTGCGGATGCCGTGCACGACGCCCATCACCATCACGTCGAGGTGCCAGCGCCACTCGTCGAGGCTGGCCTCCCAGATGCGCGACCCGCTGCTCGC
>JAHEJV010000147.1 GCA_024638705.1 Deltaproteobacteria bacterium | reverse complement strand
GCGGACTCGCCGGCGATCGTCACGCGCTCCGGGTCGCCGCCGAACGCGGCGATGTTGCGCTGCACCCATTCGAGCGCGGCGATCTGGTCGAGGCTGCCGAGCAGTCCGGTCTTCGCGAGGCTCGGGTCGACTTCGGCGAGATGCGTGTAGCCGAGGGCGCCGAGGCGGTAGTTGATCGTGACCGTGACGACGTCCCCGCGCGTCGCGAAGGTGGTGCCGTCGTACCACGGGATGCCGCCTTTGCCGGTGAGGAACGCGCCGCCGTGGATCCACACGAGCACCGGCCTCCGCGCGTCGTCGACGGCCGGCGTCGTGACGTTCAGTGTCAGGCAGTCTTCGTCCCAGGCGAGAGGCGCGGCGGTGAGCCCGGTGCCCGGGCGCTGCGGCGCCGCGCGTCCGAAGTGGCGCGCGTCGATCACGCCCGTCCAGCCCGCGTGCGGCTCCGGCGGCATCCAGCGACGCATTCCGGTGACGGGTGCAGCGAACGGGATGCCAGCGAAGAGCAGGGCGCCACCGCGCTCGCGCCCCCGCAGCTCACCGGTGTCGACCTTCGCGAGCGGATCGCGCGCAGTCATTCAGCCGAGCGGCCCGACCGATTCGATCTGGTACTTCTTCACCGCCATCTCGCGGACGCCGAGCCCGCCGACCTTCCCCTGGAAGGCGGCCATGTGCGGCGCGGCGAAGTGGGCGTCGAGCGCTTCCTGCGACACCCATTCTTCGAAGATGCGGAAGGTGCCGGCTTCTTCGAGGTCGGCGGCGAAGTTGTAGGAGATGCAGCCGGGCTCCTCGAGCGTCTCGGCCATCATTTCGGTGGCGGCCGCCCTGGCGGCGTCGACGTTCTCGGGATCGATGCGGATGATCCCGGCGATCACCAGCGCGGGGGTCCGGTCGTCGGGGGCTTTGGGCATGGGCGCAGCGTATCATCTCCGCCCCCGCGGTCGCCTCGGGAGGCGGCGGCGGGAGATCGCACAGGAGGTTCGGGTGCTCTCGGCGCGCGCGATCTACCACGAGATCCGGGACCACGACGCGACCTATCGCCTGTTCTGCAGCGTCGCGGCGAAGGGTGAGGCCCAGGGGGGCTGGGAGAACGCGCGCATCGCCGAGCGGATCGAGGATCCGGTGCTGCGCCCGAAGGTCGCGCGCCACGGCGCCGACGAGGAGAAGCACGGCCGTCTCTTCGAGGCGCTCCTGCGCAGGCGCGGACTCGACGCTTGCGACGTGCCCTTCGAGGTCGACTACACGCTGCGTCTCGAACGCGCGGGCATCGGCCTCGCGCACGAGCGCCTCGGAGAGGACGCGCCGCTCTCCGACGAGGAGATCCTCCGCTATCTCGTCCACTCGCGCGTCACCGAGCAGCGCGCCCACGAAGAGGTGGAGGAGCAGCGCGCGATCTTCGCCGACGATCCCGAGCTGGGACGCGCGATCCGGATGATCGCCGACGACGAGCGCAACCATCTCTCGTTCACGCACGAAGAGCTGGCGCGCTTCGCGGCGCGCGGATACGCCGACCGCATCGACGAGATGGCGCGCGAGTACGCCCTCGTCGAGATCGCCACCTACCGCGACGTCTCGCTCGGGGTGATGGCGCGCATGGCCGAAGCGCTCGGCTGGTCGCGCCCGAAGCGCTGGCTCCTCGCCGTCGGCATCCACGCCATTTATGTATGGGAGCGCCTGTGGGCCTGGCGTCGGCTCACGAGCATCGAGCCTCCCGAACGGCCCGGGGCGCTCGCCGCCTAGACCTCGAACCCCGGCGGCGTCCATCGGCCGGGCGGCTCCCACGTGCCCTCGTCGTTCTGCACCGTCAGCACGCGCACGCCGTCTTCGGTGACTTCGAGGGTGTGCTCGTACTGCGCGGAGAGACAGCGGTCGGCGGTGAGCGCCGTCCAGCCGTCGTCCTGGATCTCGATGTCCGGCACGCCGGCGTTGATCATCGGCTCGATCGTGAAGGTGAGGCCCGGGCGCAGGCGCGTGCCGCGGCCCGCCTTGCCGTAGTGGAGCACCTGGGGCTCTTCGTGGAACTGGCGTCCGACGCCGTGTCCGACGAAGTCGCGCACGACCGAGTAGCCGAGCTTCTCGACGTGGGACTGGATCGCGTGGCCGATGTCGCCGAGGCGCGCGCCCGGACGGACGACCGCGACGGCGCGGCGCTGGGCTTCGAGCGTGGCGCAGAGCAGGGCGCGCGCCGGCTCATCGATCTCGCCGACCCCGATCGTCGAGGCGTTGTCGCCGTGGAAGCCGTCGCAGATCAGCGCGACGTCGATGCCCACGATGTCGCCTTCGCGCAGGACGGTCCTCTTGTCCGGGATGCCGTGGCAGATCACCTCGTTGATCGAGGTGCAGACGCTGCGCGGGAAGCCGCGGTAGCCGAGTGGCGCGGGGGTGACGCCGTGACGCTTCGCGAACTGGTTGACCAGATCGTCGAGATCCTGGGTCGTGCAGCCGGGCTGCGTCTCCGAGACGACGTACGCGAGACATTCGGCCGAGGTGCGCCCGGCGGCGCGCATCGCCGCGAGGTGCTTCTCGTTCTTCAGCTGGATTCCGGTCGCCCGTTCGCTCTGCAGCATCGGCGTCGAGGGTAGCCGCAGGGTGGACCCCACGCAGTCCGCCAGTACCATCGGCCGCTCGCAGGGGAGGGGTGTCATGACGGCGGAGAAACCGAAGTCGGTCCATCGGTTGGACTACCGGCCGCCCGACTACCAGATCGACGCCGTCGACCTCGATTTCGACCTCCACGAGGAATCCGCGCTCGTGCGCGCCCGCATCGAGCTGCACCGCGAGCCCGTCGCGGTCGGCGACGTCCCCTCGCTGGTCCTCGACGGTGAGGAGCTGGAGACCGTGTCGGTGGCGATCGACGGCGAGCCGCTCGCCGCCAGCGCCTACGAGGTGCGCGAGGACGCGCTCGAGATCTTCACTCCGCCCGAGCGCTTCGTCCTCGAGACCGAGGTGCGCATCCACCCCGAGAAGAACACCGCGCTCTCCGGGCTCTACAAGAGCAGCGGCAACTTCTGCACCCAGTGCGAGGCGCACGGCTTCCGGCGCATCACCTGGTTCCTCGATCGCCCGGACGTGATGGCGCGCTATCGCGTGCGCATCGAGGCCGACGCCGCGCGCTACCCGGTGCTGCTGTCGAACGGCAATCGCATCGAGGAGGCGTCGCTGGCGGACGGGCGCCACGCGGTGCGCTGGGAGGACCCGTTCCCCAAGCCCTCCTACCTGTTCGCGCTGGTCGCCGGCGATCTGCGCAGCCACGTCGGGTCGTTCACGACGGCGTCCGGCCGCGACGTGCGGCTCGAGATCTGGGTCGAGCCGCAGAACGTCGACAAGTGCGAGCACGCGCTGCGCTCGCTGCAGCGCGCGATGCGCTGGGACGAGGAGGTCTTCGGCCTCGAGTACGACCTCGACATCTACATGATCGTCGCGGTCGGCGACTTCAACATGGGTGCGATGGAGAACAAGGGCCTGAACGTCTTCAACGCGAAGTACGTCCTCGCCCTGCCCGAGACGGCCACCGACGACGAGTACGAGGCGATCGAGGCCGTGATCGCCCACGAGTACTTCCACAATTGGACGGGGAATCGCGTCACGTGTCGCGACTGGTTCCAGCTCACGCTGAAGGAAGGACTCACGGTCTTCCGCGACCAGCAGTTCACTGCCGACATGACATCGCCGGCGGTGAAGCGCATCCGCGACGTCGTCGGCCTGCGCACCGCCCAGTTCGCCGAGGACGCCGGTCCGATGGCGCACCCGATCCGGCCCGAGTCGTACATCTCGATGGACAACTTCTACACCGCGACGGTGTACGAGAAGGGCGCCGAAGTCGTGCGCCTCTATCACACCTTCCTCGGGCCGGACGCCTTCCGCCGCGGGATGGACCTCTACTTCGAACGCCACGACGGTCAGGCCGTCACCTGCGACGACTTCCGCCTCGCGATGGCCGACGCGAACGACTGGCAGCTGCCCACCTTCGAACGCTGGTACTCGACGCCGGGCACGCCCCGGCTCGAGGCGCGCGGCGAGTGGGACGCGGCGTCGCGGCGTTATGCGCTGCACCTGGCCCAGTCGTTTCCCGACGCGCCGGAAGACGCGCCGCGCGACCCGCTGCCGATTCCGGTGCGGCTGGGGCTGCTCGGCCCGGACGGCGCCGAGCTGCCGCTGCGCCTGGCCGGTGAGTCGTCGGCGGACGGCACGACCCGCGTGCTCACGCTCGATGCGGAGGAGGCGACCTTCACCTTCGAGGACGTGCCCGCCGCGCCGGTGCCGTCCCTGCTGCGCGGCTTCTCCGCACCGGTGAAGCTCGCGATGGAGCGCCGCCGCGACGAGCTGGCCTTCCTCTTCGCCCACGACAGCGATCCCTTCAGCCGCTGGGACGCGGGACAGACGCTCGCCCAGGATCTCCTGCTCGCGCTCGCGGCCGACGTGCGCGAAGGGCGGGAGCTCGCGGTGGCGCCCGAGCTCACGGATGGGATCGGCGCCGTGCTCGGCGACGCGTCCCTCGACGGGTCGGTGCGCGCGCTGATGTCGATCCTGCCGGGGTTGCGCGTGCTGGGTCAGGCGATGACGCCGGTCGACTACGCCTCGCTCCACACGGCGCGCGAGTTCGTCACGCGCGAGCTGGCGGGCTCCCATCGCGAACGCCTCGAAGCGATCGTCCGCGCCGATTCCGGGGGCGCCTACCGCGTCGACAAGGAGGCGATCGACGCGCGGCGCCTGCGCAACACTGCGCTGCGCTATCTCGCGCGGCTCGAGGATCCGGATTGGACGCGACACATCGAGGGCGTCTTCGAGAACGCCGACAACATGACCGACCGCCAGACGGCGCTCGACATCCTCGCCAACCTGCCCGGCGACGCCGGAGCCCCCGCGCTCCAGGCGTTCTACGACCGCTGGCACGAGGATCCGCTCGTCCTCGACAAGTGGTTCCAGGTGCAGGCGCTCGCGACGCGGGAAGACGCCTTCGATCGTGTCACCGATCTCGCCCGGCACCCCGATTTCAATCTCGGCAACCCCAATCGCGCCCGCGCCCTCGTCGGCGCCTTCGCGATGGGCAACCCGGCGCGCTTCCACGCCGCCGACGGACGACCCTACGCCTTCCTCGCCGACGTCGTTCTCGAGCTCGACGGCAAGAACCCGCAGCTCGCGGCGAGGCTCGTCTCCACCTTCAACTCCTGGCGCCGCTTCGACGACCACCACCAGTCCCTGATGCAAACCCAGCTGGAAAGAATCGCCGCCAACAAGCCCCTCTCTAAAGACGTCTTCGAAATCGTCACGAGAGCCCTCGGCTGATTTGGCGAGGAAAGGGCATCGGACCCAAGTTTTTTGAAAGGTCGATCCTTGGAGGAACTTCGCCGGTGTTCAGGGATCTCCGATCTCCGCACGAGGAACCGCTACTCACCCCGTCCGGCGAAGTTCCTCCAAGGATCGGCCCACCCACACCCGAAAAGAGACCCGCCCGAAAAGAGAACATCAGGCGCCCCGCGAAACCCGCCCGATCCGAGTCCCGAGCACCAACGCCGTCCCCGGCTCCTGCGCCTCCAGCTCGAGCACCCCAGGCGCCGCCGCCAGGACCAGAGTCGATCCGAACTCGAACCGCCCCCACTCGCGCCCCTTCGCCAGAAAAGGCTGGTTCTCATACTCCCGCCAGCGAGGCTCTTTCGCGCCCTGGTTCGTCGTCAACGTGTCGAAGTCGACGTGCACCTTCCCCACCAGCGTGGCGCCGACCGCTGCGATCGCGAGCGATTCCGGCGCGTCCGACGCGGGCGCGCGACCGAGGCGCAGGAACGCGACGATGCGTTCGTTCTCGGCGAACAGCCCGGGCACCCCCTCGACGCCGATCGAGTTCACCGGCCAGAGCGCCCCGGGCAGATGCACCGCGCGCGAGACGCGTGCGTCGCAGGGGGCGTGGAAGCGGTGATAGTTGCGCGGGGCGAGGTAGAGCGTGGCGAAGGCGCCGCCCTCGAAGGCAGCGGCTACGGCGTCGTCGCCGAGCAGGTTCGCGAGCGAGTAGGGACGTCCCTTCACCTGGAGCAGCTGGCCGTCCGCGATCTCGCCCGACACGCCCCACGCGCCGTCACAGGGAGCGACGAAGGCGTCCGGTGCCGGGTCGATCGGACGGGCGTCCTCGCGCAGGGCGCGGGTGAAGAAGTCCTGGATCGAGGCGAAGGAGTCGAGCGGGTCGCGCACCTCGTCGAGATCGGCGCCGAAGACCTTCGCGAACGCGCGGCAGGCGGGCGCGCGCAGGCCCGAGGGCAGGTGCCACGCCGCGGCGCGTCCCGCAGCGCGCGAGAGGGCTTGGACGGGCAGGCGGCGGAGCGCGCCGACGGCGAGGGCGCGCGAAACGGACTTCGGCACGCCGGCAGGGTAGTCAGCGGCCGACACCTGGGCCACGCTGCGGAACCGATCCGCGCCGAATCCGAATCCGAACCCGAACGAGGTGACCGTGAGCGAAGTCGGCATCCTGGCCAACCCGATGTCCGGTCGCGACGTGCGACGACTCGCCGCGCGCGCCAGCACCACCACGCCCGAGATCAAGCGCGACCAGGTATCGCGCGCGGCGATCGGCGCGGTGGCGGGCGGCGCGAAGAAGCTCTTCGTGATCGACGAACCGTTCCGCATCTCGCGCAGCGCGGTGGAAAACCTCGGCCTCGACGCCGAGATCGTGACTCTCGACGTCGGGTCGTCACTGAACGCGACGGATACGCGCAACGCCGTCGAGCAGATGCGCGAGGCCGGTTGCGGCGCGATCGTCGTCCTCGGCGGCGACGGCACCAACCGCGTCGTCGCGAAGGCCTGGCGCGACGCGCCGCTCGTCCCGATCTCGACGGGCACGAACAACGTCTTCCCGCTGCACGTGGAAGCGACCGGCGCCGGCCTCGCCGCCGGACTGGTCGCGTCGGGCCGCATCCCGCTCGCAGACGTCGCCCGGCCGGTGAAGGTGGTCGAGGTGGAGATCGAAGGCTCCGAGCCCGACCTCGCGGTCATCGACGCCGCCTTCCTCGTCGACGACGCGGTCGGCAACCTCATGCCCTTCGAGCCGGCGAAGCTGCGACGCCTGGTGCTCGCCCGGGCCGAGCCGACGGCCGTGGGGATGTCGCCGATCGGCGGGCTCCTCCATCCCTGTCGCGACGCGGACGACGGCGGCGTCGACGTCATCTGCGGCGGGCCCGACGCCGAGGGCCGCACCCTGCTGGCGCCGGTGTCGCCCGGGCTGTTCCGACCCGTGCGGATCGTGGCCTCGCGCGCACTCGCGCTCGGGGAACCGGTCGAGGTCGAGGGTCCGGGCGTGCTCGCCTTCGACGGCGATCGCGAGCGGACGCTCGCGCCCGGTCAGCGCGCGACGCTCCGGGTCGTTCGCGCCGGGCCGCGCGTGATCGACGTCGGCGTGGCGCTCGAACGCGCCGCGCGCGAGGGCGTCTTTCTCGATCGCGGACACTGGCACGACGCGTTCGACGAAGGCATGAGCGGCGGCGGGATGGACTGCTGTTAGGCGGGGACGAGCCCGGTCGCTCAGTCGCTGCGGTCCGGCGGGATCGGCTGGGAGCGGCGCCACCAACCGCACTTCAGACCCGCCATCGCGCGCAACATCTGGCGCCGCAGCGGCGCGACGCTGCCGACGAGCGGGAAGCCGAGGTCGCGTACGAGCCCGAGTGGGCTCGCGTCCGACTGGAAGAACGGCGTCAACCAGCGCGTCGCCTGCTGGTAGAACTGGAGCTGTGCGCGACGCGCGTCGCCGTAGCGATCGACCACCTCCTCGTCGCTCGCCGAATCGTGAAGGGCGTCGGCGAAGGCCTCGGCGTCGCAGAGCGCCAGATTCGCCCCCTGACCGAGCTGCGGGCTCATCGCGTGGGCGGCGTCGCCGAGCACGGCGACGCCCGGCTCGATCGGCTCGGGCATGCGCACGTCGTAGTAGGTCGCGACGGCGAGCTGTTTGGGCGAGGTGATCGCCGTGGCGAAGGAGGTCGCCTCCGGAAGCAGACGGGTGACTTCGTCGCGGACGCGGGCGACGCTCTCCTCGGTGAGTGAGCCGTCGCGTTCGAGGTGGGTGCTGAGAAAGAGACTCGCGGCGGGCGGTTCGTCCCGATCCGCGTGCACGCGGCCCGAAGGAAGCATGCCGACCATGTGCTTCGTGCCCTCGACGCACTGGACGAGGACGCCGCGGATGCGCTGCTCGGGGTCGGGGAGCACGGCCCAGGTGGCGCCCCAGGGATAGGGCGCGACTTCGGCGTCGAGCCCGGAGGCGTCGCGCAGTACCGAACGCGCGCCGTCCGCGACGACCAACCAATCGAAGGGGCCGTGGACGCGCCCCCGGGCGTCGCGCAGCCCGCGCTCGCGGCCGCGTCGCTCGATGCCGCGCATCTCCACACCGCAGCGGAGGGCGACGCCCGCCTCCTGCATCGCCGTGACGAGAACATCCAGGAGCGCAGCCCGCTGGAGGCCGAGCGCGTGCAGCCCGGGTTCGAGGTCGCCGTAGTCGAGGGCGAGCACGGTGCGGCCGCGCAGCGTGCGGGAATAGAGGCCGTCGATGCGGGCGCCGCGGGCGTGGACGGCGTCGGCAAGCCCGAGTCGTTCGAGGACGGCGAGCCCCGTCGGCTGGAGCACGAGGCCCGCGCCCACCGGCTCGAGGGTGGGGGCGCGTTCGAAGAGGGCGACGTCGTGCCCGGCCCGGGCGAGGAAGAGTGCGGCTGCGGGACCGGCCGTTCCGCAGCCGACGATTCCGATTCTCATCGCTCTGCGATCCGCATCGGCGCAGGTTAGGCCAGCTCGCTCGCGGTCGCGCCGGTGGCGGCCGCGGAAATCGGCCCGAACGGCTCAGCCGCTCTTCGGCAGGAGGACCATCTGGGTCTGGGTGACGAGGGCGACGAGCTTGTCGTCGGCGGTGATCCGCGTCTGCCAGACCATCGTGCGGCCACCGACGTGGAGGGGCGTCGTTTCGCCGCGCAGCGTGGCGCCCTCCGGTCCGGCGGCGAAGAAGTTGGTCTTGCTCTCGAGCGTGGTCGTGCTGGCGCCTTCGGGCAGGTTGATCACGGCACCATACGCGCCGAGTGTGTCGGCGAAGGCCATCAGGGCGCCACCGTGCGCGCGACCGGGCAGGGTGCAGAGGTCGCGCGTGACGTCGAGCTCGCCGACGATGCGCTCCTTCGAGACGGAGACGAAGCGCACCCCGAGGAATCCCGGAAAGAAGCCCTGCGTCGTCTCCTGCAGCGCCGCGGCGAGTTCTTCGCTCATGTCCTTCGAGCCTCCGGGGTCGGGGTGGACGCGCAGTGTGGCACCCGGGCCTGCGCGGGCAAGGTCCAAACGGGACGTCGGGGGCGGTGCCACCGTCCGGCTCGACTACAATGCGCCGCCGTGAGTGACCCGAAATCCGATGCCGCGGAAACCGAAGCCCTCGAGACGCGATCGCTCGGCGCGGCGACGGTGCTCTTCGGCCCGAGGCGCGGGAAGTACCCCGACGGCAACAGCCTGCTCGTCGCAGGCGCCGAGGAGTCGCTGCTGATCGACCCGTCGCTCGGAATGATCGCGCGGCGTGGAGCGTTGCCGCGCGTCGATCGCATCGTGCTGAGCCATTGTCACGAGGACCACGTCGCGGGGCTGCACCTCTTTCCCGACGTGCCGGTCCATGTCCACGCGGCCGACCGACTCGGCCTCGAATCGATCGACGGCATGATGGAGATCTACGGCTTCTCCGGCACGGTCGCCGACCCGTGGCGACAGGCGCTCGTCGATCAGTTCCACTACACCCCCCGCCCCGATGCACGCTCCTTCGAGGACGGCGCGGTCTTCGACCTCGGAGGGGGCGTCCGCGTCACGGCGATCCACGCGCCCGGGCACACGCGCGGCCACTGCGTGCTCCACGTCGCGCCCGACGACGCGCTCTACCTCGGCGACATCGATCTGTCGAGCTTCGGCCCCTATTACGGCGACGCGTGGTCGACCCTCGAGGACTTCGAGAAGAGCCTCGAGCTCGTCCGCAGCCTCGACGCCCGCGCCTGGGTCACCTTCCACCACATCGGGGTGATCGACGATCGCGCAGCGTTCCTCGAGAAGCTGGAGCGTTATGCGGCGGTGATCCGGCGGCGCGAGGAGCGCCTGCTGGAGTATCTCGCCGAGCCGCGCACCCTCGACGAGATCGTCGCGCATCGCTTCGTCTATCGGCCCGGCGACGCGGTGGTCTTCGCCGATCCTGTCGAGCGGCACAGCATGGGGCAGCATCTCGCACGCTTTCGCGAGTCGGGTCGCGTGAGCGAGGTGGAGCCCGGGCGCTACTGCGTCACGTGATCGGAGTCGGGTTCTCGGCGGCCCACGAACGACCCTTTTCGAGCAGCAGGTCCTCGACCGAGCGGAGCCGACGCGACAGCTCGCGTCCGAGATTCATCGCGAGCAGCGTGTACTGCTCGAGGTCCTGCTTCGCGATCTGAAGCAGCATCGCGCCGGTGATCTCGAGCGCCACCGACGGCTCCACGGCCTGCACCGAAGCACTGCGCGGACCGAAATCGAGTAGAGCGACCTCGCCGAAGACGTCGCCCGCGTGCAGACGACGCAGCTCGACGACCTCGTCGTGGCGCACGCGCGTGATCGCCAGCTCGCCTTCGTCCAGCCAGAACATCGAGGTGCCGTCGTCTCCTTCGCGGAAGAACCAGTCGCTTGCGTCCACGGATACGCGTTCGGCGTTCTCGAGAATGAAGGTGACGGTCTCCGCGCTCGTGGCGCCGAAGAGCGAGGTGTTCTGGAGCCGCTGGATGCGTTCGTCCGGAGGAGCCACGTGCGCGAGGATAGCCA
>JAHEJV010000470.1 GCA_024638705.1 Deltaproteobacteria bacterium | reverse complement strand
AGTGCACGTGAGCAACGGCGACTCGGTGGCCGCCCTGGCGAAGGCGATCGGCGATCGCCCGATCGACGTGCTCATCAACAACGCCGGCATGGCGGGCCCCGACTTCCAGCACCAGGGACTGGCCGACATGGACTACGACGGATGGGCGGAGACGTTCGCCGTCAATACCATGGCGCCCCTGCGCGTACTCCAGGCCTTTCGCGCCAACCTCGCGAAGGGGACCAACCCGCGCGCCGTCACGGTCACGAGCCAGATGGGCGCGATCGGTCTCGATATGCCGGTGATGTTCGCCTACTGCACGTCGAAGGGCGCCGTCAACAAGCTGATGCGCCTGGCGGCTCCCGAGCTGAAGCGCGACGGGATCGCGGTGGCGCTGGTGCACCCGGGCTTCGTCAAGACCGACATGGGAGGGCCCGGCGCGGAGATCACCCCCGAAGCCAGTGCTGCGGGCCTCGTCTCCGTGATCGACGGGCTGACCCTCGATGACTCGCCGTGCTTCAAGACCTGGGAAGGGAACGACCACGTCTGGTAGCCACGGCAGCCGACGGGCGCCCGATCACACGGAGATCCCATGTACGACGAATTGAAGCAGGCGTGGTCCACGCTCACGGCGTCGGGCGCGCAGTTCGAGATCGTCGAGACCGAAGTGCGCGGTCAGAAGCTGCGCGAGTACAAGAACGCGCCCCCCAACCTGCGGGCGCTGTGGCAGGGCTCGGCGGCGCACGGCGAGAAGGACTATCTCGTCTACGGCGACGAGCGCTGGAGCTACGAACGCGCCCATCGCGAAGTCGCGTCGATCGCCCGCTGGCTGTTCGCGAACGGTGTCGAGCCGGGCGATCGCGTCGCCATCGCGATGCGAAACTATCCCGAGTGGCTGCTGTGCTACTGGGCCTGCACGAGCGTCGGAGTCGCTGCCGTCGGCGTGAATGCCTGGTGGACGGGCCCGGAGCTCGCGTACGGCATACAGGACTCGGATCCGAAGGTGATCGTCGCCGACGTCGAACGACTCGATCGCATCGCCGCCCACGCCGACGAGATCGGGGATCGCATCCTGGTCGGCGTGCGGCTTCCCGAAGAGCGCCCCGGCGTGATTCCCTTCTCGCGCCTCTGCGAAGGCAAGGGGGAGCTCCCGGAGGTCGCGATCGACCCCGACGACGATGCGTGCATCTTCTACACCTCCGGCACGACGGGCCGCCCCAAGGGCGCGCAGCTCACCCATCGCGGTTGTACGAACAACGTCATGAGCATGGCGTTCTCGAACATCGTCCAGGCCATGGCGACCGCCGCGGCGCGGGGGCCCGACCCGAAGGCCGACGCAGGCCGCGCTGCCGATCCGCCGGCGGCTCTCGTCGTCACGCCGCTCTTCCACGTCACCGCCAACAACTGCGTCGCGCAGTCGATGACGATCGCCGGTGGCAAGCTCGTCCACATGTACAAGTGGGACCCCGGCGAAGCGCTCCGCCTGATCGAAGCAGAGAGGATCACGGCATTGAGCGGCGTCCCGGTGATGGCGCGCGAGCTGATCGCGCACCCGGACTTCGAAACGCGGGACACGTCCTCCCTCAAGACGCTCGCCGGCGGCGGCGCGCAGCTGCAACCGGATCTCGTCGAGAAGATCGACAAGTCATCCCGGACGGCCCGCCCCGGCACCGGCTACGGCATGACCGAGACGTGCGGGATCATCGCCGCCATCGGCGCGGACTTCTTCGTCGACCGCCCCGAGAGCACCGGCCCGGCGATGCCCTGCTACGAGACGAGGATCGTCGATGCCGAAGGCAAGGTGCTGGCGTCCGGAGAGGTCGGCGAGCTCTGCGTTCGCGGAGCGCAGGTGATCAAGGGCTACCTGAATCGCCCCGAGGCCACGGCCGAGACGATCGAGGACGGCTGGCTCCGCACTGGAGACATCGCCCGCCTCGACGACGACGGTTTCATCTACATCGTCGACCGCGCCAAGGACATGGTCCTTCGAGGTGGCGAGAACATCTACTGTGCGGAGGTCGAGGCCGCGATCTTCGCGCACGACGCGGTGGCGGAGTGCACGGTCTTCGGCGTCCCCGACGATCGGCTTGGAGAAGAGGTGGGAGCGGCTGTCGTCACGTCGGCGACGCCGGGACAGCTGAGCGCGGACGAGCTCCGGGAGTTCCTCGCGGCACGGATCGCGGCGTTCAAGATCCCCCGCTACGTCTGGTTCCTCGAAGACGCCCTGCCCCGCAACGCGAGTGGCAAGTTCCTGAAGCGCGAGCTGCGCGATCGCCTCGACCCGGCCGACGCGAGCTAGGCGTGGAAATGGAAGTCGGGAGCGCGAGGCCATGTCGAAGATCGAGCCGGGAACCGCCTTCATCACGGGCGCCGCGAGCGGCATCGGTCGCGCCACCGCGGAGCGCTTCGCGAAGGAGGGGTGGTGGATCGGCGCCGCCGATCTGGACGAGCCGGGTCTCGAGCGTCTGCGCGCAGACCTCGGCTCGGACCGTTGCCGTACCTGGCGACTCGATGTCACCGATGCGGACCGCTTCGAGACAGTGGCCTCGGAGCTGGCGGAGGCCACCGGCAACCAGCTCCAGCTGCTGTTCAACAACGCCGGGATCGCGACCGCGGGATTCTTCGACGAGATCCCGCTCGAGGCGCATCGCAAGGTGATCGAGGTGAACCTGCTGGGTGTGATCCACGGGATCCGCGCCTTCCTGCCCCTGCTGAAGGCGACGCCGGGCAGCCTGTGCTTCAGCACGTCTTCGTCGTCCGCGACCTACGCCGTCCCGGGCATGGCGACCTACTCCGCGACGAAGTTCGCCGTGAAGGGGCTCACCGAAGCACTCGCCGTCGAGCTCTCGCGCTACGACATCCGCGTGGCCGACGTGCTGCCCGGCGTGATCGACACCGCGATCTTCGCCCGGACCCCGCT
>JAHEJV010000469.1 GCA_024638705.1 Deltaproteobacteria bacterium | reverse complement strand
TCTACTTCACCGGCAACTCGCTCGGGCTGATGCCGCGCACCGCGCGGGCGGTCGTCGAGCAGGAGCTCACCGAGTGGGAGCGCCGCGGCGTCGACGGGCACTTCGAGGCCGCCCACCCGTGGTTCGACTACCACGTCGATCTCGCCGCCCCGGCCGCCCGCGTCGTCGGCGCGCAGCCGAACGAGGTCGTGATGATGAACAGCCTCACGGTGAACCTGCACCTGATGCTGGTCAGCTTCTTCCGGCCCGAGGGCGAGCGGCGGAAGATCCTGGTCGACTGGCCGATCTTCCCGTCCGACCTGTACGCGGTGAAGACGCACCTCGCGACGCGCGGGCTCGATCCCGACGCCGATCTCCTCTTCGTGCGGCCGCGCGACGGCGAGCACGTCCTGCGCACCGAGGACATCGAAGAACGTCTCGACGCCGACGGCGCGTCGATCGCGCTCGTCCTGCTGGCCGGGGTCAACTACTTCACGGGGCAGCGCTCCGACCTCGCCCGGATCACCGCGCGGGCGCACGCCCACGGCTGCACGGTCGGGTTCGACCTCGCCCACGCGGCCGGCAACGTCGAGCTGCGCCTGCACGACTGGGACGTCGACTTCGCCTGCTGGTGCTCGTACAAGTACCTCAACGCCGGGCCCGGCGCGGTCGCGGGCTGCTTCGTGCACGAGCGACACGCGACGCGGCGCGACCTCCCGCGCTACGGCGGCTGGTGGGGCAACGACCCCGGGACCCGCTTCCGCATGCACCTCGAGCCCGAGTTCGTGCCGCGTCCCGACGCCGACGGCTGGCAGCTCAGCAACCCGCCGATCCTGGCGCTCGCGCCCGTTCGCGCGTCGCTCGCGCTGTTCGACGAGGTGGGGCTCGCCGCGCTCGTCGAGAAGTCGCGCCGGCTCACCGGGTACCTGCGGTTCCTGATCGAGCGGCAGCCCGCCGCGTGGTACGAGATCATCACGCCCGCCGAGCCGGCCGCCCACGGGTGCCAGCTCTCGATCCTCGTGCGCGACCGCCCCGCGGAGCGGTTCGCGGCGCTGAAGGACGCGGGCGTCGTGTGCGACTTCCGGCCGCCGAACGTGATCCGCGTGGCCCCGGTGCCGCTGTACAACACGTTCCACGAGACGTGGCGCTTCGCGAAGATCCTGGCGGACGTGAGCTGAGCCATGACCCGCCCCGACGCCGAGCACGTGATCATCGCCGGGGCCGGGCTTGGTGGTGCGCTGCTCGCATGCTTCCTCGGCCAGCGCGGCTTCCGCGTCGACGTGTACGAGCGTCGGTCGGACCCGCGGGCGCAGGGCTTCATCGGCGGCCGCTCCATCAACCTCGCGCTCTCGACGCGCGGTCTCGATGCCCTCGAGCGCGTCGGCCTGGCCCGGGCGGTGCTCGGGGACGGGATCCCGATGCGCGGCCGCATGATGCACTCGGTCGACGGCGACCTGGTCTACCAGCCGTACAGCAAGAACCCCTCCGACGCGATCCACTCGGTCGCGCGGGGCGGGCTCAACCTCACGCTGCTCGAAGCGGCCGACGCGTGCGAGAGCGTCACGCTTCACTTCGGGTTCCGCTGCACGGGGCTCGATCTCGACCGCCGCACGGCGACATTCCGCCACGAGGAGTCGGGCGAGACGATCGAGACGCCGCCGGCGCTCGTGGTCGGCGCCGACGGGGCCTACTCCGCCGTGAGAAGCCGGCTCCAGCGCAACGAGCGGTTCGATTACAGCCAGACGTACCTGGAGCACGGCTACAAGGAGCTGACGATCCCGCCCTCCGCGGACGACCGCTTCGCGATGGAGCGCAACGCCCTCCACATCTGGCCGCGCGGCGGGTACATGATGATCGCGCTTCCCAACCAGGATCGGACCTTCACCTGCACGTGCTTCTGGCCCTACACCGGCCCCAACGGCTTCGATGATCTTGGATCGGAGGAGCGAATCGTCGAGCGGTTCCGGTCGCGGTTCGGCGACGCCGTGCCGCTCATGCCCACGCTCGTCGAGGACTACCAGCGCAACCCGATCGGCTCGCTCGTCACGGTGCGCTGCAACCCGTGGCACCATCGCGACGCGGTCGTGCTGATCGGCGACGCGGCGCACGCGATCGTCCCGTTCTACGGGCAGGGGATGAACTGCGCGTTCGAGGACTGCCGCGTGCTCGACGAGTGCATCGAGCGCCTCGGGCCCGATTGGGCCCGCGTGCTTCCGGAGTACACGAAGGCCCGCAAGGCGAACGGTGATGCCATCGCCGACCTCGCGCTGCGCAACTTCATCGAGATGCGCGACAAGGTCGGCTCGCGGTTCTTCCTTCTCGGAAAGAAGGTCGAGAAGCTCCTGCACCGCTGGTTCCCCCGCTGGTTCACGCCGCTGTACAACATGGTGACCTTCTCCACGATTCCCTACGCGCAGGCGCAGGCGCGGGCGCGGGCGCAGAGCCGCGTCGTGATCGGCACGGTCGCGATCACGGTCGTCGTCCTGGTGTCGCTCGTTGCCCTGCTCCTGTGGGGAGTGGTATGATGCGGTCGGCCATGCCCACGCTCACGTATTCGACGTATCTCCGGATCCCTGAGCTTCTCGAGCTGCAGCACGTACAGTCCGACCCGCCCGAGCACGACGAGATGCTCTTCATCGTGATCCACCAGGTCTACGAGCTGTGGTTCAAGCTCATGCTGCACGAGCTCGACCGGGTGCGCGGCGCGCTGTCGGAGGGCGATCTCTACGCGGCGATCGCGACGTTCGAGCGGTGCCGCACGGTGATGAAGACCCTCGTGGGCCAGCTCGACATCCTGGAGACGATGACGCCGATGTCGTTCACGAGCTTCCGCGACCGGCTCGACACGTCGTCGGGCTTCCAGTCGACGCAGTTCCGTGAGTTCGAGTTCATCCTCGGCTACAAGCGCGAGAACGTGCTGGG
>JAHEJV010000146.1 GCA_024638705.1 Deltaproteobacteria bacterium | reverse complement strand
GAAGAGAGGCACGAGACCGCCGAAAGAGCCCGAGAGATCGTTCCAGTTCGCTCCCGAGTCGGAGGACCGCGCGCTCGCCGAATCATCGATCGTCCAGCCTCCCGGGGCGGACTCCGCATCCGAGGCGGTCAGGGTCCAGGTGTGATTCGTTCCGGCGTCGTTCCCGACCGCAAGCCAGTAGCTCGTGTCCGGGTCGAGTTCGATTCCCGCAGTGGTGAAGGTGATCTCGGTCGCGGTCTCCGTTCCCTCGGGCAATGCGGGGTTGTCGTCGAAGACGGCGACGAGGGCGCCGGGAGTCGCCCCGGCATCCTCGTAGATGCCGGCCCAATAGGTCGCCTCCCCGTTGCTCCCCCCGTTCACGAAGACGGCGCTGGCGGCCTTCACGAAGTAGCGCTCACCGTCGGTCGTGAACTTCCCGGCGGTGACGGTGTTCAGCGCCGCCGCGCCGACCACGGACGCCTGAAAGTCCTGTGACTCCGAGAGATTGCTGACCTGGACCGCCGTGGCCCAGGCCGGACCCGACCCGGAGGAGACGAGCCCGAACACGACCAGAACCGCTCTGCACATCTGCTTCAGCATCGATCGCTCCTTGACGGGATTCACTCGAACTGGAGACATACTACGTGCGGTCGCTGCCGACGTGGGACCGCCTCGCGGATCGTCTCTGCTGCCCGAAGCCTGCCTCGCGAGGAGGCTCTGGGTCCTCCGCGCTTCCATCACCCCGGGAACGACCGCTCAGAGCGTCGTGTCTTGATCCGCGACCAGCTCGAGGCGCCCCTCGATGCGGTCGAGCAGCACGCGCTCGATGGCGAGGTTCGAGCGGACCTCGCGCCATTCGTAGCGGGGCGGGATGTAGTGGTCGCGGTTGCCGGTGCGGACGCGGATGCGCATCGCGACGTCGATCGCGACGCGCGCCCTGCCGTACTCGGTGGGACGCACCGACATCAGCATGCGGCCCTCGCGGCGGAGCACCTTGTGGGGGGCGCCGCGCGTGTGACCGAGCGGGATCGCGTAGGCCTGGGTGTCCTCGAAGGGCAGCGACGGGACGACGATGATGCCGGCGTCGCGGTCGGCGCGGGTGATCACCAAGCCGCTCTCGGTGACGGCGCGGATCGTCGCGCTCCACACGTCGTCGTACTGTCCGACGTAGTCGCGCGAGACGGAGAACTCGGTGGGGAAGACCTCTTCGGGCGGACGCGGCGGCACCACCACGAAGGACGGGCCGTGGTCGCAGATGACGCTGCCGCTGTAGGGCGAGTAGATGTTGAGACCCATCGCGATGAAGGCCTGGGCGCCGTTGCGTTCGGTCTGGATGCGGTCGACGTGGGCGAGCCCGCCGCAGGCCTGCGGCGCGCGCACCTCGAGCTCGTTGGGCGTCAGGCCGCCGGCGAAATAGCCGTGCCACGGCGCGCTCTGCACCGGCTTCGAGTCGACCGGGAGATGGTGGGGCACGGGACCGTGCGGCTGGAGATTCACGTACTGGGTGCGGAAGCAGCCGACGCTCGCGGCGGCGGCGAGAATCGCGAGGGCGAGGGGGAAGCGCTTCATTGGGCGCCTCCTTCGGACGACTCGTCGCTCGGGCTCGGGATCGGCACGTCGACGACCCAGCCCTTCCCCTCGCCGGGGCCGGGCAGGCAGTAGTACCAGGAAGAGCGCGGCGTCCAGATGCCGAGCGTGGCGACGCCGATGATCGCGTCGTCGTCGGTGGTCTGTTCGCGGACACGCGACACGCCGTGCGGGCAATACTGCGAGACGTCCACCCGGTTCAGCCGCGGAAACAGCCCCGCCACGTAGAACGATTTGCGGTGATGCACGATCTTCGAGTGGGGCGCGTCGACGATCTCGAAGCGCATCGTGTGGCAACCGGCGAGCGCCACCGTCGCGAGAACGACGAGTACGGCGAGACGACGGGCGCGACCGGCGCGTTTCGGACGGCGATGGGGCATGCGACCTCCGCGATGGGCGAAGCATCCTATCACGACGTCCATCGGTCAGACAGCTCCTCGTTTGCGCGCAACTCGTGTGCAACTCGCACGCAACGATCGATACCGTTAGGCGTCACGCGAGGTCGGCGCGGTACTCGGGGTGGGCGGTCAGCCAGTCGGAGAGGGCGCGCATCGACTTCTCGTTCTGGAGGTTGATGAAGCCGTAGATCGGCCCCTCGAACCATTTCCAGGGCGCACTCGTGAGGTGGTAGCGCTCCTCGAAGTGCAGCCGCGCGCCGTCGGTGCGCGGCTCGAGGCGCACGCGACCCGTCTGGTCGTTGCCGGGCTCGCGCGAGATCATCTTGTAGGTGTAGCCCCGCGCCGCCTCCACCTCGCTCACCAGTTCGAGCGCCGAGCCCCGGCGGCCGAAGGGCATCTGGTAGATCACACGGCGCAAGAGGCCGTTGCCGTCCGCGTCCCCGGGCCAGAGCACCTCGACTTCGATCACCATCGGCGCGTACTCGGTCCAACGGGGATAGTCCTGCATCAGCGCCCAGATCCGTTCGGGCGGATGGGGCATGTCGATGTGATAGCGGTGCTCGCGCAAGAGTCAGCTCCCGAGTAGGGCGGAAGTCTAGTCGCTCGAAGACGCAGCGCGCGCGTGGGTTAGAGTTCGCCCATGGAAGAACCGAACGAACGACCCGCGCGCGGCGCGCGCTTCGAACGCATCGCCTTCGGCGTCGGTCTCGTCGTGCTCTTCACTGTCGCGTACTGGTCGATGCCCGAGTCGGCGCCGCCGCCCGAGTTCGACGCGACGACTTTGGAGCCGACGCCGATCGACGAACCCGAGGCCGCGTCGCTCCCGGAAGAGATCACCGCCACGTCGCCCGAAACGCCGCTTCCGCCGACGGGCCGGCTCGTGATCGATCCCGAGCAGCTCGAGGCCGGACTCCCGCTCACCGTCCACCTCGGGCTTCCCGAACCGTCGCGCAACGAGGAGCCGCGGCCGGTGCGGCTGATCTCCCAACCCGACAACCGGATCCTCGAGCTCGAAGGACGTCTCTCGGGCGACCGCACCTCCGCGGCGATCGCGATCGATCCCGCCTACCTCACGCCCGGCGTCTACCTCGTCGAGGTCCGCACGACCGAACGCAGCCACTTCCCGCTGCGGCGCTACGGCATCGTCGTCCGCGACTAGCGGCTGGCGGCTGCGCACACGCCCCCGGAAATTCGCGACCCGTTATACCTTGATCGGACGATGAAGTGGAGCAAAATCCATAAGTTGCGGTTCTGCGGCGAAGTGCCTCGGTCGCTCGCGGGCGGGATCGCCGCTTGGCCTCCCGTCCAGTGAGCCCGCGGGCCCGCCGATGGAGGGAGCCATGAGCCGTCCCCACACCAGGCCCGAGCCCGACGCCGCGCAGCAGGCCGTCCTGGAGGCGATCGAGGCGGCCTCCGGGCCCGCTCTCGAGCTGGCCCGCTGGATGGCCGACCACCCCGAGCTGTCCCTGGAGGAGCACGCCACCAGCGAGCGCTACCGGGCCTACCTCGCGGCGCTCGGATTCGCCGTCGAAACCGGGGTCGCCGGGATGCCGACGGCGTTCCTGGCCCGAGCGGGAGCCCCAGGGGCCCCGTTCTGCGCCGCTCTCCTGGCCGAAATGGACGCCCTCCCGGAGATCGGCCACGCCTGCGGCCACAACCTCTCGGGCCCGGCGAGCCTGCTGGCAGCCCAGGCCCTCGCGACCGCCGCCCCCGAGGCGGCCCGGCTGCTCGTCGTCGGGTGCCCGGCCGAGGAGACCGGGGTGGGGAAGCGGAAGCTCGTGGAGGCGGGCGTCTTCGACGAGGCGGACGTCGCGATGATGGCCCACGCCTCGGACATGCGGCGCTCCCACCGGCTCTTCCTCGGCAACCGCAAGCTCGAGTTCGTCTTCCACGGGCGCGCCGCCCACGCCGCCGCGTATCCCGATCGCGGCATCAACGCGCTCGACGGGGTGATCGCGCTGTTCGTGAACATCGGCCTGCTGCGTCAGCAGCTCGCGCGGTCGGCGCGCGTGCACGGCATCGTCACCGACGGTGGAACGGCGCCTAACGTGATCCCGGAGCGCGCCGCCGCGCTCTTCTGGGTGCGCGCGCTCGAGGACGACGTGCTCGACGAGGCGGTCGCGCGCGTATTGGAGTGCGCGGAGGGTGCGGCCGCGGCGACGAAGACACGGCTCGAAGTGCTGAGTGCGGCCGGCGAGTCGCCGCCGATGCTCCCCAACCTGCCGCTCGCCGACACCTATCGCCGTCAACTCACGCTGCTCGGTCTCGAAGAGACGACCCACGCCCCGGGCGAGTCGATCGGCTCGAGCGACATCACCCACGTGTCGCGCGTCGTGCCCACGATCCACCCGAACTTCCCGATCGGGGAGAATCTCCAGCTCCACACACGCGCCTTCGCGGAAGCGACCACGCAGCCGCTCGGAGAAGCCGGAATGCTCGAGGCGGCGCGCGCGCTCGCGCTCACGATCCTCGCGCTCTCGCGCTCCGAAGCCACGCGCGCCGCGGTCCGCGAACGCGCGCCGGAAGAGGCACAGTAGGCGTGATTTCAACCGGCGTTTGCGCGCGGCCCGCCCAGTCGCCACAGTTCCGGCTCACACGCTGAGGTTGGATTGGTGGGGACCGGAGCGACCAGAGTGCGGGGTGGACTTTCGTCCGCTCCCGCGGATCGCCATCTCGTGCCGCGGAGGCGGATGGCCGAACGCCTCGCGCGCGCCGGCGTCGACGATCCCCGTGTGCGCGCCGCCTTCGAGCGCGTTCCCCGGCATCGTTTGATCCCGGACGCGCTCGCCGGCCAGGCCTATCGCGACACGGCGATCCCGATCGGCGAGGGGCAGACGATCTCGGCGCCGAGCGTGGTCGGCGCGATGACCCAGGCGCTCGAGCTGGTGGGCAGCGAGACCGTGCTCGAAGTGGGCACCGGCTCCGCCTATCAGGCGGCGATCCTCGCCGAGCTGGCGGCGCGCGTGATCTCGATCGAACGCGTGCCGCGGCTCGCGGCGTCCGCGCGCCGGGCGCTCGATGGGCTCGGGGTGAGCAACGTCGTCGTCTATCTCGGCGACGGCACCCGGGGACGTCCGGCCGACGCCCCCTTCGACGCGATCGTCGTCACGGCCGGCGGGCCGACGATCCCCGACCCGCTCCTCGATCAGCTCGCCGTGGGCGGGCGCCTCGTCGGTCCGTTCGGAGAGCGTGACGAGCAGCGCCTGATGCGGATCCGGCGCACCTCCGAGACGGACTACACGCAGGAGTGGATCGGGCGCTGCCGCTTCGTCGATCTCGTCGGCGCGCATGGGTGGCGGGAATGAGGGGGTCGGCCCTTGCGCTCGCCGCGATCGTCGCGGGGCTCGCGCTCGCGATCGGCTGCGGTTCGCCGGCGCCGCAGCGCCGCGCCCTCGCGCCGCCGCCCCGCGATGCCGCGACCCGGCCCGGGCCCGAGCGGGTTCACGTGTTGCAACGCGGCGAGACCCTCTACCGCCTCTCGAAGCGCTACGGCGTGTCGGTCGATTCGATCGTGCGCCGCAACCGCATCCGCGACGTCGCGAACGTCCCGACCGGCGCGCGCCTCTCGATCCCGGGTGTGCGCGGAAAGAGCAGGGCGCCTTCGGGCGCGCCGTCGGGCTCCGGCGACCTCGCCGACGTGGCCTATCGCGAGGCCGAGCTCGCGTTCGGCTGGCCGGTCACCGGGCGCTTCTCCTCCGGCTTCGGCCGGCGCGGCCGCCGCGACCACGAGGGCATCGACATCGCCGCGCGCAGCGGCACCCCGGTGCGCGCCGCCGAGGCGGGGCGCGTGACGCACAGCGGCTGGCTCGGCGACTACGGCCGCGTCGTCATCGTGAAGCACGCCGGGCACTACTCGACGGTCTACGCGCACAACCGGCGGAACAAGGTCCGCAAGGGCGCCTTCGTCGAGAAGGGCCAGTTGCTCGCGGAAGTGGGCGCCTCGGGAAACGCCAGTGGCCCGCACCTCCACTTCGAGATCCGCCGCGAACGCAAGCCTGAGAATCCGCTGCGCTTCCTGCCGCGCACGGTGCCGGCATCCCAGGCGGCGGGGCGGTAGCTTCGACCCGAGCGTCCCCGTAGCTCAGATGGATAGAGCGTCGGTTTCCTAAACCGTGCGTCGCAGGTTCGAGTCCTGCCGGGGACGCCAACCCAGACGGTAGCTGCGGTTTCGTTGCGCGATCGTGCGTCTTCTGCTGGGATGCGGCGATGAACACGCCGCGATCTCCGCTGCACACCGTCCTCTTCTTCCTCCTTCTCGTCTTCATCTTCGGCTGCGCCAGCGGCGGCGGCAGCGCGCCCTCCGGCCCGCCGCTCACCGGCTACAGCGCCGACGACCCGCTGCCGACGCTCGCGGTGACCGTCGTGGTCGCGGCGCGCGAGTCGCTCGTGACCGTGAGCGATGCGACGAGCAACACCGGACCGGTGATGACCTTCGACGTGAACCACGCGTCCGAGAGTCTGCTCGACGCGCTGGTTCCGGTGATGGCCGAGCGCGGTTTCGCCATCGTGGTCGATCCCGCACGGGCCCAGAAGCTCGACCGCTACCGCCCGAAGCGCTCCGAGTTCGTCGATCCCCGTACCTCGCGAACGGGCCTGCGCGAATCCCCGGCGATCGGCGCGGGGGTTCCCCAGTACGTCGCCGCCGTCCGAAGCGCTCGCACCCGCGAGGCCTTCATGGACGTGCGCGGCGCCTGCGGTGGCAAGAACGTCCGCGACGGGGCGCGCTGCGAGATCGACGTGCTCGTCCTCGATCCGAAGCTGAACGAACTCTACTCGGGCAGGGCGTCCGGATCGGCCGCCGGAGAGTCCAGCCGACGCGCGAACGTCGAGGCCGCCTGGAAGGCGGCGCTCGCGCGACTGCCTGCGCGCTAGACGGACCGCCCGAGCGACGGCGGCGGCTCCAGTGACACCACCGTTCACCCGAAACGCCCTCCCATGAGCGGCATTCCCTCGGTGTTGGTCGTCGACGATGGTCAGCTCGATCGGGTCTACGAGATCCTCGAGCAGCTCGGCGCCGAGCCCGAACGGATCGCCGCGTCGAAGGTGCGCGGGGGGATCGAGAAGCCCCGCGATCTCGTCGTGATGTCATGGCATCCGACCAAGGAGATCCCGGAGCTGCTCGACAACGCCGAGGGCGTCGAGCCCACGAAGGTGTGCTTCCACAGCCAGGACTTCCTGCCGCTGCGCCAGCGGCTGCGCGATCTCGGCGTCGACTTCCTCGTCCAGGGCGCACTCGACAACGACTCGCTGCGGGCGTTCCTCCAGAGCCAGCTCCACGACGGTCCCGAGCGCCGCGCCGATCTCCGCCTGAACCTCGGCGGCACGGTGGGGCTCCAGATCGGGGACGCGAAGGAGCGCGCCAAGCTCGCCGATCTCTCGACGGCGGTGTGCCGGGTCGTAACCGACCGGCAGATCCCGGTGGGCGAAGCCGTCACGATCGTCTTTCCGAAAGGACTCGGCGGCGACGCGGCGCTCGAAGTGCCGGGTCGCGTCATCCGCTCGGGCGACGCCGAGCTGCGCCCGACGCGCACGTCCTACTCGATCGTCGTCCGTTTCGAGGGCCACGCCGACGCGGTTTGCGAGCAGCTCGAGAAGATCCTGGCCGGCGAGCAGATCGGAACGCGCGCGACGCCGCTCCAGCCCGCAGCGGCCGCGGCGCCGGCCCAGACGGGTCCGTCCGAACGCCGCTCCGGAGAGCGCCATCCCTACGAACGGCCGGTCGCGCTGCTCGATCTCGGCGGGGCCGAGCCGGTGATCGGCCGGGATCTCTCGATGAGCGGCGTGCGACTCACCGGCGCGCCCGATCTGGCCGAAGGCGCGAAGCTCACGATCGCGCTCTACGGCGCATCGAAGCGCGGCGAGCCGGTGGTGGTCGACGCGGCGGTCATCCGCGTGGAGGGCGACGCGGTGGCGCTCGAGTTCACCGACGCGAGCGACGCGCAGCGGCGCGACCTCGAGCGGCTGCTCGGATCGTCGACGATGGTCGAATCGCTCAAGGAAGACGGCGCGGCGAGCCGCCGGATCGTCGGTCGCGTCCTGCCCCGCAACGCCGCCTGATGAATCCTTCGGGCACCGCAGCGCTCGCGCGGCCCGGCGTGGGCGGATGGTCTAACTTGCGCGCGCCGTGGTAGCCGGGGACGAGCTCAAAGAAAAGCCGAAGTCGCGAGACAGCGGCTGGGCCCCGTATTGGGCTCCGATGCTCGCCTTCCTGCTCACGGTCGAGATCGGCGCGCGCCTGCCCGACGTCCTCGATCCGCTCATCCTCGTGATGCGCGTCGCCGCCCCGCTCGGATTCTTCGTCTTCTTCTTCGTGCGCGATCGCTATCCCGAGTTGCGCGGCGCGACGTGGGGTGGGCTCGCGATCGCGGACGTCGCGGTGGGTCTGCTCGGCGCGGTGGTCTGGATGGCCCCGTTCATCCTGTTCGACTCCCTGCGCCCCGAAGACGCCGGCTTCGACCCCGCACAGCTCGGCGAGGAAGCGGTCGGCCTCACGCTCTTCCTGCGCTTCGCCGGCTACACCGGCGTCACGCCCTTCGTCGAAGAGCTCTTCGTGCGCAGCTGGCTGATGCGTTACGTCGACGTGTTCGACACGCGCCGCGACTTCCGCGCCGTCCCGATCGCGCGCTTCACCTGGCGCAGCTTCATCGTCGTCACGCTCTACTTCGTGTTCAGCCACGTCGACTGGGAGTGGGGCGTGATGGCGGCGTGGACCCTGCTCACCATGGGTTGGTTCTACTACCGCGGGCATCTCGCTCCGCTCGTGCTGGTCCACGCCGTGACCAACGGCTCGATCTTCCTCGCCGTCGTGTTCTTCGACGGCGTCTTCACCGACGCCAGCGGCGCCCCGATCTCGCTCTGGTTCTTCCTCTAGCCGCGCATGGGCGCGAGAAAGCGCTAGAGCGAACCCCGGTGCGACTGGCGCACACGGCGGGCGATCTCGGTGAGGTCTTCGAGCGCCTTGCGCGCGAGCTCGCCGTTGCGGCCGCGCGCCGCTTCGGCCACCTCGCCAGCGGTGCCGACGAGGTGCGGGAAGCCGAGATGATCGGCCTCCGCGGCGAGCGCGGTGACGGCGTCGGCGAGGCCCAACATGTCGCCGCGGGCCTCGATATCCTGCAGGCCATCGACGCGTTCGGCGATGCCGATGACGAAGGAATCGATCGCCTCGGCGTAGGCCGGATCGTCGTCGTAGCGCGAGTGGAGGGGCCCAGAGCCGGTTTCCATTTCGCGCCTATCGGCACGGATCGGGCCGAGCTGAACGCCGCCGCGAGGGGACGACCGGCCCGAAATTCAGGCCTGCGCACGAGTTGACCGAAACGTTCGGAAGCAAGGGGGAAATGCTTCGTGACGGATCGCCACGCCAAGGACACCTGGACCGTATTCAAGATCATGGGCGAGTTCGTCGAGGGCTTCGAGACCCTGCGACCCTTCTGGCCCTCGGTCTCGATCTTCGGCAGCGCGCGCGTCAAGCGCGGCAACGTCCATTACCGCCAGGCGGTGGCCGTCGCCGAGGCGCTCTCGAAGGCCGGCTACGGCGTGATCACGGGCGGCGGGCCCGGCATCATGGAGGCCGCGAACAAGGGCGCGCAGCGGGGCACCGGGCGATCGATCGGGCTCAACATCAAGCTGCCGTACGAGCAGACGGCGAACGATTACGCCGACACGATCATCCACTTCAACTACTTCTTCGCGCGCAAGGTGATGTTCGTGAAGTACGCCTGCGGCTTCGTCGCGCTACCGGGCGGCTTCGGGACGCTCGACGAGATCTTCGAAGCGCTCACCCTCAAGCAGACCCAGAAGATCCACGAGTTCCCGGTCGTGCTCTTCGGCAGCGAGTTCTGGGGCGGGATGGTCGACTGGATGCAGACCCGGCTGCTGCAGGAGCGGATGATCTCGAAGCGCGACCTCAAGATGTTCCACGTCACCGACGACGTCGACGAGGTGGTCGAGATCGTCGACCGCAACCAGCGGCGCCGCAAGCGCCGCCGCGGACGCAACGCCCATCGCGACACGCCCTAGGCGTTGACAGGGATCGTGCGCGCGATCCCGATCAGAGCCGCATGGCATTGCGGCCCGCGTTGAAGAGCGGGTCGAACGGGAAGAGGATCTGGCGGATGACGTAGCCGATCTTCGCGATGAAGGTCGGCTCGACGTAGATGATGTCGCCGCCGTAGAGCTGGACATTGGTGGAGAGGTCGCCGGTCCGGATCGCCGCGATGTCGACGATGATCACCTCGGGCGGGTTGCCCGGGCGAACGACGCGGATGTTGTCCTCGTTGGCGAGATTCGTGACGTCGCCCGCCGTGCCGAGTGCATCGCTGACGCGCATCTGCCGGGTGAGGGAGATCGTCTGGGGACGACCCACCTCGCCGTAGACCGTGATCAGGTCGGCCTGGGCCGACTCGAGCGACACGGTCACCACTGCGCCGCGCTTGTAGCGCTTGATGCGCTCCTGGATGTCGGCGGCGATCTCGACGGTCGTGCGGCCTCCGGCGAGCACGTCGCCGATCAGCTGGACCGTGATCATGCCGTCGGGCCGCACCGTCGCCTCTTCGGAGATGACCGGCTCCGGGAGGATCGTCACCCTGAGCTGGTCCGGCGGTCCGACGCGATAGTCGATCCACTCGACCGGCGGCGGCGCCGTGGGCGAGGTGATGCAGGCCGTGAAGAACAGCGCGGTCGCGATGGTCAGCCAGCGTACGCTCATGGAATCCCCCCAATCGGCCCCCGGTTGCGCAGCGCGGGCGGGCCGCGCCGATTGGGTACCGCATAGCGCTCAAGCGCGCACGAACTGGAACTTCGTGTGGCCCACCTGGATCTCGTCGCCCGGGCAGAGCTCGTGGGAGCGGATTCCCTTGCCGTTGACCTTCGTGCCGTTGGTGCTCTGGAGATCCTCGATCGTGT
>JAHEJV010000468.1 GCA_024638705.1 Deltaproteobacteria bacterium | reverse complement strand
CCAGCCCTTCGCCTCCACCAGCTCGTCGTCGCGCACGAAGCGGTTGCGATACCACTCGGCGCGACCGCCGCGCAGCGACACGCCGTGCACCATGCCGTTGCCGAGGAACCAGTGGTAGTTCGCGGGGTCGGCGGCGATCGGGTTCGGCCCGATGCGCAGCAGCCGCCCTGCGAGCTCCTCGGGAATCCTTCCGGTGACGGGGAGATCGACCGCGTCGCGCTCGTCGTCGATCGGGGCGAAGTTTCCGGAGAGGTAGAGATTCTCGGTCATCGGTTTCCTCCAGGCGCGGCTCCGTTCGGGAGATCGCCGGTCATGAGATCGAGGGTCGTTTCGATCGCTTCATCGAGAGATGCGTTCGGGACGGGTCCGGTGAAGGCGCCCTGCGCCCAGAGCGTCGCCAGCCCGTGCAACGCCGACCACACGCCACCCGCCAACAGTCGGGAATCGCGATCCAGATGCCAGCCGGACACCTGGGCCGCGCGCACCTGGGCGAGCATTTGATCGAAGGCCGCCGTTCCCTGCGCGCGATAGCTCTCGTTCTCGGCGTCGAGCAGCTCCGGGCGGAACATCAGGGCGAACAGGCCCGGTCGCGCGACGGCCGACTCGACGTAGGCGCGCGCACCGGCACGGAGCCGCTCGCGGGGTCCGGCGTCCGGCCCGAGCGAAGCGGCGGACTTCTCGACCGATTCGGAGAGCATCCCGAAGCCGCGCGCCGCCACCTCGGAGAGAAGATCGCCGCGGCTGCGGAAGTGCCGCAGCGGCGCGCCGTGCGACACCCCGGCGCGGCGCGCGATATGGCGCAGCGTCAGCGCGTCGAGCCCCTCCTCGGCCAGCAGGTCGAGGGCCGTGAGGACGAGGCGTTCGCCGAGGGACTCGGTGGCTTCGGGCATCCGTAGACAGTGTCTACCAGGATGTAGACAGTGTCAACAAGACCGGCGCGGGGTGCTAGCGTGCGCGCCGGAGGCGTCATGGCGATCGAACACACCGAGCGGATGCGCGTGAACTGGGTCGACACCGACGCCAGCGGGCTCATCCACTACACCGCGGCGCTCCGCTACTTCGAGGTGCCAGAGCACGTCTTGATGCGCGAGGCGTTCGGCGACGCGCTGGTCAAGATGCCGCGCGTGCACGTCGAGGCCGACTACCAGAACGCCCTCCGCTATCCCGAGGAGTTCGACTGCACGGCGCGCGTCGTGGGCGTGGGACGGACCTCGGTGCGCTGGGAGTACGAGATCGTGAAGACCGACGGCGTGCGCGCGATCACCGGGAAGATCGTCGCGGTGGCTGTCGGCCCGGACGGGCGTCCGATGGAAGTCCCCGACTCGCTTCGCGAGAAGCTGGAGGGGTAGCCGCCGCCGGCAGCCGATACCCTTCGCGCGTGAGCGAGCCCCGCATCCGCGTCCACCTCGCCCGACAGACCCTCGAATGGGTCGAGGACGGCCGCGTCGTCCGGCGCTTTCCGGTGTCGACCGCCGCGAAGGGGGCCGGCGAACGGGACGGCAGCGAGCAGACACCGCGCGGCCTGCACCGCGTGGCCGAGAAGGTCGGCTCCGGCGCCGAGCCGGGCGCCGTGTTCGTCGGCCGTGAGCCCACCGGCGAGATCTGCACCCCGGAGCACTTCGCCCGCGAGCCCGAGCGCGACTGGATCACGACGCGCATCCTCTGGCTCGACGGCCAGGAGCCGGGCCGCAACCGCGGCGGCGACCGGGACAGCCGCTCGCGTTACGTGTACATCCACGGCACGCCCGACGAGGCCAACCTGGGCAAGCCGGCGTCGCACGGGTGCATCCGGATGCGCGATGCCGACGTCGTGTGGCTCTTCGAGCGGGCTGTCGTAGGCACGCCCGTCGAGATCCTCGAAGACAGGGAAGAAGGAGAGACGACGTGAAGTTCCTCAAGATCGCAGGCATCGGCATCGTGGGGTTGCTCGTGTTCATCGGGCTCGTCGCCTTCGGCGCGCGCTTCGCCGACGGTCCGGTGGCGATCCTGCCGGGCGGTCCCTTCACGAGCGGCGAGTGGGTCGAGGAGACCGACGTCGACTGGAGCTTCGCCGCCGACGTCCAGGAGATCGAGCTCCAGAGCAGCGAGCGCTCGCGCACGACCTGGGTCCTCGTGCTCGACGGAGCGGCCTACGTTCCGGTCAGCCTGTCGTTCCCACCGGGCAAGTCGTGGCATCACGAGGCGCTCGAGGATCCCGCGGCGGTCGTACGTGTCGACGGAAAGCGCTACCGGCGCACCCTCGTGAAGGTGGACGACCCGGAGCTCGAAGCGCGTCTCGAGGAGGTGGTGCTCGGCAAGTACACGCCGCCGCCGAGCGACGCCGGAGTCTGGTTCTTCCATCTCGCGCCGCCGGGTTAGCTCTTCTTCGCAAAGAGCGCAGGCTCGACGACTCGGGCGGTCGCCTCGTGGCGTGGCGCGGAGGAAGCCTTTCGACTTCGCTCGGCTTCGCCTCGCTGCGCGCGGGCCTTCGGCCCGCTTGCTAGCTCCCGTCCCGCATCACCGCGCGGGCGATGGTGTTGAGCTGCATGAAGGTCGTGCCTTCGTAGATCTGGGCGACCTTCGCGTCGCGGAGATACTTCTCGGCGGGACACTCTTCGGTGACGCCGATGCCGCCGTAGACGTCGACGCAGCGGCTGGCGACCGACTCGGCGACGCGGCTGCCCACGAGCTTCGTCATCGCGCCGGCGCGCACGATGTCCTGGCCTGCCTCGCGCAGGCGCGCTGCGTTGTAGACGTGGAGACGCATCGTCGTGACATCGGTGGCGCACTCGGCGAGCAGGTGTTGGATCGCCTGGAACTCGCCGATCTTCTGGCCGAAGGCCTCGCGCTCGCCGGCGTCGGCGACGGCGGCCTCGAGCGCGCCCTCGGCGAGACCGAGCATCTGCGCACCGATCCCGATGCGGCCCTCGTTGAGCGTCTCGAT
>JAHEJV010000008.1 GCA_024638705.1 Deltaproteobacteria bacterium | reverse complement strand
CCAGCACCTGCGTTTCGATCCCGACGAACCCGACTGGGTGCTGCGCGATCGTTTCGTCCTGTCGGCCGGGCATGCTTCGATGCTGCTCTATTCGCTGATCCACCTCTACGAGCTCGGGCTGACGATGGACGACCTCGCGCGTTTCCGTCAGCTGCACTCGCGGACGGCCGGCCACCCCGAGTTCGGACTGACGCCGGGCGTCGAGGTGACGACCGGTCCGCTCGGCCAGGGATTCGCGCACGGCGTGGGGCTGGCGCTCGCCGCCCGCGCGACGCGCGCGCGCTTCGCGTCCGACGACATCGGTCCGGGCAACCATCTCGTCTACGGGATCGTCAGCGACGGCGACCTCATGGAGGGGATCTCGGCCGAGGCCGGTTCCCTCGCCGCTCACTGGAAGCTCGGCAACCTGATCTACCTCTACGACGACAACCGCATCACGATCGACGGCGGCACCGAGCTGTGTTTCTCGGAGAACGTGCGCAAGCGCTTCGAGGCGCAGGGCTGGCACGTGGCCGAAGTCGACGGCGAGGACGTCGAAGGCCTCGAGGCGGCGATCGACCGCGCGAAGGACGAGGTCGAGCGTCCCTCGATGATCGTCACCCGCACGGTGATCGGACGCGGGAGCGTCGTGGCGGGGAAGTCGAAGGCGCACGGCGCACCGCTCGGCCCCGACGCCGTCCGCGAGGCGAAGGAGGCCGTCGGTTGGCCGACCGACCGCGAGCTCTACGTGCCCGACGACGTGCGCGCCTACTTTGCCGAGCGCGCCGAGCTCAAGCGCGACGATCGCTCCGAGCGCGACGAGACCTTCGCCGCGTGGCAGACGTCGCAACCGGTCGCGTTCGCGGCGTGGAAGACGGCGCGTCACCGCACGGTCCCGAACGATCTGCTCGAACGCATGCTCGAGGGACGCGAAGACAAGGCCGACGCCACGCGCAACCACGCCGCGATCATGCTCGAGCGCTATGCGGAGGCGGCGCCCTACCTGCTGGGCGGGTCCGCCGACCTCGCGGGGTCGAACGCGCCGCCCTTCCTGAAAGGCCTCGGTGCGATCGGCCAGGTCGAGGAAGACGAGACGGGCGCGGATTTCTACGCCGGTACGAACATCCACTTCGGCGTCCGCGAGCACGCGATGGGCGCGATCAGCAACGGCATCGCGCTCGACGGGACGCTGCGTCCCTTCTGCGGAACGTTCCTGATCTTCAGCGACTACCTGCGTCCGGCGATCCGGCTCGCCGCCCTGATGAAGACGCCGAACTTCTTCATCTTCACCCACGACAGCATCTACCTCGGCGAGGACGGCCCCACGCATCAGCCGGTCGAGCAGCTCGACGCGCTGCGCGCGATCCCGGATCTGCCGGTGTTCCGCCCGGCGGACGGGGTCGAGACGGCGGTGATCTACGAGTGGATCGCGCGCAAGGTGGAGGGCCCGGCGCTGGTGGCGCTCACGCGCCAGAAGCTCCCGCCGCTGTCGCGACCCGCGAGCTTCAAGCTCACGGACGTCCTGCTCGGCGGCTACGTCGTGCGCGATCCGGAGGAGCCGAAGGTGGTGTTCGTCGCCACCGGCTCCGAGGTGTCACTCGCCTGCGACGCCGCCGAGAAGCTCGCCGCGGAGCGCATCGAGGCCCGGGTGGTGTCGCTGCCCTGCCTCGAGTTCTTCATGAGCCAGCCGAAAGAATGGCGCGACGAGCTGGTGCCGCCGGACGGCCCGCCGGTCGTCGTGGTCGAAGCCGGGCGCGGACAGAGCCTCCAGGGCCTGCTCGGCACGCGCGGGCTCATGTACGGCGTCGAGCGCTTCGGCGCCTCGGCGCCCTACGCGGATCTCGCCGAGTTCTTCGGTTTCACACCGGATCGCCTCTCCGCCTCGGTCATCCAGCATCTGCGATCGATCGAGGTGGTGTAGGGGTCCAGCTACTCCGGAAGGTCGGCGAATCGGCCGATGCGGAGGGGAACGGGGCGGGCCCCGCGGGGCAGCCGGGGAGCCGGGCGAGAGGGCGCGGCGACTGCGGGGCGGTCCGAATCAGCAGGGGGGAATCATGACATTGCCGACGACGGGAGTCGCGCTGTTGGGATACGCCGGCCTGGGAATGCTCATCGTGTCCTGGCTCGTCGTGTCGTTTTCGGCGCCGAGCCCGAGGCGCGTGATCGTGGAGTGGTTCGGGGCCTGCGGCCTCTACCTCACGCTCGTGAGCCTCTTCGTCTACCTGTCGCTCAGCGCGCAGGCAGAGGGGAGCACGCCGGCGATGGTCGCGTTCGGGTTCCTGGTGGCGCTCTTCGGGAGCGGCCTGGTGGTGACGCTGGTGCAGACGCTGCTCGCGTTCCGCACGCCGAACCGCGTCACGGGCAGCGCGACGAACTAGGCCCGCGCCAGCTCGACGGGCCGGGCCCACGCTAGCTCTCGCGAAGCACCACCTTCGCGACGCCTTTCACGTTCGCGCACGAGACCGGCTCGGGCGAGGCGTCTTCCGGGATCAGCAGCCGGAACGGGCCTCCCTGCTTCTCCGGGAGCGGGCCGTCGTCCTGGCTGTGCAGCAGGACGCCCCGTCGCAGCACCGCGATGTCGACCGGATCGCTGGCGAAGCCGTCGCCGGCCACGACGACGGCGCTCCCATCTTCGGGCAGCGGCAGCGACTCGAACACGGCCTGGACGCGCGCGGCAGCGCCCGCGCGCTTCGGGAAGAGCGTCGACACGTCCGCGATGCCGTCGGGCAGCGCGCGCAGGGCGGCGCGATCGACGCCGAACACGCGGCCATCGGGCAGCACCCATTCGATCCGGTTCGGGTCGACGGCGCGCTCGGCCTCGCTGAGCAGGGCCGCTTCGAGCTGCTTCGCGATCGTGTCGAGGAGCGCTTCCGCTTCCGATCGCACGATCGCGTCGGCGCGACTGTCGCGGCGGTAGGAAGTCAGCCGATCGTGGAGGACGCCACCCGAGATCTCGAGGCGACTCGTGCCCTCCTCGGTGCGGAAGATCCCCTTGAGGCGCGCGACGCCCTTCTCGCCGGCGAGCGACTGGAGCGTGTCGCGCAGACGGCGGCCCGAGAACACGGCGTCCTGGGGCCACACCCAGGAGCGGGCGCGATGTCCGTCGGTGGACGGGTCGTGGGCGTGGTGGGCGTGTCCGTCGGACGCGTGGGGTTCTGCGCGCGGCCCTTCGCCCGGCGGCCAGTCGAAGGCTTCCGGGGGCAGCGCGCCGTGGGTCGTGCGGTGCACGGCGAGGGGCCCGGGCCAGAGGTCGGTCGCGAGCGCGTCGAAGGCGTCGAGGTCGGCCTCGCTCGCGAGGTCGGTGCGGTTGGCGACGAGCACGTCCGCCACCTGGGCCTGTTCGCGCAGGAGCTGGCGCGTCTCGTCGTCGCCGCGCGCGCTCGTCTCGCGGAGCTGGCGCGGATCGACGAGCACGACGGTAGGCGCCAGCTCGAAGGCGTCGCGCTGCGGGCAGCGCCGGATCGTGTCGATCAGGTCCTGGGGACGCGCGAGGCCGGTCGGCTCGATCAGCAGGCGGTCGGGCTCCTCGCCGAGGACGGCTTCGAGCGCCGCGACGAACCCTTCGGGCGCGGTGCAGCACACGCAGCCGCCGGGGATGTTCGTGATGCGGAAGGGTTCGCCTTCGGCGAGCGCCTCCTCGTCGAGGGAGGCTTCGCCGAAGTCGTTCACGATGACGGCGACGCGCTCGCCGCGCTTCCGGCGTGCGTCGAGCTGCGCGAGGATCGCCGTCGTCTTCCCCGCACCGAGGAAACCCGAGAAGAGCTGAACGGAAACCTTCTCCGCCACGGCGCCGCCTAACCTCGGCGCTTGCGCACGGCCTCGGCCAGCTCGGCGAAGAGCGGCTCGGTGCGCTCCCAGCTCATGCACTTGTCGGTGATGCTCTGTCCGTAGACGAGCTCGCCGTCGGCCTTCTCGTGGTTCTGGTTTCCGTCGACGAGGAAGCTCTCGAGCATGATGCCGAAGATCGCCGGATCGCCGTCGGCGACCTGACGGGCGATGTCGCTCACCACCTCGGGCTGACGCGAGTGGTCCTTGCCGCTGTTGGCGTGGCTGCAGTCGATCATCAGCCGGCCGGGAAGGCCCGCCCCTTCGATCTCGCTCGTGATCCGCACGACGTCCTCGTGCTGGTAGTTCGGGCCCGACTCGCCGCCGCGCAGGATCACGTGGCACTCCGGGTTGCCCTTCGTGGAGACGATGGCCGCGCCGCCCTGCTTCGTGACGGAAAGGAAGTGGTGCGGGTGCGCGGCAGAGCGGATGCCGTCGAGGGCGACCTGGACGCCGCCGCCGGTGCCGTTCTTGAAGCCGACCGGCATCGAGAGGCCCGACGCCAGCTCGCGGTGCACCTGGCTCTCGGACGTCCGTGCGCCGATCGCGCCCCAGGAGATGAGGTCGGCGATGAACTGCGGCGTGATCGGGTCGAGGAACTCGGAGCCCGTCGGGACGCCCAGCTCGAGCACGTCGAGCAGGAAGCGCCGCGCGCGGCGCACGCCCTCGTTGATGTTGAACTTGCCGTCGAGGGTCGGGTCGTTGATCAGACCCTTCCAGCCCACGGTCGTGCGCGGCTTCTCGAAGTAGACGCGCATGACGACGAGGAGGTCGTTCTTGAACTCCTCGCGCACCTTGGCCAGGCGCTTCGCGTATTCGAGGGCGGCGACGGGGTCGTGGACGGAGCAGGGCCCGCACACGACGAGGAGGCGGTCGTCCTCACCGGCGAGCACGTGGCCGATGTTGGCGCGGCTCTTCCAGACGAGCGTGGAGGCCTTCTCGCTGGCGGGAAGCTCTTCCATCAGAATGGCCGGCGGAATCAGGGGCCGCAGCTCCTGGATCCGCAGGTCGTCGGTTCGATGCAACATGGGGGCTCGGGTGGGTTCCTCGATCGCCGGAGGGATGTGGCCGCGATCGCTCGGGTTGGCTCTGGATGGGAGACGGGCCTTGCCCGCGCCGCGGGAAGGCCCGCGACCAACTTACCTCAAAACAGCGGTTGGCGATCGGGGGGCTCTCGGAGCGCGCTCGCGAGGCGCGAGAGCGCTGGTCACAGCCGTCCGAGGGTGGCAAGCTCCGGCGCGCCCGGTTTTCGGGCCGTTCGTGCGAAGGGAGAGGTGGATGTCCGAGGTGGATCGCGTGCCGGCCTATGGGTCGTGCATCCGTTGTCAGCGCTCGCTGGGTCTGGCGTCGGTGAAGCGCGGCGACGACTGGTACGGCACGGTGGCCTGCGCCGACGGCGGCGATTGCCCGCTCGACGAGCGCGACCCCCTCGTGGACGAGCGCGCGCTCTACGCCCGTCCGCGCCGCTTCTTCCGCAAGCGCGCTCCGAAGGAGCTCAACCGCGCCTGAGCGCGGTCACTTCGATCAGCGCTTGGTCGTCCCGCGACGCCGTGTCCCCCGCCGCGAGGGCGGGCGGCGTCAGCGGTAGTCGTGGCTGCGCGGCAGCTCGGAGCCGGGGACGAGGGGGCGCAGGTCGCGGACCCGCACGTGGATGACCCCTTCCACGTTCTGCACCGGCCCGGCGATCTCGAGGATCGCTCCGCTGTGGAGGCCGATGCGGAAGCGCTGGAAGACGTCGGGTGTGAGGACGGCGTTCGAGGTGCCGGTCTCGTCCTCGAGGGTGAGGAAGCAGAAGCCCTTCGCGCTGCCCGGGCGTTGGCGGACGATCACGTGGCCGGCGGTGCGGACGAAGCGTCCGTCGGGCACTTCGCGCAGTGCCGCAGCGGAGAGCAGGCCGCGCGCGTCGAGGCCTTCGCGCAGGTGGGCCATCAGGTGGACGCCGGTGGTGAGGCCGCTTCGGGCGTAGTCGGCGAGGGTCTCCTCGACGGGGCTCATCTCGGGCAGCGGCGACGGCTCGGGCGTCGGGCTCGCGCCGACGAGCAGCGGGTCGCGCGAGAGGCCGGTCACCTGCCAGAGAGCCCGTCGCCGCGTTCGCGTCGTCGCGTCGAGGCTCGCGAGGGCGCCGAGCTCGGCGAGGGTGGCGAGCTCCTCGCGGCTCGGCCGGGCGCGCGCGGCGAGGTCGGCGGCGCTCGCGAAGGGCGCGTCGGCGCGCGCGGCGACGATGCGCTCGGCCGTCTCCTCGCGCAGTCCGGCGACGCGCCGCAACCCCAGCCGCACGGCCCATTCGTTTCGGCTGGGGACCTCGAGGAAACGAGTGCGCGGTGTTCGTTGCGGGAGCGGGCTCGATGATTCCTGGGGAGAGTCTTCAGGGGAGGCGGAGGCATCCTTTTGACTTCGCTCGGCTTCGCCTCGCTGCGCGCCGGCCTCCGGCCGGCTTGCTTCCAACTCCGAGTTCCACCCCGACCGCGCGACGTCGATCGGCAGCACCACGACGCCGTGGCGCTGGGCGTCCTTCACCAGGCTGGCCGCGCTGTAGAAGCCCATCGGCTGCGCGTTGAGCAGGCCGGCGAGGAAGGCCGCCGGGTGGTGACACTTCAAGTAGGACGACGCGTACGCGATCAGCGCGAACGACGCCGCGTGCGACTCGGGGAATCCGTAGAGCGCAAACGAGGTGATGCCGCGCAGGATCTCCTCCTGCGCAGAGCAATCGATGCCTCGTTCGGTCATCCCCGCGACGAGCCGCTCCTCGATCCGGCTCATCCGCTCCACCGAACGCTTGAACCCCATCGCGCGCCGCAGCTCTTCGGCTTCGCCGCCCGTGAAGCCGGCCGCCGTCATCGCGATGCGCAGCAGCTGCTCCTGGAAGAGCGGGACGCCGAGCGTCCGCTCGAGGATCGGCTCGAGGCACGGGTGCGGATAGCGGACGGGCTCGCGTCCGGCGCGGCGTTCGAGATACGGGTTCACCATCTTCCCCGTGATCGGGCCCGGCCGGATGATCGCCACCTCGACGACGAGGTCGTAGAAGCGCTCGGGCTTCATGCGCGGGAGCGTCGCCATCTGGGCGCGGCTCTCGATCTGGAAGGTGCCGACGGTGTCGGCCTCGCGAATCATGGCGTAGGTGTCGGGGTCGTCGGCGGGGAGCTTCGCGAGGTCGACCGTCACCCCTTCGTGTCGCTGCACCTGCACGAGCGTGTCCTCGAGCGCGGCGAGCATGCCGAGGCCGAGCAGGTCGATCTTGATGATGCCGAGGTCGGCGCAGTCCTCCTTGTCCCACTGCACGACGCGGCGGTTCGCCATCGCGGCGGGCTCGATCGGCACCACCTCGTCGAGACGGCCCGCGGCGATCACGATGCCGCCCGAGTGCTGGCCCAGATGGCGCGGCAGTCCGCGCACGCGCGACACCAGGTCGAGCAGCGCGGCGATGCGCGGTGACCCGGGGTCGACGCCGGCTTCCTTCAACGCGCCCTCGGCGGTGCCGGGATCTTCCGGGTGGTCGACGCTCGAGAGCAGCTTCGCGAGCCGCCCGATCGCGTCGTCGCCGAGCCCGAGCACCTTCCCCATCTCGCGCACCGCCATCTTCGTGCGGTAGGTGATCACCACCGCCGTCATCGCGGCGCCGTGGTGGCCGTACTTCTCGAAGACGTGCTGGATCACCGACTCGCGCTGCTCGCCCGAGGGCAGGTCGATGTCGATGTCCGGCCACTCGCCGCGCTCTTCCGAGAGGAAGCGTTCGAAGAGCAGGCCCATCGCCACCGGGTCGACGGCGGTGATGCCGAGCGCATAACACACCGCGCTGTTCGCAGCCGAGCCGCGGCCCTGGGCGAGCATCGGTGCCTCGCGGGCGAAGCGCGCGATGTCGTGCACGATCAGGAAGTAGCCGGCGAGCTCGAGCTTCTCGATCAGCGCGAGCTCGTGCTCGAGCTGACGCCGCGCCTTCGGGGGCACCGGGTGGCCGTAGCGCTCGCGCGCGCCGTACTCGGTGAGGATGCGCAGGAAGGACGCCTGCGACTCACCGGGCGGAATCGGGAACTCGGGGAAGCGGTAGCCGAGGTTCTCGAGGGTGAAGGCGCAGCGCTCGGCGATCGCGCGGGTGGCGCGCACCCACTCCGGACGGTCGGCGAAACGGCGCGCCATCTCGGCGGGGGTATGGAGATGGGGCTCGGCGTTGGCGGCGAGCACGCGGCCGGCGCGATCGAGGCGCGTCTTGTGACGCAGACAGGTGAGGGCGTCGGTGAGCTTGCGGTCTTCGGGGCGCGCGTGGCGCACGTCGCCGGTGGCGACGACGGGCACGCCCAGCGCCAGGGCGAGATCGACGGCGCGGCGGTTGGCGCACTCCTGGTCACGGCGGCCGTGGCGCGAGACGTCGACCCACAGGCGTCCGGGAAAGAGCGCGCGCAGGCGGTCGAGCGCGGTGCGGTCGACCGCGGCGTCGCCGTGGACGAGGGCGCACAACTCGCCGGCGTACTCCTCCAGCTCGTCCCAGGTGACGCTCGCCTCGCCCTTCTCGCCGCGCCCGTGTCCGCAGGTGACGAGGCGCGCGAGATGGCGATAGCCGCGCGGCGATTCGACGAGCAGCTGCAGCCGGGGTCCGTGCCCGCTGGGACCTCGCTCGGCTTCGCCTCGCTGCGCGCGGCCCGCGGCCGCTTGCGGGGCTCGATCGGTGATCGCCAGCTCCGCGCCGACGATCGCCCGGACCCCGGCGGCCTTCGCCGCCTGGTGGAAACGCGGGATGCCGTAGAGGCCGTCGCGGTCGGCGAGGGCGAGGGCGTGATGGCCGCGCTCGGCCGCGACCTCGGCCAGGTCTTCCGGATTCGAGGACGCCTCGAGAAACGAGAAGGCGCTCTTGCAGCGCAGCTCGACGTAGTCGGCAGCCGGGGGGTGGCGGGACACGGGAGACGGATTTTCGTCTTTTATTCGCCCTTCTTCAAGAAGTTTCGCGGGGCTCGGGTGTGGAACACCGGTCAGGCGCGGAACACCGCCACCGGGACGCCGCGGAAGTTGCCCGTCAGGTGGGCCTGGCCGGTCTCGAGCAGCTCGAGCGCCCGCTCGACCACGACGTCTTCGTGGACGCCTTCGTCCGTGAGGCGCTGCACGAGCGCGAGAAGGGTGGTTCCGGTGCTGGTGGGCTGGGGGGCTGCGGTGTGAAGCGGGGCGCTCATCCTGTTCCTCCTGGGCCCATCGGGGCCTCGGAACAGGGTCGAGCGCGGGCGCGATCCGGATCACCGGGGCGCGCCCGGATTCAGCCGACTTCCGCGGCCAGCGTCTCCGCCTCCTCGAGCAGCTCTTCGAGCAGCGCCAGGCCGCCCTGCCAGAAGGCCGGGTCGGCGATGTCGAGGTCCATCGCGGCGAGCAGGTTCTCGGGGGTGTCCGAGCCGCCGGACGCGAGCAGTGCCTCGTACTTCGGCACGAAGCTCTCGCCTTCCTCGTCGTAGCGCCGCAGCAGGGCCAGGACGAGCAGCTCGCCGAAGGCGTAGGCATAACAGTAGAAGGGCGAGTGGACGAAGTGCGGGATGTAGAGCCACCACCAGGCGTAGTCGTCCGAGAGCTGCACCGAGTCGCCGAACATCGGGCGGTTCGCGTCCATCCAGAGCTCGTTGACGCGATCGAGCGCCAGCTCGCCCTCTTCGCGGCGCGCGGTGTGGAGCATCTGCTCGAAACGGGTCATCGCCACCTGTCGGAACACCGTGGCGAAGGCGTCTTCGAGCTTTCCGCACAGCAGCGCGAGGCGGACCTTCGGGTCCTTCTCCTCGCGCATCAGGCGGCGGAACACGAGCATCTCGCCGAACACGCTCGCCGTCTCGGCGGTGGTGAGCGGGGTGTCCTGCTCGAAGAGCCCCTGCGGCGACGCGAGCGTCTGGTGGACGCCGTGGCCGAGCTCGTGGGCGACGGTCATCACGTCGCGCAGGTTGCCGGTGTAGTTGAGCAGCACGTAGGGGTGCACCGACGGCACGGTCGAGGCGGAGAAGGCGCCGCCGCGCTTCCCGGGACGCAGCTCGGCGTCGATCCAGCGCTCCTCGAAGAAGCGCTTCGCCACGTCGGCCATGCGCGGCGAGAAGTCGCGATAGGCGGCGAGCACGATGTCGCGTGCCTCGCCGAAGCTGCGTTCGCCCGCGGCGTCTTCGAGCGGGGCGTAGCGGTCGTAGTCGGCCAGCGCGTCGAGGCCCAGCAGCTTCGCTTTGAGCCGGTAGTAGCGTGCCACCAGGTCGTAGCGGCCGACGCAGGCGTCGATCAGCGCATCGACGCTCTCGGCCTTCGCCTCGTTGGCGAGATTGCGTGCCGTCATCGCGGTGGGGTAGCCGCGGCGACGGTCGTCGGCGGCCTTGTCCTGCACCAGCGTGTTGAAGATGAAGCCGAGCACGCGCGCGTGCTTGCGCAGGCCCGCGGTGAGCCCGGCGGCCGCGGCGCGGCGCTTCTCGCGGTCGGGATCGTAGAGGAGAGCGAGCGTCTCTTCTTCCGAGAGCGTCTTCGTCTCCTCACCGATCGTCACCTCGAACGTGGCGTCGGCCATGATCTCGTCGAAGAGCCGGCTGAACGCCGCGGTGCCGGTGATGTGCGTCTCGCCGAGAATCTTTTCCTCGGGCTCCGAGAGCACGTGATCGCGGTAACGGCGCATCCCTGCGAGGAAGTGGCGACGCCGGGCCAGGGCCGGGTCTTCGAGCAGCGACGCCGCGCGCGCACCGTCGACGGCCAGCCATTCGAGCTCGAAGAAGAGCAGCCGATTGCGGATCTCCGTGCCGCGCTCCTGGATGTGCTGGAGCAGCGCACCGTGACGGGGCGCCGCCGTGTCCGCCGCGAACGCGAGCGACGCGAAGGCGCCGGCGCGACCGACCGGCTCCTGGAGAACCTCGAGCTCGCCGACGGCCTGCGCGAGGGTCTTCGCGTCGAGCTCGGCGACGCGGCCCCGGTAGCGCTCGGCGAACGCCTCCGATGCGGCGTCCGCGGCGTCGAGGTCGGCTTCGAGCTTCGGGTCGTCGGGGCTCGCGTAGAGATGGGTGAGATCCCAGCGGACGCCGGCCGCGGGGCCGCCGGCCGTGGGATCGTTCGAAGGGACCGTCTCGGTCATGAATCGTGGTTCCTCGTGAGCGTGATGCGAGCGCGGAGCATACCCCGAGCCATCGGCCGCGCTTCGTGTACGCTGAATCGTCATGCACGCCCCCCGCGTCGTGCTCCACGCCGACATGGACGCCTTCTACGCGTCGATCGAGCAGCGCGACCATCCCGAGCTGCGCGGACGCCCGGTCGCCGTCGGCGGCGACGGCCCGCGCGGCGTCGTCTCGGCTGCGAGCTACGAGGCGCGCGTCTTCGGCGTGCACTCGGCGATGCCGAGCATCGAGGCGAAGCGCCGCTGCCCCGATCTCGTCTTCGTCGGCGGATCGATGTCGCGCTATGCCGCCGAGAGCAAGCGCATCTTCGAGATCTTCCGCCGCTTCACGCCCGTCGTGCAGGGGCTCTCCCTCGACGAGGCCTTCCTCGACCTCACCGGCACGGAACGCCTGTGGGGCCCGCCGCGCGCAGTGGGCGAAGCGTTGAAGAAGGCCGTCGCCGAGGAGACCGGCCTCGTCGTGTCGGTCGGGATCGCCCCGGTGAAGATGGTGGCGAAGATCGCGAGTGACCTCGGAAAGCCCGACGGACTCCTCGAAGTGCCCCGCGACGGCGTGCGCGAATTCCTCGCGCCGCTGACCGTGCGTCGCATCTGGGGCGTCGGTCCCGTCGCCGAACGGCGCCTGCACGAGGCGGGCTTCGAGACGATCGACGATCTCGTCCGCGCCGACCCTCGCGCGCTCGAAGCGCGCCTCGGCGACTGGGGTCTCGCGCTCGCGCGTCTCGGGCGCGGCCGCGACCTCTCCGAGGTGGAGCCCTACCGGGATGCGGTGTCGTACAGCGAGGAGAACACCTTCGGCGAGGACGTCTCGTCGCGCGAGGTGCTCGAGTCGGCGCTGATCACGCACGCCGAATCCGTCGCGCGGCGTCTGCGACGCGACCGGCTGCGCGCGCGCACCGTCGTGCTGAAGCTCAAGCTCGCGCGCCGCGTGGCCGCCGGGCCGCGCGGCTATCCGCTGCTCACGCGGCGCGCGACCCTCGCCGACGCCAGCGACGACGGCGCGACGCTCTCCCGGGTCGCGACCCGGCTCCTGTCGCGCGCCGCGCTCACCGAACCGGTCCGGTTGCTCGGCGTCGGCGCGACGAACCTGGTGAGTGCCGACACCGGCCAGCTCGCGCTCTTCGCGGCACCGCGCGACGAGCGCCGGGCCCGCCTGAACCGCGCCCTCGACACGATCGCCGACCGCTTCGGCAACAGCGCCGTCGTGCGGGGTGACGCCCGCCCCGCCGCACGCTCCGGCCTCTCGCTCCAACACAAACGCGGCGAGGACGATTCGACGTCCTAGACGAGCGGCTTGCGCCCGACCATGGCGAGCGTCGTGCCCGGGATCCACACCGGCCGCCGGCCGATCGCGTCGGGAAGCGATGCGCCGAACTTCGCCGCCACCAGCGAGAGCGGGAAGGCGTGCGGCCACGGCAGTCGTTCGATCCCGACGAGTCCGATCCGTTCGAGCAGCCCGTGCAGCGCCGCGCGATCGAAATAACACACGTGCTCGGGCACCTTGAAGGAGGGCCAGCGGCTGCCGAGGACGCGCTGCCAGGGGCTCCCCATCCACGGTGTCGCCACGACGAGCGCGCCGCCGGGACGCAGCCGTGCGAGCTGATCGGCCAGGAAGTCGACCGGGCGATGCGCGTGTTCGATGACCTGGCTCGAGAGCACGACGTTGTAGGTCGCATCGCGCGGGGCCTGCATCGCATCGCCCACCTCGACGTGGTCGGCGCGTTTGGCCGCCGCGGCGGCGGCCTGGGGCGACATCTCGGTGCCGTGGCGGCGCGCGAAGTGGCCGCGCGCCTCGTCGAGCAGGAAGCCGAAACCGCAACCCACCTCGAGGAGATCGCCGCCGGTGAGGCCGCGCCGCGCGAGCGTGCGCATCACGCGGCGGAAGGTCAGGCGCAGCGCCTCTTCCTGCTCGTCGTAGCTCGCATATCCCTCGTCGCCGGACGCTTCGTAGTAGGCGCCGCTCTCGTAGATCGCGCGGAGCGCGCGCTCCGGTGGCCGCGGGGAGAGGAAGACGAAGCGACACGCGTCGCAGCGCACGACGCCGTACGGCGCGAACGCGGCCGGCGGGTAGAGCGGATGATGCGCTGCCGCCCCGCAGAGGGGACACGCCGCGCGTTCGGTTGCGATCGCGCCGCCTTCGACGGGAGTCACGAGGCGTCCTGTTCGGCGCGCGTGGGCGCGAGCGAAGCCGCCGGGGAGGCGAGATGACGCGCTGCGATCGCCGCGCCGCGCCGGGCATCGGCATCGCCGGGCGCGATCGCGAGGGCCCGCTCGAAGTGTTCGAGTGCACCGGCGTAGTCGCCCTGCATGCCGCGCACGTTGCCGAGCAGGACGTGGGCGCGCTTCGCTTGCGGGTCGCGGCGCAGCGCCTCGCGCACCCAGGGCTCGGCTTCTTCGGCGCGGCCCAGCACCGCGAGCGCGCGGCCGGTGTTCAGGGCAGGCGTGGCGCGGAACGGATCGCGTTCCACGAGCTCGGGGCCGAGCGCGGCCGCGCGCTCGAGCCGTCCGAGCGTGATCAGGCACGCCTGGAGGTTGTTGCCGGCGCGTTCTTCCGTGGCCATCGCGCGCTCGTAGAACGGAATCGCGGCGACGCAGTCGCCGTCGATCGTGTGGTAGGCGTGGCCGCGGTGGAACAGGGCGCGCGGGTTGTCGGGGTGTCGGTCGAGGCTGGCGTCGAACAGCCGCGCGGCGCTCGTCCAGTCCTGTGCGCGATGCGCGGCGAAGGGCGCGAGCGCGAGCGGGAGGGCGAGGAGCGCCGGGGCCCAGCGGTTCGCACCCGCGGAGCGCGCGGCGTCGAACGCGAGCGCGGCCGCGACGGCGAGCCCCGCGGCGACGACGGTGAAGTAGCGGTCGGCGATCAGGCCGTTCGCGAGCGAGGCGGGCGCGGCCAGCGCGAGCAGCGGGAGCGTCGCGACGATCGGTGCGAGCCAGCGGCGTCGCGGCAGGGCCGCGATCGCGGCGATTCCGAGGACGAGTGCGGCCGCGCCGAGGGTGGGCCGAAGGGTCAGCGGGGGCACGGCGTCGGGCGCCGTCGGCACGACGAGCAGCTCGAGGCCGCGTGTCGCCACGGCGCCGACCGCGCCGAGGAGTTCCGTCGGAGCGTGGGACGCTGCGTCCGTCGGCACCGGGATGTCGAGCGCGGCGCGGACGGCGAGATAGGCCGCACCGCCGAAGGCGCCGATGCCCAGCGTCGACCACGAGCCGCGCCCCGTACCGATCCACCAGAGTCCCGCCGCGACCGGCGCGAGCAGCCAGGTCTCCTTGCAGAACGGGGCGACCGCGAGACACAGGCCTGCGGCGAACGGTCGCTCGCGGCAGACGGCGAGCAGTCCGTAGACCAGGAGCGCCGTGCCCAGGAGGTCGCCGCGCGAGCTGATCCACGCCACGCCCTCGACGGCCGCGGGGTGGACGCCGAGCAGCAGCGCGCCGAACCAAGCGGCGCGTCGGCTCGCGCCGAGTGCCGCGGCCAGGAGTGCGACGCCGAGGACGATCAGTGCGTGCAGCGCGAGATTCACTACGCGCTCGATCGCCGGGCCGGGCCACAGTGTCTGGCCGGGGACGTGACTCACCATCGCGAGCGGGCGATAGGCGGGCGTGTTCCGGGGATCCGCATGTCCCGTGGGCGACCAGATGTCGGACGTCAGCAACACGCCGGGCTGCGTGATCGCCGGGTTGTCGCGGAACTGGTAGACGTCGTCCCAGATCCAGTCGCCGCCGAGCGAGGGCGCATACACGAGCGCGACGAGGAAGAGCACGGCGAAGGGGAGCCAGGGCTCCTTGGGGTCGACGCTTTCGTGTGTCGGTTCTGCCGTCGTGTCCGTGCTCACCGGCGAGCCGCCGGCGGCTCGGGCTTCTTCGCAGGCCGGATCAGGAAGAGCGGACGCGCCTTCGCCTCCTCGACGAGCCGCGCGAGATAGAGCGACATCGTGCCGAGGCTCGAGAGGATCAGGCCCGAGAAGAGCGTGAGGAGCCCGATCACCGTGGTGAAGCCGCTCACCGCGGTGCCCGTGGCCCACTGATAGAGCGCGACGCAGCCGAGCATCGCGCCGACGACCGTGGTGCCGAGGCCGGCGACGGCGATGATCACGAGCGGCAATGTCGTGAAGGAGAGCAGGCTGTCGATGCCGTAGCGCAGCAGCGCGAGGCGGCTCCAACCCGTCGTCCCGGCGCTGCGCGCCTCGACGTCGAACTCGAGACGGGCGGTCTCGAAGCCGATCCAGTGCACGAGCCCGCGGAAGTAGCGGGTGCGTTCGGGCAGCGATGCGATCGTGTCGATCGCATCGCGCGAGAGCAGCTTGAAGTCGGACGACCCGCGCAGGTCGCGGTCCACCGACGCGCCCAGCAGCGCGTGGAAGAGCTTCGCGGCGGCGCGGTGCAGCGGTCCCTCGTCGCCGCGCGAGCGCTTGCACGCGTCGACGACATCGACGCCCTGTTCCCGCCAGAGCTCCACCATCTGCGGGATCAATTCGGGCGGATGCTGGAGGTCGGCGTCGAGGAAGACGGCGGCCTCACCGACGGCCGACTCGAGCCCGGCCTCGAGCGCCGCCTCCTTGCCGAAGTTGCGCGTCAGCAGGAGCGGACGCACGCGCGGGTCGGCGACCGAGAGCGTCGCGAGTCGATCTGCGGTCTCGTCGGTCGAGCCGTCGTCGACGCAGACGATCTCGTACCCGATCTCGAGCGGGTCGAGTGCCGCGCGGATCCGATCGAGCAGCGGGGCGAGGTTCTGCGCCTCGTTGAAGATCGGCAGGACCACGCTGAGTTCGATCGACACCGGCTCCTCCGGTGGCGGCCCGCTCTACGGGCTCATCCGGATGCAACAGGAGTCGTATCGGCGCGTGGGCGTTGGACTTGAGCCGGGCGGGGATCGCGAGGAGCGCCTTTGCGGTGTTCGTTGCGGGAGCGGGCTCGATGATTCTGGGGGCGGAGGTGTCAGGGGAGACGGAGGCCGTCTTTTGACTTCGTTCGCCTTCGGCTCACTGCGCGCCGGCTTCGCCGGCTTGCTTTTCCCAGCGATAGATGCGCATCGGGGGGACGTTGAGGAGCTCGCGCTGGATCATGGCGCGGCCGAAGACTTCGCGGCCGAGGGTGTGGACGCGGTCGCGCACCTGGTAGGCGACGAACGCACCGCCGGGCTCGAGGACATCGTGGACGGCGCGCAGGATGTCGCGGCCGATCGGGCGCTCCATCGTCGAGAACGGGATGCCGGACACGACGACGTCGGGCGCGCCGAGCTCGTGCTTGGCGAGGATCTGGCGGATGTCGGTGGCGCTGCCTTCGGCGACGATCAGGCGCGGATCCTGCCAGCGTCCGAGCACTTCGACGAAGTGCGGGTTGATCTCGATGGCGAGCAGCTTCGCGTCGGGCTTCATCGCGGCGAGCAGGGCGCGCGTGGTGCCGCCGGTGCCGGGGCCGAGCTCGACGATCAGGTCGGCCTCGTCGGCGCGGGTGGCGCGCATGACGCGGCGCTCGAGGAAGCGGGAGCTCGGGATGATCGACGCGACTTCCTTCGGGCGCTTGAGGAAGCCGCGGAAGAAGGCGAGGCGGTCGTCGTGCTGCGGGCGCAGGGGGGAGTGGTTGGCCGTGGACAAGCGAGGGTCCTCCGAGACGATTTGGGCGGGGCAGGTGGGAAACGAGACCGGCACTTTATAGCCGATCTCGGGCAAACCGACGTCCGCGGCGGACGGGCACCGCCTGGGATCAGTCGTAGAGGGCGTCGATCTGCCAGACGCGTCCGACGTGGTCGAATCGGAGCCGAACCACCACACCATCCTCGCTTTGGACGTCGAAGTGGTCGAAGGCGAAGCGTCCCTCGGGCGACCACCAGCCCCCCGTCGTGCGCCACGGGCCGGCGCAGCGCACGACGCGACCATTCGCGACGGCGCTGCGCAGCCACACCGGGCGGTGCTGCTGCGATCGCACCTGGGCCGGGAGCGGGGGGCGCAGCGCGCGCAGGGCGAGGGCACCGGTGGCGAGCGCGTCGCCGGCGCCGCCGGACCGAGGGGGTCCGTTCGCGGCCGGAGACGCCGGCGAAGGCGCGAAGGGGAGCAGCCCCTCGGCGTCGGGGTGGTGACTGTCGGGGGCGAGCGGCGCGCCGATCCGCTCCTCGCCGCACAGGCTCTGCAGCGCGGCGAGGGTCTCGCCTAACACGGCGGGCGCCGGACCCGCGGGCCGGAACAGATCGAGCTGGTCGCGACGCAGCGGACGTCCCCGGGTTTCGATCGATACACCGAGCACCGGCGCCGCGATCGCGCGGGACTCGAGCGCGTGTCGCAGGAGGCGGACGAGGACGCGCAGGTCGGCGGTGGGTGCGGCGACGCCGATCTGGCGCGCGTCGCGACCGCCGCCGTCGAGGTCGAGCTGGAGCGCGAGATCGCCGCAGCCGAGGTGACGCGCGTCGAGGCGCTCGAGCAGGCGCGACAGCAGGCCCTGCAACACGAAGAGCAGCGGCTCGATCCGTTCGGCCGGCGTTTCGAGATCGATCGCCTCGGCCAGGCGCGTCTCGCGCAGTTCGGGGAGGGGCGGCTCCTGCGCGCGTCCTTCCGCGAGGCGGATCAGCCCGAGGGCGTCCTTGCCGAGCCGGTGGGTGAGACCGCGCCGGGGCAGGGCGAGCAGGTCGCGCACGCGATGCACGCCGAAGCGGGTGAGGGATCCGGCGAGGGCGTCGTCGGGGGCGAGCAGGTCGATCGGCAGGGGCGCGAGGAAGGCGCGCTCGCGTTCCGGGGGCAGCGTGAGGACGCGTCCTTCGGATGCCTCGCTACGACACGGATCGGTGTCGGCCACTCCGATCTGGCGCGCCGCGATGCGCGCGACGCTGCACGAAGACGCGATGGCGACATCGGCGGGCAGGCCGAGCCCGCGGATGCGCGCGGCGAGCGCAGTGGCGAAGCCGGCTTCCGAGCGGAACAGCGACTGGATGCCCGACGCGTCGACGAACACGGCGGCTTCGTTCGCGAACGCGCCGCGGTCCGGCGCCGCGAGGCGGGCGCGCGGGGCGCAGGCGAGGGCGGCGTCGAGCAGGGTGTCGCGCGCCGCGCGACCCGACGCGGGCGATACCACGCGCACCACGAGCTCCGCGCAGACGCTGCGGGCGTGCGCGACGCTGGCGCCGCGGCGCACGCCGACCCGGGCGGCCTCCGGCGATACGGAGATCAGCTCGGCGCGCGCCCCCTCGCCCTCGGCGACGACGAGTGGCTGGCCGCGCCACTCGGGGTGGGCGCGCCACTCGGCGGCGAGCGGAAGGTCGGCGATGCGGGCGCAGGCGATGCGGCGCTCCGACATGGCCAGGACCGCTGCAACACGGTCACGCCGCCGACGCCGAGCGGAGTCGCACCGAGACGGGGCCGCGCAGCGGTCCGCGTCGTCGCCGCGTCACGGCGGCCTCGATCTCGAGCCCCTCGAAGAGGCTCGGCGTGCCGGTGAAGCGCGCGCGGGTGGCGCGCAGGGTGAGCGCGAGGTCGGCGAAGGAGCCGGTCACCCGCTGCAGACCGGAGAGCACCACCAGGGCCGTCGCGCTGGCCGCCGCCGCGCGGACCAGGCGTTGCCAGACCGCCGTCGGCTGGGCTTCCCATTCTGGTTCCCGTCCGCCGACATCGATCCCCACCGCGGCGAAGCCGCGCGCCGCGAGCAGACGCTCGGCGCAGCGCACGCTCTCGGCGACGCCCGGGGGCCGCACCCAGAGGACGCGTTCGAGATCGACACCGGCGGCCTGCGCCGAAGCGGGGTGGAAGGCGTCGCCTCCGTCGATCCATCCCGCGAGCGCGCCCCGCGCGGTCGTGTGCGCCAGGAGGGAGAGGGCGACCGAGGTGCGGCCGGAAGAGGGCGGCCCGTGGATCTCGCTGAGCCGCCCGCGGGCGAGGCCGCCGTCGACCAGGGTGTCGAGGGCGGGGAGACCGGTGGCGAGAACGCCTTCGCGCTCGTCGCTCGCGCACTGGGTGGCGCGTTGGAGTTCGGGACCGAGGTCGCGCAGCAAGCGCGCCAGGCCGGGCCGCGCGTGGGCGACCCGGGCCTTCGCGGGGGGCGAGGGGGACATGGGATCTTCGATTTTCGTCTTGTTTTCGTCTTTTGACAAGACGAAAATCGCCATCTCGCAGGACGAAAATCGACCGGCGATCGCGGCGCCCGGTCCCTCTCGGCTCAGGACTTGATGCGCACCCGGCGGCCGTCGACGGTGACCCGCCCCTCGGCGATCAACCGGATCGCCTCGGGCACGATTCGGCGCTCCAGCGCTTGCACGCGCTCTGCCAGCGAGTCGGGCGTGTCGTCGTCGAAGACCGGCACGGCCTCCTGGAGCAGGATCGGGCCGTGGTCGTACTCGTCGTCGGCGAAGTGCACCGTCGCACCGCTGACCTTCACCCCGGCTTCTAGGACCGCCTCGTGGACGCGGTGTCCGTAGTAGCCGCGGCCGGAAAAGGCCGGGATCAGCGCCGGGTGCACGTTGATGACCCGGCCGGCGAAGCGCTCGCGCGGCTCGAATGGGGAGAGGAAGCCGAGCAGGGCGACGAGGTCGACCTCGTGACGTTCGAGCTCTGCGTGGAGGGCGTCGTTGAAGTCGCCGACTTCGGGGTGGTCGCGGCGCGGCACCGCGATGGCGGGGACGCCGCGCCGCGTCGCGCGCGCGAGTCCGCCGGCGTTCGCTTTCGAGGCGAGGACGACTTCGATCCGGGCGGGGAGCCCGGCGTCGATGTGTTCGAAGAGGTTCTCGAGGCTGGTGCCTTCGCCGGAGAGCAGGACGGCGACGCGGAGGGGAGACATGGCGCGGAGCGTAGTGCGGATTGGCGAGGAGGGGTGGGGTGTCGTGAAGGGAGTGCGGGGCTCGCGGGTGCGGTGTTCGTGTCGGGGACGGGCTCGATGATTCGAAGGGGGATGGGACTCGAGAGAGGCGGAGGCATCCGCTTGACTTCGCTCGCCTTCGGCTCGCTGCGCGCCGGCCTTCGGCCGGCTTGCATGGGCGATGCGAAGCGCGTCGGTGGGGTGCGTGTGCGGTGTTCGTTTCGGTGACGGGCTCGATGATTCGAGGGGTGGGAGGCTTCGGGGGGAGCGGAGGCAGCCTTTTGACTTCGCTCGCCTTCGGCTCGCTGCGCGCCGGCCTTCGGCCGGCTTGCATGGGCGATGCGAAGCGCGTCGGTGGGGTGCGTGTGCGGTGTTCGTTTCGGTGACGGGCTCGATGATTCGAAGAGGGAGGGGACTCGAGAGGGGCGGAGGCATCCTTTCGACTTCGCTCGCCTTCGGCTCGCTGCGCGCCGGCCTCGGGCCGGCTTGCATGCTACCCCTCCCCGCCATGTCGATACTCGTCTCCGGCTCCGTTGCGCTCGACCACATCATGGTGTTTCCCGATCGGTTCGCGAATCACATCCTGCCCGATCAGGTGCATGCGCTGAACGTCTCGTTCAACATCACCAGCCTCGACACCCACTTCGGCGGGGTCGCGGCGAACATCGCCTATCACCTGCGCCACCTCGGCGCCGATCCGCTGATCCTCGCGACGGTCGGCTCCGACTTCGGCCCGTACGCCGATTGGCTCGACCGCCACGGCGTGCGCCGCGACGGCATCCGCGTGTTCGACGACGTCCGCACGCCTCAGGGCTTCGTCACCACCGACAGAGAGGACTGCCAGATCTGGGCCTTCTACGAAGGCGCCATGGCGCGGGCACACGAGGCGCGCGTCGAGGACGTCGACGAGCCGGTCGAGCTCGCGATCGTGTCGGCGAACGGCAAGCAGGCGATGCTCGATCACGCCCGCGCGCTCAAGCAGCGCGGCGTCCCCACCTACATCGATCCGAGCCACGGGCTTCCGATCCTTTCCCGTGAAGAGCTCCTCCTGCTGATCGACGGCGCCGCGGGTTACTTCGTGAACGACTACGAGTGGAAGCTCACCCTCGAACAGACCGGCCAGTCCGAGCAGGAGATCGAGGCGCGCTGCGACAGCGTGATCATCACGCGCGGCGCCGAGGGCTCCGAGATCCGCAGCGACGGCAAGTCGATCGAGATCCCGCCCTCGAAGGTGGATCGGGTCGTCGACCCGACCGGCTGCGGCGACGCCTATCGCGCGGGCTATCTCTTCGGTCTGGCCCGTGGCAAGTCGCTCGACGTCGCGGGACGCCTCGGCAGCGTGCTCGGCGGCTGGCAGGTGGAAGTGGAGGGCGCGCAGGCGTTGTCCTACGACGCCGACGCGATCCGCAAACGCTACGAGGACTCGTTCGGCTCCGGCTTCTGAGGTCTCGCGCAGCGCCACGCCGTGAGCGCTCCAGCGGGACGTCGCGCCGGCCGAAGCAGAAAGGCACCGGCGGGAGAAGGCGAGCATGGAACGCGACTGCGACGTCGTGGTGATCGGAGGCGGGGTGGTCGGGCTGGCCGCCGCCGCGGCATTGGCGCGCGCGGGACGCAGCGTCGTGCTCGTCGAGCGTCACGCGGCGCTTGCCCAGGAGACCACGTCGCGCAACAGCGAGGTGATCCATGCCGGCATCTACTACCCGCAGGGCTCGCTGAAGGCGCTCACCTGCGTCGCCGGCCGCGAGATGCTCTACGAGCGCTGCGCGGAACGCGGCATTCCGCACCAGAAGCTCGGCAAGTGGATCGTGGCGACGACCGAGGCGGAGACCGCGACGCTCGAGGGCATCGAGCGCAAGGCGAATGCCAACGGGGTGCCCGGGATGCGCATGTTGTCGCACGCCGAGCTCGCTGCCGGCGAGCCGGACGTGCGCGCCGTCGCCGGACTCGAGTCGCCCGAGACCGGGATCGTCGACGGCCACGCGCTGTGTCTGTCGCTCGCCGCCGAGGCCGAGGAGCACGGGGCGTTGCTCGTGATGAACACCGAGGTGTGTGGCATCGACGGCGGCGCCGAGGGCTATCGCGTCGAGACGCGCGCGAGCGACGGCGAGTCCGCTGCGCTGCAGAGTGCGGCGGTGGTGAATGCCGCCGGCCTCGCGAGCGATCGCGTGGCGGAGCTCGCGGGCATCGACGTCGACGCCCGCGGCTACCGGCTCCATCCCTGCAAGGGCGACTACTTCGCGCTCGCACCGTCGGCGCCGATCTCGTTCTCCCGCCTCGTCTATCCCGTGCCCGCCGGCGCCGGCCTCGGCGTTCACGCCACCCTCGACCTCGCCGGCCGGATCCGTTTCGGCCCGGACACCGAGTACGTCGAGAAGCTCGACTACGCCGTCGACCCGCAGAAGAACCGAGCCTTCGCCGCGGCCGCCGGGCGCTATCTCGCCGCGATGCGGCCCGAATGGCTCACCCCGGACTACGCCGGGATCCGCCCGAAGCTCTCCGCCGAGGGCGAGCCGTTCCGCGATTTCGAGGTGAACGAGGAGTCCGACGCGCGCCTGCCCGGCTTCGTGAACCTGATCGGGATCGAATCGCCCGGCCTCACGGCGTCGCTCTCGTTGGGTGAGCGCGTCGTCTCCCTGCTCGCATCGTTCTAGCGGCCGTCGTCTTCGCCCAGCCACAGACACGCGGTGGCGATGTTGTCGCCGGCCTTCCGTCGACGGTGCGACTCGAGCGCGGTCTCGGCCAGGTGACGCGCTGCCGCGAGCGGTCGCAGGGAGGGATCGTCGCTTTCGCGGGCCGCGAGGAAGGCGTCCGCGACGGCGCGCCCCGGATCGTGGACGCCGATCCCCTGCTCGGAGAGCCCGTCGGTCGCGAGCACGAAACAGGTCGACGGCGTCAGGGCCTGCACGCCGGCGCGCGTGCCGGCCTCGGCGCGTTCGCGATCGGTGCGCGGATCGCCGACGAACAGGCCGCCGCGGCCCGATGCCGGAAAGTGCTCGTGGACCGCGTCGCCTTCGATCTCGAACAGATGGCTGTCGCCGACGCAGAGCCCGGACCACCAGCCGTCGGCCGGACGCGCGACGACGAGGGTGAGCGTCGTGCGGCCGATCGTATTCACGCCTTCGCCGGCCGAGACCAGCGTGCGGTCGAGATCCTGCACGACGTCCGGCGCCTCCGTCGGCCAGCGCTCGGCCAGTGCGATGGTGGTGGGCGCGAGCCAACGCGGCGCGTGGCGTTCGAGGAGACGTTCGAGGGCGAGCGCCGCCCCGCCGCTTCCCCAGTGTCCGTCGGCCACCGCGACGAGATAGGCGTGGTCGGTGAACGCGAAGGCGCAGGCGTCCTCGTTCGGGTCGCGATAGTCGTAGGTCTTCGCGGCGCCGCCGCGCGAGAGCGCGACCGCGCTCCTCCCCTCGGCGAGCGCGGCCAGATCGCCGATCCGCGTGTGATCGCGGCCGAGCAGCAGGCCGGTGCGCATGGTCGATCGTCTCCGGTCGAGGGGAAGAGGGAAGGGCGGGCTCGGGAGGGCCAAGCAGTATATCGGTGTTCGCGTCGCGAACCCGCGCGCGATCGTGCAATCTAGGCCGCCGATGCGCTGCACACTCCCGACGATCCTCGGCCTGATCCTTCTGACCGCCTGCCAGGGAGCGCCGCCCGCCGTCGATCCCGGGCCGTCGCACGCCGGCGATGGCTGGTACGCCTTTCGCGCGGCCCAGCTCGGCATCGAGGAGTCCGCCGCGCGGGAGCGCGACGCCGCATTCTCGACCGAGATCCCCGCCGAGACGCGCTCTGACACGGAAATGCGTCGGGAGGCGCGCGCTCTGTGGCGCGATCTCTGCGCGCACTGTCACGGCTCGCGCGGACGCGTGGAGGACGCGACGATCGCCACGTCGCCGGGACAGAAGCCGCCGCGCGACTGGGGCAGCTTCGGCTCGGCGTTCGCGTTCGCGATCACCGGGGACGGATTTCGCGCGGTCGTCTACCGCCGCATCGCCGAGGGCGGCGACCGCGAGGGCGTTCCGAACACGATGCCCGGCTGGGACCGGACCCTCTCGCGCGAGCAGATCTGGGCGCTGGCCGCGCTGATCGAGGACTTCTAGCGCGGCTCGCGCCGGCGCTCGATCAGGCCGCCTCGCGCAGGGCCGCTTTCGCGACGGCGGTGCGCTGCACGACGTGCGCAGGCGGCTCGCGGATGTCCCAGATCAGGCCGACGGCGGCCAGTCCGCGCAGCAGGTAGTAGGTGATGTCGATCTCCCACCAGAAGAATCCCTGGCGGGCGGACGCGCAGAAGTGATGGTGGTTGTTGTGCCAGCCCTCGCCGAGCGTCAGCAGCGCGAGCCAGAAGTTGTTGCGGCTCGTGTCCGTCGTGTCGTAGCGGCGCGATCCCCAGGTGTGGGAGAGCGAGTTGATGGTGTAGGTGGCGTGCCAGAGGAGCACGGTCGACACGACGAAGCCCCAGACGAGACCGGAGAAGCCGCCGATCGCGAGACACAGGCCCGCGAGGACGAGCGGCGGGACGTGGTGGTTGCGGTTCAACCAGACCAGCTCGGGGTAGCGCGCGAAGTCCTCGATCTGCTCGAGCGGCGTGCCGTCCCAGCGACCCTCGAAGATCCAGCCCTGGTGGGCGTGCCACAGACCGTGGCTCGGCGAGTGCAGGTCTTCGGGCTGATCGGCGTGCTTGTGGTGGTTGCGGTGGTTGCCGGCCCACCAGAGCGGACCCTTCTGGATGGCGGCGCAACCGAGCGCGGCGAGCACGAACTGGAACGCGCGGCTCGTCTTGTAGGTCTTGTGCGCGAAGTAGCGGTGGTATCCGCCGGTGATGGCGAACATGCGCGCGTAGAAGAGCGCGGCGAGCAGGACGAGATCGGCGGTCGAGACGCCGACGAAGAACACGAGCCCGCACGCGGCGTGGATCGTCCAGTAGACGATCTGCGCGATCGAATCCTGGCGCGTCCACCAGCCCTCGGCGGTCGAGAGGCGGCTCGCCTCCCGATCCGCTGCTCCGTCCGTCCCGTTCTGCGCCCCGGCCCCGCTCGAAACCACTGCCTCTGCCACCACTCCCTCCTCGACGATTCCTGCATCAAAAGCCGCCCGACCCTAGGCGGACGATCGGCGGGGCGCAGCGAGACCGGTGTGAAACTTGGGTAAAAGGTGGTCTGGCCGGGGCGTCCCGCCCGGTTCCCTTGCGATGCGCGTGGCCAAGTCGGACACTGCCGGGCCCGCGCGATGCTGCGGGGCAGGTCCGCAAGACGGGCGGCACGGAGAAAGGGAATGGCTCTGGAGCGATCGCAAACGGCGCACACCGGACGGATCACCGACGCGGAGCGGCGCGCCTGGGAAGAGGACGGCTTCTTCCTGCGCAAGGCCGTCTTCGCGGCCGACGAGATCCGCGAGTTCGGCGACGCGGCCGAGCGTTGCGTCGCACGCATCCACGACGCGCTGCTCGGGGCTAACGAGCGCTATGCGATCGACGGCAACGTCTATCACGAGGCCGGCGGTTCGACGGTGCAGCTCGAGCATCAGCCCGGCTCGCGGACGATCCGGGTGATCGAGCCGTTCCATCACCTCGACGAGCGCCTGAACGCGCTCATCGACGACGCGCGCCTCGTCGAGCCGATGCGCGACCTCGTGCGCAGCGAGCGCGTCGCGCTCTTCACCGACAAGCTCAATCTCAAGCGTCCGCGCGAGGGCTCGCGCTTCCGCTGGCACCAGGACTCGCCCTACTGGGCGCACTTCGCCGACGAGCTCGACCGTCTGCCGAACGTGCTCGTCACGCTCGACGACGCCAACGAGGAGAACGGCTGCTTCCGCGTGATCCGGGGCAGCCACCGCAAGGGGATGCTGCCCGGGCTCGAGGGCGAGGGTCGGCTCGGACCGCTCTTCACCGATCCGCGCGCGTTCGACGCCGCCGACGAGGTCGCGTGCACCGCACCCGCCGGCAGCCTCGTCTTCTTCAGCCCGCACACCGTGCACGGGTCGCAGCCGAACCACTCCGACACGCGCCGCCGCGCGCTCGTGATCACCTATCAGCCCGGCGGTCGCCGGATGTTCAAGGTCGACGCAAAACGCGAAGCGGGCGAGGCCGGCGCCGGCTGACGCACGGCTTCGCCGCCCCGTTTCGCGCGCTCGGGTCAGCTGCCCTCGTAGGGCGGATCCGCGATCGACCGCAGGTAGGCGATCACGTCGTAGATGTCGTCGTCACTGAGCGTGCCGCCCCAGGGCGTCATCAGCGGCGACTTGCCGACGGCCGGGCCGCCTTCCTTGATCACCGTGAACAGGTGCTCGTCGGAGAGGGCGTTCATGTACTCGCCGTCGCAGTGCAACGCGGGCTTCGGGTCGAGACCGGCGGCGCCTGGCCCGCCACCGCAGCCGTCTTCGCCGTGGCAGGTGGCGCAGAACATCTTGTAGTTCATCTGCCCGGCGACGGGATCGGGTCCGCTCGTCGGCTCGGCGGGCGCGGGCGCCGGCTCCGGCGGGGCCGGCGGCGGTGTCGGCGCCTCGGGAGCGGGCGTCGGCGCGGGGGCCGGGGCGGGGGCGGAATCGCCCGAGTCGCCGCAGGCGATCGCGAAGACCAGAGCGGTCAGGCAGAGCATTCCATGAATCAAGCGCATCGTCGTTCTCCCTCCAGGAAGGCTTCGCGCAGCTCGTCGTAGGTGCGCGTCACCGGAAAGTCCGGAAATTCTTCGATCACGTTGTCCGGCGGTCGGAACAGGATGCCTGCATCCGCTTCGCCCAACATCGAGGTGTCGTTGTAGGAGTCGCCCGCGGCGATCACCTGGAAGTTCAGCCCGTGGAAGGCCTTCACCGCGGCGCGCTTCTGATCGGGCATGCGCAGCCGGTAGTCGGTGACGCGGCCCTTCCCGTCTGCGACCAGACGGTGACAGAAGAGCGTGGGGAATCCGAGCTGACGCATCAGCGGCGCGGCGAACTCGTAGAAGGTGTCCGACAGGACCACGACCTGGAAGCGCTCGCGCAGCCAGTCGACGAAGGCCGGCGCGCCCTCGAGCGGCGACAGGGTTCCGATCACGTCCTGGATGTCGGGAAGACCGAGGCCGTGCTCGTCGAGAATCGCGAGACGCTTGCCCATCAGCACGTCGTAGTCGGGCTCGTCGCGAGTGGTCATGCGCAGCGCGTCGATGCCCGTGCGCTCGGCGACGTTGATCCAGATTTCCGGGACGAGGACGCCCTCGAGGTCGAGACAGGCGATGATCACGGGTGGCTTTCTAGCAGATCCGGGCGTCCGCAGGCGCTTGCCGGACGCGGGTTTCGAGCGGTGCCGGAGGCCCTTCGATACGCTCGAAATGTGCGGACCCTCACCCGGCGAGACGAGAAACGTGCGCGTGCAATCCAGCGCCGCGTAGCCGTTCTTGCCGCCTTCCTCCTCGCCCTGATGGGTGCGTCCTGCGAGGAAGGAGAGGTGGCCGACGAAGGTCCCTCGGCCGTGGTGGTCGAGGTGCTGCGGGTCGAGCCCGAGCCCTTCATCGACACGGCCGTCTTCAGCGGACAACTGGACGCCGAGTATGCCGTCACGCTCAAACCCGAGATCCAGGGCGTGATCGCGTCGATCGAGGTCGAACAGGGGCAGCGGGTCGCCGAGGGCGACGTGCTCTTCCGTCTGCGCGACGGCGAGCAGGCGGCGAAGCTGCGCGAGGCCGAGGCGAACCGCGATCTCGCCCACCTGCGCTGGAAGCGGGCCTCGCAGCTGGTGAGTGCGAACGCTTCCTCGGCCGCCCAGGCCGATGCCGCGCGCGCCGAATGGGAGGTCGCGCGGGCGCGCGTCGACCTCGCCCGCGTCGATCTCGAACGAACCCGGATCCGAGCGCCGTTCGACGGCGTCGTGGGGCAGCGCCACGTCGACCCCGGCGCGCGCGTCGAAGAGGAGGACGAGCTGATCCGCGTCGACGCGGTCGATCGGTTGCAGGTCACCTTCGCGATCAGCGACGACGGGCTGCCCTTCGCCCGACCGGGCATGCGCGTCAGCGCGTGGGTGCGTCCCTACCCGGGTGAGAAGTTTCCCGGCGAGGTGTTCTTCGTCTCCCCGACGCTCGATCCCACCAATCGCCGCATCTGGGTGAAGGCCTGGATCGACAACGCGGACGGCCGGCTCGCCCCGGGCCTGTTCGCCAACGTCGATCTCGAGCTGCGCCGCGAGCCGAAGGCGATCGTGCTTCCCGAATCCGCGGTCGCCCTCGATCACCGCGGCCCCTACGTCTGGAAGGTCGGCGACGACGACACCGTGACGCGCCAGCCCGTCGAGGTGGGCGTCCGCGAGCGCGGCATCGTCGAGATCGTGCAGGGGCTCCCGGCCGGCACGCGCGTCGTTTCCGCCGGCACCCACAAAGTGAGCGAAGGCACCCTCGTGCGTGCTGCCGAGAACCCGTTGATGGGTCGCGCCCGCAAGACCCCCGCCGAAGGCTCGCTGATCGGCGAGGGCACCTGATGCAAGCCGGCGCAGCCGGCGCGCAGCGAGCCGAAGGCGAGCGAAGTCGGACGGCCACGCAAGCCGGCGGAGCCGGCGCGCAGCGAGCCGCAGGCGAGCGAAGTCGAACATGAGGATCTCCCAGGTCTGCATCGATCGGCCGGTTCTCGCGTCGGTCATGTCGCTCGTGATCGTGCTCTTCGGGGTGATCTCGTTCACGCGTCTGCCGAACCGGGAGCTGCCCGACATCGATCCGCCGGTCGTATCGGTGACGACGGTGTTCCCGGGCGCCGCGCCCGAGGTGGTCGAGACCTCCGTCACCGACGTGATCGAAGACCAGGTCAACGGCATCCCCGGCGTGAAGCACCTCACGTCCGAGAGCCGCGAGCAGGTGTCGTCGATCTCGATCGAGTTCGAGCTCGACGTGGACGTCGACCAGGCCGCCAACGACGTGCGCGATCGCGTCGCCCGGGTGCGCAACGATCTTCCCGACGAAGTCGAGGAGCCGGTCGTCGCGAAGCGCGACTCGGACGCCAACGCCCAGATGTGGCTCGCACTCTCCGGTGCCCGCTACGACCAGATCGAGCTGACGACCCTCGCCGAGCGCTACGTCACCGATCGCATCGCGAAGCTGCCGGGCGTCGCGAGCATCATCATCGGCGGCGAGCGGCGCTACTCCATGCGGCTTTGGATCGACAACCGGATCCTCGCTTCGCACGGACTCACGGTGCTCGACCTCGAGGACGCGCTGTCGCGGCAGAACGTCGACATCCCGTCGGGGCGCGTCGAATCCGCGGACACCGAGTTCACGGTGCGGAGCCTCGGCGAGCTGCGGACCGTCGAGGAGTTCGAGAATCTCGTGGTCGCAAACCGCGGCGGCGACCTCGTGCGCCTGCGCGACGTCGCACGCGTGGAGGTGGGTGCGGAGACGGTCCGCAAGATCGTGCGCGTCGGCGGGATTCCGTCGATCGGCCTCGGCATCGTGAAGCAGTCGAAGGCGAACACCCTCGACGTCACGCGCGAGGTGCGCGCAGAGGTGGAGCGCCTGCGCGGCGAGCTGCCCGAGGGTGTCCAGCTCACCATCCCCTTCGATTCGTCGATCTTCATCCGCCAATCGATCGACGACGTCACCCGCACCATCTTCGAGGCGGCGCTCCTCGTGGTGCTGGTGATCTATGGCTTCCTGCGCTCGCTGCGCGCCACGCTGGTGCCGGCCGTCGCGATTCCGGTGTCGATCCTGGGATCGATGGCGTTCCTCTACTTCGCCGGCTTCACCCTGAACACGCTCACGCTGATGGGGATCACGCTCGCGATCGGACTCGTCGTGGACGATGCGATCGTCGTGCTCGAGAACATCTCGCGCTGGGTCGAGTCGGGCACGTCCCCGATCGAGGCGGCGCGTCGCGGCATGCGCGAGATCTCGTTCGCGGTGGTGGCGGCCACGGTTTCCGCCGTCGCGGTGTTCCTGCCGCTCACGTTCCTGCAGGACCTCACCGGGCGCCTCTTCCGCGAGTTCGCGGTCACCGTCGCCGCGGCGCTCGCCGTGTCGGGCTTCGTCGCAGTCACGCTCTCGCCTGCGCTGTGCGCGCGGGTGGTGCGGCGCGGCGAGACCGAGTCGGGGCTGAAGGGTGTACTCGCGCGTTTCTTCGAGCGGCTCTCCGAACGCTACGGGTCGCTCCTCGAGCGGGTGATCGCGCGGCCGGGCCTCGTCGTGGCGGTCGCGGCGGTCTGGGTCCTGCTCGGGGTGTTGCTCGTCCGGGGCATCGACGAAGAGCTGATCCCGGGTACCGACCGCGACTTCGTCATCGTCTGGACCCAGGCGCCCGAGGGCGCGACGATCGAGTACATGGACGCCTATCACGCGCAGGCGGAGCAGATCGTCCTCGCGACGCCCGAAGTGAAGAGTGTCTTCTCGGTGATCGCACTCGGCATCGGAACGCCCGGCATCGTCAACCAGGGCATCATGATGACCTCGCTCGTGCCCGAGGCGACACGCGATCGCAGCCAGAAGGAGGTGGCCGACGACATCGGCGAGCGCCTGGAGAACGTCGCGGGCATCAAGGCCTTCGCATACGAGCCGTCGCCGCTGCGCGGATTCAGCTCGGCGACCGTCGACATCAGCATCCAGGGGCCCGATCTCCAGACGCTCGCCGCGATCGGCAGCGCCGTGGAGAAGGAGGTGCAGTCGTTGCCGGGGTACGGGTCGACCGACCTCGACATCCATCTCGACAAGCCACAGCTCGAGGTGGAGATCGACCGCGATCGCGCCAGCGATCAGGGCATCTCGGTGCGCGAGATCGCGCGCACGCTCCAGGTGATGCTCGGCGGTCGCGACATGTCGACGTTCAAGCTGGAAGGGGAGACCTACGACGTCGTCGCACAGCTCGGCCGCGGCGAGCGCAACGATCCGCGCGATCTCCTCGAGCTTCCGGTGCGCAACGCCTCGGGCCAGCTCGCCTCCCTCTCGGGCCTGGTGACGGTGCGGGAGACGGTCGCGCCGCGCTCGATCCACCACTACGACCGGCTGCGCAACGTCCGCTTCACGGTCCGGCCCGAGGAGGTGTCGCAGGGCGAGGCGATCGCCACCGTCGCAAAGCTCGCCGAAGAGCGACTGCCGGAAGAGGGCGGCTATCGCGTCGTGTTGGCCGGGGAGTCCGAGAAGTTCGTCGAGTCGGGGAGCGCGCTCGCGTTCGCCTACGGCCTCGCAATCCTGATCGTCTACCTCGTGCTCGCAGCGCAGTTCGAGAGCTTCGTGCATCCGCTCACGATCCTCGTCGCCGTCGCGCTCTCCTTCACCGGCGCGCTGCTCGCGCTCGGGGTGACGGGGATGACGCTGAACATCTATTCGAAGATCGGCCTGGTGATGCTCGTCGGCCTGGTGACGAAGAACGGCATCCTGATCGTCGAGTTCGCCAACCAGCTGCGGCGGCGCGGCCAGGGGCTCGAAGAGGCCGCGATCGGCGCGGCGAAGACGCGCTTCCGGCCCATCCTGATGACGGCGCTCGCCACGCTCGTGGGCATCGCCCCGATCGCCTTCGGACGGGGCGCCGGCGGCGATGCGCGTGCGCCGCTCGGCATCGCGGTCGTCGGAGGGATGTTCTTCTCCACCGCGCTCACCTTCTTCGTCGTGCCCGCGACCTACGTCGTGATCGAGCGCGTCACGGCGCGCCTCCGCCGGAAGCCCTCACGCGAGACCGCGACCCTGCCGATGCCGGTCGCGGGGGGCGGATGACGGCAATCGCATCGATTCCGGTCGGACGATGACCACGGTCGAAGCGCTGTGGCTCGGGTTCGTGCAGGGACTCACCGAGTTCCTGCCGGTGTCCAGCTCCGGGCATCTGGTGATGGCTCAGAGCCTCCTCGGCCTCGAGGAATCGGGTGTGGTGTTCGAGGTGGCGGTGCACGTCGCGACGCTCGTGAGCGTGCTCGTGTTCTACCGAAGGCGGGTCGGCGAGCTGGTCGTCGACACACTGAAGCGTCGACCGGAGGCGATCGCGTACGTCGGCAAGCTCGGCGTCGCGACGCTTCCCGCCGTGGCGCTCGTGCTCGTCGCGGGGGATTTCCTCGAAGGGCTCTTCGATCGCCCGCCGGTGGTCGGCTTCGCGCTCTTGACGACGGGCGCGATCCTGTGGTCCACGCGAAGCACGCTTCCCGGCGCGCGCGGAGAGACACCGGGCTTCACGGACGCGCTCTGGATCGGCTGCGCCCAGGCCTTCGCGATCGTGCCCGGCATCTCGCGCAGCGGCTCGACCGTGGCGACGGCGCTCGCGCTCGGGATCGCCCCGACGGCCGCTGCCGAGTTCTCCTTCCTGATGAGCATTCCCGTGATCCTCGGCGCGGCCGTGTTGAAGCTCGGAGAGCTCGCCGCGATCGCCCCGGAGGCGGTCGTGCCGCTCATGGTGGGCAGCGCCGCGGCTGGTGTGTCCGGCGTCGCCGCGATCTGGCTCTTCGTGCGTCTGCTGCGCACACAGGGCTTCCACCACTTCGCCTACTACGTCTGGGCGGCCGGGGCGGCCTTCCTGGCGTGGTCGTGGCTCTGAGCGCCGGGCGCTGAAGCGAGATCGCCCGGAGGCGGCGTGCCTCCGGGCGATGTTTCGTCCGCGAGATCCCCGGGCTAAGGCTCGAGGATCGGATGCAGATTCTGCGCGGGCAGCGTCTCGCGCAGCTTCTTGAGCGCGCGCGCTTCGAGCTGTCGCACGCGTTCGCGCGAGAGTCCGAGCGACTGACCGATCTGCTCGAGCGTGTGCTCCTCTTCGCCACCGAGGCCGTAGCGCAGGCGAAGGATGAGCTGCTCGCGCGAGGTCAGCGCGCCGATCAGGTAGCCGACGCCCGAGCGCATGCGCTCGCCGTCCAGGCCGTTGTCCGGCGCCGACGAGGTCGGGTCGGCCACGAAGTCTTCGAGCCGCTTCTCGGTGCCCGCGACCGACGATTCCAGCGAGATCGCCTCGCGCGACAGGAGGTCGAGCGCCTCGAGCGCGCCCGCGTCGGTTCCCAGCGCCGGCGCCAGCTCGGCCGGCGTCGGCTCGCGGCCGAGCTTCCCGGTCAGCTCCGCACGCACGCGTTGGCTGCGCTGCAGCCGGTCGTGCACGTGGGAGGGCAGGCGGATCGTCCGCGAGTGGTTCTGGATCGCGCGCACGAGGGCCTGGCGGATCCACCAGACGGCGTAGGTCGAGAACTTGAAGCCGCGCCGGTGATCGAACTTCTCCACCGCGCGGATCAGGCCGAGGTTGCCTTCCTGGATGAGGTCGGGGAAGGACAGGCCGAGGTTGCGGTAGTCCTTCGCGATCGCGACGACGAGCTTGAGGTTGTGCTCGATGAAGCGGTTCTTCTCGTCGCTCATCCGGTCGTGGGCGTTCTCGACGTCTGCGACCCGGTCGAGCAGCTCGGCGCGTGACAACTCGGCCAGCTCCTCGAGCTCCTTGAAGCGCTTCGTGCCCCGGCGCGCGCGCTTCATGTCGCGCGAGAGTTCGAGCACCTTGCCGCGCATCTCGGCGAGCATGGCGAGCGAGAGCTGCGCCGACTTCATCTCGCGGGAAATGCGGGCGTCGACCTTGTCGAGGTCCTTGCTGCTCTTCGCGGCGCGCGCCTTGTCGCGCTGACCGAGCAGCGTGCGCAGGCGCTTCACCGCCCGCTCGACGCGCGCGGCGATCTCGCCGGTCTCTTCGTCTCCGACCGACTCGGAGAGCTTCGCGCCGGTGTGGGACAGGGCGCGCAGCTCGTCCCACCGCGCCACGACGTGACGCGCACAAGTGGGGATGGCGTAGAGCGCTTCGCGAAGCTGCTGCGTCGCGGACTCGAGCTCCTTGGCGAGGATCACCTCTTCTTCGCGCTTGAGCGTCCGGGTTCCGCCGATCTCCTGGAAGTACGATTCCAGGGGGCGCCGCTCACGGCCGGGATCGAGATCCTCGGCGGGTGCAGCGCGGGTGGCTCCCTGCGCGACGGAAGTCTTCCCCTCGGATTTCTCCGACTTCTCGGACTTCGTGGCCTTGGCAGACTTTGCGGCCTTGGTGGGCTTGGCAGCAGCCTTGGCCGACTTGGTCTTCTCTTCGACCTTCACGACGTATACCTCGACCGGCCGGTGCGACTCCGAACGAAGATGTCGGATGCCGCCCGGAGCGATCTCGTTTCAATCATTTTGTGGGACATTCCCGGCGGCTCCTCTCGATGCGTTTCCGCAGGCTCGGTTCCCTCGTGTTGCACGAGGCCCTGGAGCGCCGACGGTGAGCATGAGTGGAGCCGTCGGCCATTGGGCGCAACAGGCAGGGATTGGGGAAACGGCGTCCGCCGGACGGCGGCGTGTGAGCGATGTCGGGGGGGCACTCCGAACAGCCCGGTATTCTGCAGGATCGGCGCCTCAAAGTCCATGAAAAACTGGGGGTTGGACCGCCGACTGCGGAGTCGTCCGGTCGGAGAATGGGGGATTCGCGCCGCAGTACCAGATCGTGGCCCGAATGCAAGAAGAGGTATCGGCGATTCGCTCGCGGATCCTCACGAAGATGCCTTGATAAAACGAGCGCTTACGCAGCCGGGCGGCAGCTTGCCCGCATTCCGGGGCGCCTTCGCGCCGGCGCCCCGCGGGGCTGCGCATGGAGCGTCGCTCAGAAGGGCCAGACGCGCGGAATCATCGTCAGCGCGACGACCGCGCAGATCGCATCGAGTGGCAGCCCGACCTTCACGAAGTCGGCGAAGCGGTAGCCACCGGGGCCGTACACGATCAGGTGCGTCTGGTAGGTGACCGGAGACGCGAATGCGCAACATCCGCCCAGGATCACCGCCATCACGAAGGGCCGCGTGTCGACACCGAGTTGCGTCGCCGTCGCGACGGCGATCGGGAAGGTGAGGGCGACGGCCGCGTTGTGATGGAGGAGCTCGGCGAGGAGGAGGGTGGAGAAGTAGATCACGGCGAGGGTCGCCATCGGACCGAGACCGCCCGACGCCAGCACGATCGTGTCGGCGACCGCGGCCGCGGCGCCGCTCTTCTCCATCGCGCCCGCGATCCCGAGGCCGGCGCCGATCACCACGAGGATCGACCAGTTCACGCTGCTGCGCGCGATGCGCCCGTTGATGCAGCGGGTGGCGATCAACATTCCGGCGGCGAGGAAGGCGGCGATCGAGATCGGATACACGCCGGTGCCGGCGGCGACGACCATCGCGAGCAGGATCGCGATGGCGATCCAGGCGCGGTCGTGGCGGGGAGCTTCGCTGTCCGGCAATTCGCTCACGAGATAGAAGTCCGGGCTGTTGCGATGCGCGCGGATGAAGCCGGGCGCCGTCTGGAGCAGCAGGGTGTCGCCGGCCTCGAGGACGATCTCGCCGATCTTTCCCGGCACGCGCTGGGCGTTGCGATGCACGGCAATGACGGCGGCGTCGTAGACCGTGCGGAAGTTCGCGTCGCGAATGCTCTGGTCGATCAGCGGGGACGACGCCGAGATCACCGCTTCGATCAACCGTTCGTCGGGCGAGCGGTGCGCGGGGACGTCCTCCTCCGAGATCGGAACGAGGCCGCGGATGCGCTGGAGCTCGACGATCGTCGAGACGACGCCCGCGAACACCAGCACGTCCCCGGTTTCGATCACCTCCTCGGGGCCGACCGGGGTCACGACGCGGCCCCCCCGCACGATCTCCACGAGGAAGAGGCCGGGCAGCTGTCGCAGGTTCGCGTCTTCGACGGTGCGGCCGATCAACGGGCTCTCCATCTCGACCCGCATCGACGTCGTGTACTCGCGGCGCTCCTCGCCGAGCCGGTCGACCGGGCCCATCCGGTTCGGTAGCAGCCGCGGTGCGACGAACTGGAGGTAGAGGAGCCCGACGAGCGCGATCGGGAGCGTTGCCGGGGTCAGTTCGAAGAAGCCGATCTTCTCCATCCCCGGCGACTCGTGTACGAGGCCCGCCACGGTGAGCGTCGTGCTCGTGCCGATCAGCGTCAGAATGCTGCCGAGGATCGCCGCATAGCTCAGCGGGATCAGCAGGCGGCTGGGCGAGAGCCCGACCCGACGGGTCCAGTCGATCACCACCGGCGTCATCATCGCGACGATCGGGGCGTTGTTCAGGAACGCAGAGAGCAGGGAGACCGGCGGGCAGATCCGGATCAACCCGCTCGCTTCGTTGCGGGCGCGTGAGAACAGCCGACCGATGCTGTCGTCGAGGGCGCCGGTTTCGCGCAGGGCGGCGGAGACGACGAAGAGGATGCCGACCGTGGCGAGCGCCGGGTTGGCGAAGCCGGCGAAGGTCTCGGCCGGGGTCAGCACGCCGGCGCCGGCCAGAGCGAAGAGCCCGGCCATCATGATGAGGTCGGGACCGGCGACTTCCCGGACCATCGCGACGAGCGTCACGCCAACGACCGCGAGCGTGAGCCAACCCTGCCACTCCATCGGCGCGGCACGATACACCAACATCCGCCAAACTGGCTGAATGTCGGGCGAAACCCGTGCGATCGCCTCCTTTTCGGAGAAGGCCTTCTACCTGGCCGAATTCCGCGAGCGCACGCTCGCGATCGCGTGTCGGAGCGAGGAGGTCTCGGACGGCGCCGCGTTCCGCGCCGTGCTCGACGAACTCGAGCGCAATCGCACGCGGGTGGTGTTGCTGACCTCCGACCCGGGTCTCGCCGACCGACTCGGTGCGCGCCCCGTCGAAACGCCTGCTTCGCGGGCGCTCGGTTCCGTGTGGCGCGCGCTCCGCGAGCACGTGCGTACCGCGTGGTTGCTCGACCCGGGCGAGGGGTTCGACGCGGCCTGCCGCGACGCCGCGATCGCCCTGGGCGTCGCGAAGCTCGTCTATCTCGACCCGCTCGGCGCGCTCGTGCGCGGCGACGGCTCGCGTGTCTCCTTCGTCGATCTCGCGGAGCTGACCGGGCTCTTCGCCGACCCGGTGGGTGACGCGGCGAAGCGCGCGCCCCTCCTGCGCGAGGTGGAAGCCGCGCTCCGGGCCGGCGTGCCCGCGGTGAACGTCTGCACGGCCGACGGCCTCGGCGAGGAGCTCTTCAGTTATGCGGGCTCCGGGACGCTCTTCACGCGGGACCGTTATGTCGACATCCGCCGACTCGGCATCGACGACCTCGACGCCGCCCACGATCTGATCGCGCGCGGGGTGGCGGAGGGCTACCTCGCCGAGCGAGACGAGGCGGCCCTCGACCGGGTGCTCGCTGGCGGGTTCGGTGCTTTCGTCGAGGGAAGACACCTCGCCGGGATCGGCGCGCTGCTTCCGCATGCCGAGTCGCGCACCGGGGAGATCGCGTCGCTCTACACGCTGACGCGCTTCCTGGGG
>JAHEJV010000145.1 GCA_024638705.1 Deltaproteobacteria bacterium | reverse complement strand
GCCGTCTGGCCGCTCATCCAGCGCTTCTACGATCCCCAGTTCGTCCAGGAGATCGACCGGATCGTCGAGGAGGACAGCACCACCTGGCTCGAGTTGCTGCTGCCCTGACCACGGCGGGCCGGGCAGCCGAGCGCCCGATCCGTTGGGCTGAGTGAGGGAGGAGATGCCGAACGGATTCCACGGTCCACGCGAGTCCTGGGGTCTTCCGGGGATCGCCGCTCTCCTGCGGTTTCTCTACCCGGTCACTCCCGGCGCCTACGCTTTCGCCCGAGAAGCCGGCACGACGACCTCCACAGGCATCGTCACGCTCGGCACGATCCAGGCGCTCGTGAGCGTGTTCCTCCTCGTGGGCAACGCGGTCATGTGGAGAACGGCCTGGCCTCTTTTCGCAGCGTCGTCGATCCAGCTCCTCTGGGCGCTCTTGCTATTCGCGCGGCTCCTGGTCCGCCCCAACTAGTCCGCGTGCAGCGGTGGGCCAACACCGCGCCCCCGCAGAGGTTCGGTAGCATTCTGTCATTCGACCCGGGTGACTCAGCGACCTTCGGCCGGCGCCGTTGGCCGCAGCGGAGCGCCCGATCCATGGAGCGGCGGGTACTGCGTAGATGAGAACTCGATGAACTGGGAGGCGATCGGCGCAGTGGGTGAGGTGCTGGGCTCGCTCGCAGTCCTCCTGACCCTCATCTATCTGGCAAACCAGATCAGGCAATCCAACGATCTCGCGCGCTTCAACGCCACCAAGGAGATCGTGAATCAGTTCAACCAGCTCAACCAGATGGTCGCCACCGATGCGAACCTCAGGGAGCTTCTCGCCAAGACAGATGAGCTGTCCTCCGACGAGCGTGAACAGATCTACAACTTCGCCATCATGTGGTGCAACGTATGGCTGTCCTCCCAGATCGCACTCGACAATCATCAGATCGATGAAGAGACCTACGCAGCGTGCGCCAAAGACGTACACGTCGAGCTCGCTCGATGGCCCAACTTCCGCACGGGAGTCGAACAGTGGCTGGAGAACTACCCGGAGCACACCCATCGCCGGATCTTCCAGCCGGCAGTGGGCCAGGCCACCGAGGAGTAGCGCTGCAGCCGGCGACGGATGGCGGACGGGGACGTTCGGCGGATCTCGGGAATCAAGAACGTCCAAGCGCCGGAGTGCAGTCTTCGGGCAATCCAAGCGAACGGAGCTGATCCATGACGTGGGAGGAGTGGGGAGCCATCGGCGATCTGGTGGGAGGCTTCGCCGTCGTCGTTTCGCTCGTGTACGTGGGCCTCCAGATCCGACAGAGCGCGAACGCGAGCCGGGCTGCGACGTTGCAGGCTTTCGCCGAACAGTACAGCGACGTCAATCAGATGATCACCGATCCGGCGATCGCGCGGATCTTCACCAAGGGACTGGACGGAATGAGCGCGCTCACCGTGGATGAGCAAGCCTCCTTCGCCTCGGTCCTGTCCTCCATCTCGAGAACCCTCGAGAGCTTCTATATCCAGAGGCGCAACGGAGAGTTGGATCCCGGCCTGTTCGATGGATGGTTCGCGCAGTACCTCGACCTGCATGCGAATCCCGGCGTCGGAGAGTATTGGAGTCTGCGAAAGCATCACTTCAGTCCGGATTTCGTCGACTACGTCGCGCGCGAGAAGGAATCCCGTACTTCGAAGCCTCTGTATGCGAGTTGACGCCCGGACACTCGTTCCGACCCGTTCGCGGTACCGTCCTGGCGGCGTGGGATACGCGTGACTCCCGAGTGGGAGACGGCTGCGAAGTCCGGGGATGCCGAGGCTCTCGCCGAGCAGCTTGCATCGGGCGCCGACGCAGACGCCAGGGACCGGCACGGCCAGACGGCTCTCATGCTCGCCTCGCATGCGGGACATCTCGAAGCCGTCCGCGTCCTGATCTCGGGCGGAGCCGCTCTCGATCATCGCGCCAAGTTCGGCCTCACGGCCACGATGCTCGCGGTGGTGGGTGGCCACAAGCAGGTTGCCATCGCGCTCGCCCGGGCCGGCGCGGATCTCACGGTTCGCGGCCGTGGGGCTCCCGGCTTCGCAGACAAGACGGCCGCGGAGCTCGCGCGGGAGGGCGGAAACCCCGAGCTGGCGGCGCAGCTCGAACCCGATCAGACTGCCACCTAACAATGCGTCGCAGGCCGACGTTTCGCCGCAGTCATGGGTTCGATGCTGCATCGATTCGAAGGCCTCGTGGTCCTCAGCGATCGCCAGATCCTGCCGGCCGTCTGACGCGCCTCTGCTCGAGGCCCGTCACGGGTACGCCATGCGTTCGTGATAGCCTTGCCGGCGGATTCTTCGCCGGCACGAAACCGGCGACGGGAGGAAGGCCGACGAACTGCGCGGCCTACGCGGTGGACGCGCGCCTCGCGAAGCGAGCGCGCCGCGTCCCGACCGCGTCTCGGCCCGCATCGTCGAGAGGGTGTGGAGATGCGGCACGGCAAAGACCGAACGTGAACCGCGAACACCACGACGCCCGTTGGTGGTACGGTTCGGCCCATGACGATCCACATCGAGCGCGGCGTCGTCGCGTCGGCCGAAGACGCGGAAGCGCGGCTGCGGGAGGACGGCTTCACTTTCTTCACCGGCCCGCTTCCGAAGCGCGCGATGGAGGAGACCCACTGGCACGAGATCGACGTCGTGATCGCCGCCGTCGAGGGCTCGTTCCGCCTGAAGGACGGCTCCACCGGCGAGGTCCACATCGTCGAAGCCGGCGACTGGACGCTCACGCCGGGCGGCACGCTCCACGCCTTCGCCGCCGACGCCCCGAGCACCGTCGTCGTCGGGTTCAGCGAAGCGATCGCCCCGGCCGCACTCGAAGCGTTTCCGGCCAGCGAGCTCCCCGACGCCGAGAGGTCTTCGCCGCGCGTGGAGTCGCCCGAGTGGCTCGGCGAGGAGAAGCCGAGCGGATGATCGGGGGTCGCGCGCGGCTCGCCGCGGCGCGTGAGCCGGAGGAGGCGCAATGACGATCCAGGACTGGGGTGCGATCGGAGAAGTGGTCGGCGCGCTCGGCGTACTCGTCACGCTCGTGTATCTCGCGCACCAGATCCGGCAGAACACGAGGCAGATCGAGCAGAACACGCGCACCGCGAAAGCCGGCGTCATCGGCGCCAGCGCGCACTCGCTCCGACAGACGCGTCAGGCCTTGTACGAGAACCCGGAGACGTCCGAGCTGTTCGTGAAGGGCATGCGCGATCCGAGCGAGCTCGACGACGTCTCCCTGCTCCGCTTCCGCCTGATCTTGCAGAGCATCACCGAGTCGATCTGGGACGTGCATTCGCAGACGGCGGCCACCGACCTGTCGCCCGAGACGTGGCAGACCGTCGGCGTCAGCCTCGTCGAGCGCATCCTCTCCGCGCCGGGCGGCCGGTGGTATTGGACCGAGTACGGCGCGACCTACCCTGCGGCATTCCGCAGCGTCGTCGACGAGATCCTGTCCGCGGAATCCGAGCCGCTTTCCGCGTTGATGACGCGGCCGGATCGAGAACGGGATCTCGCAGAGGACGAGTCGTGAAGACCCGATGAAGGTCGCTCAGGGCTTTTCGGCCCCGAACAAACACATCGAGAAGTACTGACTGCCGCCGCCGTAGGCGTGGCCGAGCGTCTTCTTCGCGCCGTCCACCTGGTGCTCGCCCGCCTGGCCGCGGATCTGCATCGCGGCCTCCGCATAACGGATCATCCCCGACGCGCCGATCGCGTTGCTAGACAGCACGCCGCCGCTCATGTTGACGGGCAGGTCGCCGTCGAGGGCGGTGGCGCCTTCGTACACCATCTTCCAGCCCTCGCCTTCGGGCGCGAAGCCGAGGTTCTCCATCCACATCGCCTCGAACCAGGAGAACGGGACGTAGATCTCGGCGCAGTCGATCTCCTTGCGCGGGTCGGTGATCTTCCCCTGCTTGTAGAGATCGGCCGCGGCGTCGCGGCCGGCCTGCGGGTTGACCGCGTCGCGACCGGGAAACTGGTTGGGCTCGGAGCGCATCGCCGTCGCGTGCACCCAGGCGGGCTTCGTCGGCGCCTGCTCGGCGAGCTGCTCGTTCGCGATCACCATGGCGCAGGCACCGTCGGAGGACGGGCAGCTCTCGAGGTAGCGGATCGGATCCCAGAGCATCGGCGAGCTCTCGATCTTCTCGAAGTCGATGTCCGGGATCTGGAGATGCGCGAGCGGATTCTTCAGCGCGTTCAAGCGGTCCTTGAGCGCGGTGCGGATGCCGGTGTCTTCCGGCGCGCCGGAGCGTTCGATGTAGGCGTGGATGAGCGGCGCGAAGTAGCCACCGGCGCCCGCCACCACCGCCACCGAGAAGGGCGGCGAGAGGGTGAGGCCCCACATCGCGTTGCTCTCGCTCTGCTTCTCCCAGCCGATCGTGAGCACGCGCTCGTGGATGCCGGCGTGCACGAGGCTCATCGCGACGTTCGCCGTCGAGCCGCCGACGCTGCCCGCCGTGTGCACGCGCAACAGCGGCTTCCCCGTCGCACCGATCGCGTCGGCGAGATAGTTCTCGGGAAGCATCACGCCCTCGAACATGTCGGGGGCCTTGCCGATCACCACCGCGTCGATGTCCGCGAAGGTGAGCTGCGCGTCTTCGAGGGCGCGCAGCGCCGCCTCGCGCAGCAGGCCCGGCATCGACACGTCGATGCGCTTCGCGTCGTACTTCGTCTGTCCGATTCCGATGACGCCACAGAGTTCAGCCATCGTTCACTCCCCCTCGAGTACGCAGACGAGGTTCTGCTGGAGACAGTGGCCCTGGGTGGCGTGCGCGACCGCGCGATTGCCGTCGCCCGCGGCGATGCGCGCGAAGGCGTCGCCGATGCGATTCAGGCCACAGGAGAAGAGCGTCCGCGTGCACAGCGAGCCGCCCGACGGATTGACGCGCACGTCGTCGCCCAAGCCGAGCGCTTCCCGCAGGATGAGCTCCTGGTGCGTGTAGGGCGCGTCGATCTCGGCGAAGTCGACCTGGCCGACGCCCGCCTTCTGCGCCGCCAGCTCGGCCGAGGGCGCCCGCGTGAGATCGCGCACGCCGAGCGCCGGCGGATCGATGCGGTGATCGATGCCGCGGATCCACACCGGACGCTTGCTGTGCTGACGCACGATGTCGGCCGACGCGATCACCATCACGGTGGCGCCGTCGGCGTTGGTCGGGCAGTCGTGGTCGCGCAGCGGCGAGGTGCGATAGGCCTCGGTGAGCAGCTTCTCGGCGTCGAAGTCGCCCTTCGCCACCGCGTGGGGGTTGTCCTTCGCGTCGCGCAGGCTGCGCGCGGCCACTTCGGCGAGGTCGCGCTCGGTCTTGCCGCTGCGCTCCAGGTATTGCCGCGCCTGGATGCCGGCGATGCTGTCGGCGTCGGGCCAGAGCTGCGTCACGCAGTAGGGGTCGAGCTGGAGCGCGAGCACCTCGGCGAGGTCGCCGGGCGACGTCTTGCCGAACGAGTAGATGATCGCGCTCTCCACCTCGCCGGTCTGGATCTTCACCCAGGCTTCGTAGAGCGCCCAGGCGCCGTCCATCTCGACATGCGACTCCTTGATCGGGGGCCACGCGCCGACGCCGTCGAGCGCCATCACGAAGGCGAAGGGCTGGCCCTGGAGGAAGTCGCTCGAACCCGAGCAGGTGAAGTCGATGTCCGTGCGCGCGAGGCCGCTCTCCTTCACCGCCTGCTTCACGACGGGAAGCAGGATCTCCACTTCGTTGCGCACTTCGGCTTTCGCGTTGCTCTGGGCGAAGGAGAGGATTCCGACGTCGCGCATCAGGTGTTCTCCCGGAGCTTCGCGTAGGGCACGTCGGGCTCGTCGATCGGCTCGAAGAACTCGATGCTCCCCACGTTCGGTGCGAGCTCGTCGTCGTCCACCCACTTCGCCTGCACGCGCATGCCGATGCGGATGTCCTCGAGCGGGCAGTTCTGGAGCACGTGGAAGAAGCCGACCGCCGCGCCGTCGAGCAGGACGTTGACGCAGGCGTAGGGCAGCTCGAACTTGATGTTCTCCGACGGCACGCGGATGATCGAGTAGGTGACGACGGTGCCCTTGTCCGACACCTCGACGGCTTCCGCAGCCAGCTCGGAGGTGCGCGGGTCGGCGCCGCGCGGCGGCACCAGCACGGGCTCGCCCGGACCGGTGCGCGCCCCGATGATCTTCTTCTGCGCGAGTCCGCGCAGGAAGAGGGTGGCGGCCTTGCCCGCGGTGAAGTCGTACTCGAGATGCACGGGCGTGACGATCGACTTGATCGGCTCTGCGGGGTCGGCCATCACTTCTCCTCCAGGTCAAAGCAGACGACGTCGTTGATGCCACCCTTGGGCTCTTCGGCCCAGCGCGGCACGACGCGCGAGCCCTTCGCGATCTTCTCTTCCGAGCCCGCGTCGACGGCGTGTAGCATCGGCACGTCGGCGCCGTCGAGCCGGATCAGGGCGTAGGCGAAGGGACGGTCGAGCGGCTGCTTCGTGCGCGGCTTCGACACCCAGCTCCAGGACACCACTTCGCCACCGGGCCCGACCTTCACCCAGTCGGTGAGTTCTTCACCGGTCTGCGGGTCGTACTCCTGCGGCGGCACGATCACCTTGCCGCTCTTGTCCTTGATGCCCTCGAACTGGCGGTCGCGCAGGCTCGTGAAGAAGCGCGAGAGCACCGGCCCGAGCGAACGCCGGAAGGGGTATTCGAGGACGTGCGGCCCACGCAGCACATCGGAGGATTCGGCCATGGGGGACTCCGTTGGTTCGCCGTCGATCACGGTTGCCAAGGGACGGTCGGCCGGACGCGAAGTGCGTGCACGAGCCGAGGCCCGTCGGGGCGACCGACGCTAGCACGAAACGCTCCGTTGGTGACGCAGAGAGATGGCGGGAAGTGGCTGTCAGGAACGTTTTACGACCGCGATGCGCAGACTCGACGCTAGGCTCGCGCTAACGCGCGCTTCGCCGGGCGAAGGCATCGGGATCGCTGCGGGCTTCGGCGCCGTGGGCTCACGACGCGCGGTCGTCGCCGAGCAGGCGTCGCGCCTCCCGGAGGTCGGCGGTGTCGCCCGCGCCGAATCGCGAAACGACCTCCCGCAGCGTCGCCCGGTCGGCTTCGTCTTTCGACCGCGCGATGGCGATCGCCGCGCGCAGCTCGAACGCGACGGCGCCCTGCTCCCACGCCACCGCGCGCGCCCGCTCGAAGGCGTCGCGCGCCGCGGCAGGGTCGCCGCGGAGCAGGAGGACTTCTCCCGACACGCGGTGCGCTTCGGCGAGCAACGAGCAGTCCTCCGGATTCTCCGCGAGACGAATGCCTTCGTTCACGGTTTCGACCGCCTCGTCGAACCGACCCAGCACGGCGAGCGCGCCGGCGCGCTGCGTCTGCGCGTACCCCTTGCTGATCACGCCTCCGACGGCACGGATCATCGCGAGCTGCGCCTCGGCATCCTCGAGCGCGACCTCACCGTTCCCCGCGTTCGCGTAGATCTCGCTGCGCAATCCGCGCGACGTCGCCGCGAAGTAGCCGAGACCATGGCGCATCGAGAGCGCGATATTCTCCTCCGCCGTTTCGAGCGCCCGCACGCCGTCGCCACACCACCAGTACACGTAGGCGAGCAGCGACTGGACGATGCCCGAATTGAACGGATGGTCGACCTCGCGCATCGCTTCTTCGGCGCGCTTCGCCTCGGCCCGGGCGCGATCGGGCTCACCGACGATCCACGCCGTACGCGCGAGTGCACAGTGCGAGATGGAAACGACGTCCGCGGTCGCGCGACGCACGTCCTGCATGCGGCGGCGACGGTCGCAGAGCGCGAGCGCGCGCTGGGCGGCGGTGGCCGCATCGCGGTGACGACCCGAGAAGTGGAAGAACTGCGAGCGCGCCGACTCCGCGACCGCTTCGAGGTGCCGATCCCCCGTCGCCGCTGCGAACCCGCTCAGCTCGTCGGCCATCTCATCCGCGCTGCCGTCGCACAAGACGGTGTGGTGGAGCCAGATGTCGGAGAGACTGCGGAAGGTCATCTCCGCCGGCTTCGATCGGCGGCACAGCACGAGCGCGCGGGCGAAAGTCGACTTCACTTCTGCGTCGTTGCGATCGCGCGTCGCGAGCAGTGCGCGACCGCGCTTGAGCAGGAGGTGCAGCTCCAGCTCGTCGCGCTCCCCGGAAGCGGGTTGCCGCGCGGTCGCTTCGAGCGCGCGGGCGAGGTGGGCCGCCACTTCGACGGGGGCGCCGGACTCCAGCGCGCGAGCGGCAGAGCGCTCCCAGGCGAGGGCGGCTTCGTCGTCGAGGCCGGCGAGCTCCTTGTGGTGCGCGAGCACCTCCGGATGCTGCGTCAGCCAGAGATCGTGCGACGACTCGATCGCCCGCGCAGCGCGCTCGTGCATGCGGGCGCGTCGCTGCGGCGGAATCGATTCGTAGGCGGCGTCGCGCAACAGCGTCTGGCGGAAACCGTATTGCGCCCCGGTGGGGAGTCCCCAGGACACGATCGCCCCGCTGGCTTCGAGCCGGTGCAGCGCCTCCTCGAGCGCGCGGCCTTCCGGAAATTGCGCGACCGGGGCGAGCAGATCGCGCGGGAAGACGCGACCGAGCACGGCGGCCGCCTGAACGAGCGGCTTGTCTTCGCCGAGCGCATCGAGACTCGCCATCAGCGAATCGTTGAGCGTCACCGAGAGCGCATCGCCGTCTTCACTCGTCGCGCGCGCGAGCTCCTCCGCGAAGAACGGGTTTCCCTCGGCTCGCGTCACGACCTCCGCGAGGACCTCGTCGGTCAGCGGTCGTTCCGCCGCCTCGACCGCGATGCGTCGGACTTCTACCTCCGCGAGCGGACCGAGCGGCAGCTCGACCGCATTCTCGTCGAACGACCAATCCCCGACGAGTCCGAGGCGCGTCGTGCAGATCATGAGCATGCGCATCCGATGACGAAACCCCGCACTCCCTCGCAGGATCTCCAGCGAGGAGGGGTCGATCCATTGGAGATCTTCGAAGACCAGGACGATCGGAGCCTCGGTGCCCATGCGCCGCCCCATTTCGGACACCGCTTCGATCGCCTCTCTACGCACCAGATCGCGATTCAGGTTCTCCTCGCCGGCGATGTCGCGCTTCGCGAGCATCCGCTCGAACGCTTCGACCAGATCGGGCCGCTCGATCTCCGTCGCCATCGCGGTCGCGCGAGTGCGCGCCTCCTCGTCCGAGAGCTCACGGACGGGGAGATCGAGCGAGTCACCGAGAATCCGGATGAAGGCGAAGAGCGGCGTGTTCGCGGTGTAGGGCGTGCAGCGCACGGTGATCCAACGAGGAGATTCGTCGGCGAGACGTCGCTGGAGCTCCTCGAGGACTCGCGACTTCCCCATGCCCGCGTCACCACTCAAGACCACGAGTTGCCCCTCGCCGGCGACGGAGCGTTGCCAACGCTCGAGGAGAACGCGCAGCTCCTCCTCGCGCCCGTGCATCGCGCGGGCCGGTTGCACCTCGGAGGTCGGACGATCGGCAGGCTGGACGTCGAACACCTCGACGGGCTCGTCGGAGCCCGGCAGGGCGAGCACGCCGCGCGGCGTCCACTGGGCGCCCGGAAACTCTACGCGACGCCGCAGGTCGGCCGTCGACATCACCTCGCCCGCAGCGGCACGGCGCGCCATCGCGATCGCCGCATCCACGCAGTGCCCGTGGGCGAAGACGTCTTGCGTGCGGCGTGCGGTGTCGACGAGCACGGTGCCCGTCTGGATGCCGGCCTGCAGCTCGATCGGTGCTGCGAGCTTCGCGCCGAGTTGCTCGCTGAGCTTCGCGGACTCCGCCTGCAGCTCGAGCGCCGCCTGGACCGCGCGCGACGGCGCGTCGTCTTGCGCGAACGGATAGCCGAACAGCACCAGCATCTGGTTTCCGAGCCGCTGGGCGACGTGCCCGCCGTGACGCTCCAACACCTCTTTTGCAGCCACGCGACACGCAGCGATCACTTCGTAGACCTCTTCCATCGGAAGCCCTGCCCCGAAGACGCTCGAGTCGGTGCGCTCGAGGAAGAGTGCCGTAACCCGCCGCTGCTCGAGTCCACTCGGCGGTCGGGACGCGGTGCGTTCGGGCGTCCGTTCGGCTGGCTCGTTGCGCAGCTGATCGAGCATCACCCGCGCGGAAGAAGGTCGCTTCGTCGGGTCGGGGTCCAGCGCCAAGAGGATCACGCGCTCGAGCCGCGGGTCGACTCCGCCCACCGCGAGCGAAGGGCGCTCGGGGGGATCGCCCGGCCGCGCGCCGGTGAGCATCTCGTAGAGCACCACCGCCAACGCATAGAGGTCGGTCCGGGCGGAGAGCGCGCCGTCGCTCGTGCGCTGCTCGGGCGCCATGTATCCGGGCGTGCCGACCGTCCCCTGACCCGTGGCATCCCCGCCCTCCGTCGCGATGCCGAAGTCGGTGATGTGCACGCGGCCTTCCGCGTCGACCAGGAGGTTCGCCGGTTTGAGGTCGCGGTGGAGCACGCCGGCTGCGTGCGCGGCGGCGAGGCCGCCGAGGAGATCACACGCGATCTCGAAGACCGACGCGGGCGAGAAGTGCACGCGACGCTCGAGCATTGCGGCGACGCTCTCCCCGTCGACGTACTCCATCGTCAGGAAGGATTCGCCGTCCCGCTCGCCAAAGTCGTGGACGCGGCAAACGGCCGGGTGCGTCACATGTCGCGCGAGGCGGACCTCGCGGGCGAGCTGCACGCGGCGAGCCGGTGAGCTCTTGCGCAGGATCTTCAGGGCGACGCCATCACCGAGCCGCTCGTCGACCGCGAGGTAGACGACGCCCGCGCTGCCGCGGCCCAGCCACGTGGCGATCCGATAGCGCCCGGCATAGAGGGTGCCGGCGGCGAGTGACTCGTGCACCGACGCGTCGGGTCCGAGCAGCGCCGGGTCGACGTCGAAGGCGAGCAGCTCGTCCACCTCGGCGCGCAGATTCGCGTCGTCCGTGCACGCTTCGTCGAGATAGGCGGCGCGCTCCTCGCCGGACAGCTCGCAGGCGATC
>JAHEJV010000467.1 GCA_024638705.1 Deltaproteobacteria bacterium | reverse complement strand
CGTCCGGTGGACGCGGCGGGGGAACGCGGCGTCGCCCACGTGGCGCGCATGGCGCCCGCGGCGGACGGCGCGCTGTGGCTGGCGCTCGGCGACGGCGAGCTGCTCCGCGCCGGTCCGGCCGCGCGACCGGTCCCACACGTTTCGGCGCGTTAGGCGCCTCGCGCGCGCCGGGGACCGGGCGGGCTAGAACTTCGCGGGCAGGTTCGTCCAGCCCTGCACGAACTCGGTGCGGTTGCGAACGGCGCTCGCCTCGTCGATCTCGTACTCGGGCAGGCGTCGCATCACCTCTTCGAGTGTGAGCCGCGCCTCCATCAGCGCGATGTGCTTGCCGAGACACATGTGGACACCGTGCCCGAATGCGAGCATGCGCGGCGGGCGCCGCTTCATGTCGTAGGCGTCGGGGTTCTCGAACTCGTTCTCGTCACGGTTCGCCGAGGCCCACATGAACATGCACTTCTGCCCGGGCTTCATCACCTTGCCGCGGAACTCCACCTCATTCGTGACCGTGCGGCCGAGGTGCTGGGTGGGCGTGTCGAGCCGGAGGCCTTCGAGGAAGGCGTCCTGCACTAGCGAGAGATCGCCGGCGAGCTCGCGGCGCTGATCGGGATGCTGCCAGAGACGATGGAGCGTCGCGGCGAGCGCCTTCGGCAGGGTGTCGGTGCCGCCGATCAGGATCACGCACGCGAGCGACGCGAGGCGGAAGTCGTCCATCTTGTCGCCGTCGACGTCGCTGTTCATCACCAGCTCGAGGACGCCCGTCGCCTTCTCGGGGTTCTTCCGCAGCTCCTTTACACGATCGAGGATGGTGAAGAACATGTCCTTCCCGCCCTCGTTGCTCGCCCCGGTGGCGCCGCGATGGCCGTCTTCGCGGGCGAAGATGCCGTTCACCCATTCGAGTCCCTTGTCGGCGAGGTCGAAGGGCAGGCCGATCGTCGAGAGGGCGCCGCGCACCGACACCTGGGACGCGAGGTCCTGCACGAAGTCGCACTCGCCCCTCTCGACGATCTCGTCGACGAGGCCCTTCACGATCGGCTGCAGCTCGGACTCGATGCGCTTCACCGCGCCGGGCTTGAACAGGCTCGCCACCTGCGCGCGATACTTCGAGTGCTGCGGCGGGTCCATGCTCGCGAAGGACAGGTTGAGCGGCGTGTCCTTCGTCAGCAGGTGCGGCGGCGTCGTGCCCTCGGTGGCGGTGAAGTGCTTGAAGTCGGGACCGGCGCGCCAGATGTCCTCGAAGCGCGAGAGGAACCAGGCGTCGTACTCCTCTACGTAGTAGACCGGGTCTTCCTTCCGCATGCGCGCATAGACGGGATAGGGATCGCCGTAGAGCACTTCGTCCATGTAGGGGTTGTAGTCGACGGTCATGAGGACTCCTCAGCGTTCGTGCGGATGGCCACGCGGCGCTCCGCTCCGTTGTTCCCTTTCGACTTCGTTCGGCTTCGCCTCACTGCGCGCGGCCTGCGGCCGCTTGCCGACCCGCGATCCGTCCGAAGATCTGCGCCTCGCCGATCGAGGTGCCGCTGCTGTAGCCGGGGGAGGAAATCGATGCGGCGGTGCGTCCGGCTGCCCAGAGGCCGGGGATCGGAACCCCGTCGGGGTTCAGCACGCGCGAATCGGTGTCGGTGGCGAGGCCGCCGAGCGTGAAGCACGCATAGATCGCCTTGTCCCAGGAGAGGTCGATCGCGCCGAAGGGCGGCGTGCGCAGCGGCTGCACGTACTCGGGCGCCTTGTGGAAGACCGGGTCTTCGCCGCGCTCGGCGCCGGCGTTGTAGAGCGCGACGGTGCCCTGGAGCGTGCCGGCCGGGAATCCGATCTCGGTTTCCAGCTCCTCGATCGTCTCGGCGGCGTGGATCTCGCCGCCGGCGAAGAGCGGGCGCTCGAAGCTCTCGTCGTCGAGCACGAGCCAGACGCGGCCGTGCTGCTCGAGCAGCGCGATCTCGCCGGCGCGCCCCTGGTAGACGTCTTCGGGCATGAAGCGCTGGCCGTGCTGGTTGACGAAGATGCCGCGCATCAGCTTCTTCGGGGGATAGAAGGGCAGCGTCACCGAGCCCATGTGCATGCGGATGGCGGCGCCGCCGGCGCCCATGCCCATGCGGATTCCGCGGCCGTCGTCGCCCTCGGTGGCGGCGCGGAAGCGGGCCTTGCGGAGCGTCGGCGCGTACTGCCGGATCATCTCGCGGTTGTTCACGAAGCCGCCGGCGCAGAGCACCACGCCGCGATCGGCGCGGAAGTGCTTCGTCTCGCCGGCCTGCGTCGCCTGCACACCGACGACGCGACCGTCCTCGAGGATCAGCCGCTCGCACAACACGTTCGCCTCGACCTCGGCGCCGGCGCGCTCGGCCGCCTCGATCAGCGTCTGCATCAGGAACGTGCCCGCCTGCCCTTCCTTCTGCGGCATGTGCGCGCGCGGCGCGGGCACCGCCAGGTCGCGGAAGGGATGCACCAGCTCGTTGCCCGAGTACGTCAGGCCTTCCTCACCGGGGGAGAGCATGCGCCCGGGATAGAACTCGGCCTTGAACGGGACGCCGAGCTCGACGAGCCAGTCGTAGTGGGCGGGGCTCTCCTCGCAGTAGCGGCGGATGCGCGCCTCGTCGGGCTCGGGCCCGACCGACGCCATCAGGTACTTCACCATCTCCTCGACGGTGTCCTCGTAGCCGCAGGCGCGTTGCAGCGCGGTGCCGCCGCCGAAGTACATCATCCCGTCGGACACGGCGGTGGTGCCGCCGCCCCCGCCCGCGCGTTCGAGCACGCGCACGCGGGCGCCGGCGCGGGCCGCCTCGATCGCGGCGCCGGCGCCGGCCGCGCCCTGGCCGACGACGACGACGTCGTCTTCGGCGTCCCAGGACGGCACGTCCGCGGCGTCGAGCGGCGTGGCCGGGCCTGTCTTCTCGGTCTCGTTCTCGGGCATCGGGGCTCCCCAGAGCCGGGTCAGAACC
>JAHEJV010000466.1 GCA_024638705.1 Deltaproteobacteria bacterium | reverse complement strand
CAGGAAGGTGCCCGTCGCACTGTTCCCGCCGAGCGTGACGGTGATGCCGGGCGGCATCGTGGGCAGGGGAACGACGCCGTCGAGCTCGGCGAGCGGATCGGGACCGATGAAAGGATTCGCGACCAGCGTCGGCGGAGACGCCCCGGCCGGCAGCGTCTCGGTGAAGCGGTCGAACGACGCGAGGGTCAGCTCGATGCGACGATCGGGCGCCAGCAGGCCGGGACCGGTCTCGGCGGGAGTCGCCGGGTCGTACACATGGGTGTGGATCGTGCTCTCGACCGTGAGCTCGTCGAAGGACACTTCGGCGAACTTCGGACCGATCAGCGAAACCCGCCCGCTCATGGCGGGCATGCCGGCGATCCCGAGCTGCGAGAACTCGGCGAGGAAGAGCGCGGCCGAGCCCGGCGGACCGAGCTGGAGCTCCGCACCGGCGAGCTCGCGGGGATAGTCGTCGTCGCTCGTGTAGGGGTTGGACGGCTCCTGGGCGAAGCTCCCGAAGCTCATGTGGATCGGGTCGGAAACGCCGAACGTCGTGGTGCCGCCGACGCCGACGTCTTCGAAGACGACGGGGCTGCCCATCACCTCTGCCGCCGGGATCGCCAGGGCGAGCGCCGGCCCTTCGAAGAGGATGATGCCGCTCGCTCCCGTGTCGTAGATCAGCCGCAGGTTCGTGAGCGGCGAACCGATGAAGTCGAGGCCGGAGTAGGGCGGCGCGCCCGCGGTCGGTCGCAACACGGCGTTCACTTCGGGGAGCCCGATCGAGGTGGGCAGCACGCCGGCGATGTCGGTGCCGCCTGCGGGCGCCGCCAGGAGGACGGCCCACGCGCAGAAGGCGCACGTCAGCGCTCGCGCGCGCTCGCGCAGCGTCCCGGTCCGAAGATCCGACGTCCCGATCATCGTTCCCCCTGCGGCAGGATCGCCCCGAAGGTGGCGCACTCGTCCGGCGGCCGCCCGACGCCGCGCGATCCCGCGAATCGTCTTCCGCCATCCATGATCGCCTGTTCGGCGATGCGGTCCTCCGTCCGAAGCGCGAAGCTCTCCTGGACCGTGGGATTCACCGCGCCGGGCGTCGCGAGCAGGCTCGCCCTCGCCAGAGAGACGTCGTGGGGGCGACCGGGAGAGCCGCGATGAGCGACCCTTGGTGGAAAGGCGCGGCCGTCTATCAGATCTACCCGCGCAGCTTCTGCGACACGACGGGCAACGGCGTGGGCGACCTCGCGGGCGTGCGTCGGCATCTCGATCACATCGCCGACCTCGGCGTCGACGCGATCTGGCTCTCGCCCTTCTATCGCTCGCCGATGAAGGACGCTGGCTACGACGTCGCCGACTACTGCGACGTCGATCCGATCTTCGGCACGCTCGACGAGTTCGATCGCCTGCTCGCCGAGATCCACGAGCGCGGCATGCGCCTGCTGATCGACTGGGTTCCCAACCACACGAGCGATCAGCATCCCTGGTTCGTCGAGGCGCGCGCCTCGCGCGAGAGTGCGAAGCGCGACTGGTACATCTGGCGCGACGGCCACCCGGACCGCCCGCCCAACAACTGGCAGGCCGCCTTCCCGCGCGGACCGGCCTGGACCTGGGACGACGCGACGAAGCAGTGGTATCTGCGCCTCTTCCTGCCCGAGCAGCCCGACCTCGACTGGGAGAATCCGGAGGTGGTGGCGGCGATGCACGACACGCTCCGCTTCTGGCTCGACCGCGGCGTCGACGGCTTCCGCATGGACGTGATCCACTTGATCGGCAAGGACCCCCGCCTGCCCGACGTCCCGGAAGAGCTGACGAAGATCCCGACCGTCGCGCTCCACGACGATCCGCGCACCCACGCGCACCTGCGCGGCATCCGCCGCGTGCTCGAGGAGTACGACCACGAGCCGTTGATGATCGGCGAGGTGTTCCTGCTCTCGACCGAGCGCGTCGCCGACTACTACGGCCGTGGCGACGAGCTGCACCTCGCGTTCAACTTCCCGCCGCTCTTCGCGCCGTGGGAGGCCGACGCCTGGCTCGGCCACCTCGAGAAGGCGCAGGCGGAGATCCGCAGCCGCGGCGCGTGGCCTTCCTGGGTGCTCTCGAACCACGACAACCCGCGCCACCGCACGCGCTACGGCGAAAGCCTCGCGCGCGCCCGCGCCGCCGCCGTGCTGCTGCTCACGCTCGAGGGCACGCCCTTCCTCTACGCCGGCGAAGAGCTCGGCATGCGCAACGCGCGCATCCCCGAAGAACGCCGCGTCGATCCCGGTGGACGTGACGGGTGCCGCGCGCCGATCCCCTGGGACGCGACCGCGCTGCACGGCTGGGCGGGGGAGCCGTGGCTGCCGTGGTCGCGCGACGCCGAGGAGACCGACGCGGCCGCGCAGGCCCGTGACGTCGACTCGGTCCTCGCTCTCTATCGAAGATTGCTCTCCCTGCGCCGATCGAGCCGCGCACTGCGCACCGGGACGATCGACGAGGCGCGGGTCGCCGGCGACGTCCTTGCCTACGAACGGCGCGCGGGGGACGAGCGCCTCTGCGTCGCGATCAATTTCGCGAGCGAAGACCGCGCACTCGCGCTCGCAGGAGACTGGCAGGTGCGGATCGCGAGCGACGGTCGCGGGGAAGGCCGGGCCTTCGCCGGACGCGTCGCCCCCGACACCGCGTTGATTCTCGCGCCGGCTTGACCCGGCCGGGCGCGCGATCCCGCGCGTCCCGGCCGGCGTCTCCCGTCCTCGGGCCGTACCTTCTCGCCCAATCGAGGAGGAAACGGCGATGTTCGATCTGACGGGGCGACACGCGTTGGTGACCGGCGCGGGGCAGGGCGTGGGCCAGGGCGTTGCGGAGCGGTTGGCGCAGTCCGGCGCCACCGTCGCGATCAACGATCTCCACGAGGATCGCGCGCAGAGCGTGGCGGAGAAGATCACCGCGGCCGGAGGCAAGTCGGTCGCCGCCGTCTTCGACGTCGGC
>JAHEJV010000144.1 GCA_024638705.1 Deltaproteobacteria bacterium | reverse complement strand
CTTGCCTTCGAGTCGTGCCATCTGGAGTTCCTTCCCGATTTCGTTGCGTCACGCATTGTGGCACGTCGTGGATCGTCCCGGGACGTCGCCTACCCTGCGCGCCATGCCGGACGCCCCGGGCTTTCCCGCGCTCCATTCCCGCGACGCCTTCGACCCGACCGCCGGCGGGGTCGGCACGCTGCCGCGAAGCTGGGCACGCCACTTTGCCGACGCCCCCTCTCGTTCCGCGCTGACGACGTCCGCCGGCCGCACGCTCGACTACGCCGCGCTGGATCGCGCGAGCGCCGCGGCCGCCGGCCGACTCCACGGCGCCGGGCTCCGCCCGGGCGACCGCATCCTGCTCTCGGCGGAAGCGAGCCTCGACCTGGTCGTCGCGCACGTCGCGTGTCTGCGTCTCGGGCTCGTCGTCGTCCCGACCAACACCGCCTATCGCGCGCCGGAGATCGCCCACGTCGTCGGCGACGCGACGCCGCGGGCGGCGATCGTCGACGCGGCGGAACGCGCCGACGCGGTGCGCGCCGCCGACGCGGGCGTGGCCGTGCTCGAGCCGACCATTCCCCTTCCCGACGCCGCCCCGCCCCCCCTCGACGTCGCAGCCCCCGAAGCCCCGGCGTTGATCGGATACACCTCGGGCACGACGGGACGACCGAAGGGCGCCGTCCTCGCCCACGCGAACCTGCTCGCGAGCGTCGAGTCGCTGCGCGTCGCGTGGCGCTGGACGGCCGACGACCATCTCGTCCTGGCGCTCCCGCTCTTCCACATGCACGGACTGGGCGTCGGCCTGCACGGCACGCTGCACGCGGGCGCGTCGGCGCACCTGCTCCCGGGCTTCGCACCCGCAGCCGTCCTCGACGCCATCGCGGCGACCGACGCGACGCTCTTCTTCGGCGTGCCCACGATGTACCACCGCCTCGTCGATTCACCGGGCGCCGACGCGATGCGAACGCTGCGCCTGTGCGTCTCGGGCTCGGCGCCACTGCCGGCGTCCTTGCACGCACGCTTCGAAGCACTGACCGGCCAGCGGATCCTCGAGCGCTACGGGATGACCGAGACGGTGATGCTCGTATCGAACCCGGTCGACGGCGAGCGCCGGCCCGGCACGGTCGGCGTCCCGCTTCCCGGCGTCGAGGTGCGGCTCGAGGGATCTCCGCCCGAGATCCAGGTGCGCGGCCCGAACGTCTTCGCCGGCTACTGGCAGCGCGAAGATGCGAATGCCCTGGCCTTCACGTCCGACGGCTGGTTCCGCACCGGCGATCTCGGCGAGCGCGACGAGGCCGGCTACCTGCGGATCGCCGGGCGCGCGAAGGAGCTGATCATCAGCGGCGGCTACAACGTCTACCCGCGCGAAGTCGAGGACGCGCTGCGCGCCCACACCGCGATCGAGGACGCTGCCGTCGTCGGCACCCCCTCCGAAGAATGGGGGGAAGTCGTCACCGCCTACGTCGTCGGCGCCGACGTCCCTCCCCTCGACGCACTGCGCGCGTTCCTCGCCGACCATCTCGCGCCCTACAAACGACCGCGTCGCCTGCACGTCGTCGACGCCCTGCCCCGCAACGCATTGGGCAAGGTGCAGAAGCATCTGCTCTCTGCAACGGAGCCGTCCGAAGCGAGCGCGACCTAACGCAGCGCCGCCAGGATCGTTCCCCAGGAGATCAGCGGGTGCAGCCGTCGCGACGTCTCCTCGAAGCCCCAGTCGGTGACGGTGCGTTCGACCGCGGGCAGGTGCAGCGCACCCCAAGGCACGACCACCCGCTCGTAGTCTTCGAGCGCCGTTTCGATCTCCCCGTAGAGATGCTCGTTGCGGCGATCGAGGATGTCGCGCTGGAAGGCGGCGAGCACCTCCGGATCGGTTTCGCGCATCGCCGCCAGGATCTCGCGCAGCGCGCTCGCCAGGTCTTCGGAAGCCCAGATCCCCGACGCCCAACGCAACCACTCGATCGTCTCCGGGGAGAACGTGCTCGCATCGAGATCGGCGTGCCGGATCTCGGGCCAGCGCGGCGGCACACCGCCGGGGGCATCGGCGTCGACGAGGTATTCGCGCAGGTCCTGCTGGGGCGCGAGACCGAGCGCCTCGGCGGCGCCGCCGTAATGCAGCGAATCGCTCAGCAACCCCTCGCGGTCGGTCAAACCCTCGGCGAGCACCACCGTCTCGTCCGTGGCGAAGCTCGACACGATCTCGCGATAGGCCGCCTCCTCGCCGATGTGCATCATGCCGACGAGGCGGATCTCCCGATCGTCGCGCTCGTAGCGTCGGTCGGCCAGCGACACGCCGGAGAGATCGAAGGCGACGAAGCCCTGGGTCGTGTTCTCGACCCAGGAAGCCATCGCGAGTGCGGAGTAGAGCAGGAAGCCCGGGATCCCGAGCACGACGGCGCCGAGGGCGAATCCGAAGGAGCGCGACCACGAGATCGCGGGCCGGTGCGGGGAATGGGCGTCGAAGAGCCAGCGGCGTCCGCCGTTGTGGCGGCGGATCATCGCCATCGCGATCCCGGCGAGCGCGATCTGGAACAGGCTGCCCGCCACGCCGTAGCCGAACGCGGTCGAGAAGGCGTTGCCGACCGGAAGCGCGCCAGCCCCCAACCACAGCGTTCCGAGCGCGAGCGGCAGGAACACCGCGAGCGGCAGACGCGGCGTGAGCGCCATGGCCGGCAGACTGAGCACGACGCCGAAGAGCACGATCGTGGCGAGGAAGGAGCGCGGCCCCATCAACCAGAAGGCGCCCGTCATCTCGCGCAGGATCTCCTCGCACAGCGAGAGCGTCCCGTCGGCGAGCGACAGCACGACGAGCGCGTTTGCACAGAAGCGCAGCCAGGACGGGGTCACGCGGTCCCCGCTGCATCGCGACCGCGCCGGCCCATCGCGCTCAAGCCCGCGTCGTCGGGCGCGGCGACATGCGCGTCGAGACCTTCACGTCGGTGCGACCGAGCGGGACGGACTTCAAGGGGGTACTCCTCCGGCGCGCCAGAGTAGCGGCTCGACTCACGCGCGGATCGCGGAGCTCGCCGTGGCGCGGTGGTTCAGCGCGGCGCACGGCGCGCGTTTCCGTCCACGGATCGGGCCAGCTCCCGGCAGCCCGGGACCAGTCCGCGCCGCGAGCCGACCTCGCGCTCGAGCCGCACCCCGCGCGCGATCACCACGAGCGTCCCGGAAACCCCTGTCCAGCTTCGCGGGCGGTCGAGTCCGGCCTCGGCGGCCGCGGCCTGCTCGGCGCTCGCGAAGGACCAGAGCTCGACGCTGCACACCTCGGTCACCGGACCGCGCGCCCGGCCGTAGTGACGCGCGACGCTGGCGAGCATGCCCTGGGCGAGGAAAGCCGGATCGCGTTCGATCGCGACGGCCTCGTCGGTCGGCTCCCAGCCCCGCGGCGTCGGCGGCAGGTAGCGGGACAGATCGGCGGCCGGGATCGCGACCGGCGCGGGCTCGGCGGGAGCCACGGGCGGCGCCGGATGCGTCGCCACGCGTTCCGTCTCCGGCGCGATCGGCTCGGCGCCCGGGCAACCGCGCGGGTCGCTCGTGAACCGCAGCCCGCCGTTCGCGTCGCGACAGCGGTAGATCTCGGCGGCGGCCGGCGCCGCACCGAGGAGGACGAGACCGATCAGGAAGGCGCGACGCATGCCCCCGCATCGTCCTGACCGGAAATCGGCTTGAAAACAGACGCCTACCGGCTCTTCTTGAAGCTGAGCATGAACTGGGAGTCGGCGCGGCGATCTCCCGAGAGGTGTCCCAGCTCGCGCAAGCGGCCGATCGAGCGCGCGTCGAGCCCGGCGGCGCGCGCGCGCTCGCTGTACCAGTCGAGCGGGCGCGCGACGATCGGAAAGTCTTCCCAGCGGCCGAGCTGGCCGTCGCCGAGATTCACGTTCGCGTAGAGCACACCGTCGTCGGTGAGATGGCGGCGGACGAAGGCGAGGCAGGTGTCGAGCTCTTCGTCCTCCAAGTGGAGCAGCACGCTGAACGCCCAGATGATCTCGAAGCGCTGCTCGAGATCGAGGTCGGCGAGGCCGTCGACGTGCTCGATGCGCGGATGGCGCTGCTGCAGACCCGCCTCTTCGAGCTCGCGGCGCGCCTCGGCGATCACTTCGGGGCGGATGTCGATGCCGGTGTAGTGATGCGACGCGAGGAAGCCGATCAACGGCAGCCCGCCGCGCAGCGTCCCGCAGCCGAGATCGAGCAGCTGGTGGTCGGGCGAGAGCCCCATGCGCTGGAGGAAGTCGATCTGGAAGGCGCGCTGCATGCGCCACAGATGCGGCATGCCCGCCTTCCCGTGGCGCCACTCGGGCGCGCCGGGTCGAAACCGCGTGGGAAAAAGGCGCGAGAGCCAGCGGTCGGCACGGTCGGCGAGAGTCACGTGGGCCATGCGGGACGTTTCGGCGCTTGCCGGCTCCCGCTTGAGCAGGATGCGTCGCAACCGCGCGCGCGCGAAGGGCTCGTGAAGATCCCCGGGAGACGGCGGCCGAAGCCGCGTGCGCTCAGACCCGCGTGGCCCCGAAGAGGTAGCGGTTGATGCTGAAGAAATACTCGCCGGATTCGCCGAGCGCGCGCTGCTCGGCGAGCCACGCGTCGGCCTCTTCCTGCGGCAAGCCACCCGGACCGGCGACGTAGCCCGCGATCGCCGCGAGCATGCCGTGGCTGTAGCAGTTCGGATGGAGCGAGGAATTCAGCAGCGGAATGACGTCGCGCCGTGTGACGCGGAGCCCCGCCGCCTCGAGCTTCGCGCCGAGCGTGCGCGGCAGACGCGGATCGTGGAGGTGCCCCTCCCAGGCGTCGAGCACGCGGCGCATCCGCGGCACGTCCGCCGTATGCCAGATCGCGGTGTCCCAGTCGGTGTCGAGGACGAAGACACGACCGCCCGGACTCAGGACGCGCGCCACCTCCGCCAGCGCGCGCGACATGTCGGCGACGTACTCGTAGACCTGCGTCGACACGATGGCGTCGAAGGAAGCGTCGTCGAAGGGCAGCTCGGTCGCGTCGGCGTTCTGGAACGCACACTGGGCGAGGTCGCGGCAGCGGTTCTCCGCCACGGCGATCATCGGATCGCTCTTGTCGACGCCCTCGACGCGCCCTTTCTCGCCCACGATCAATGCCATGTCGTAGGCCAGCAGGCCGGGACCGATCCCGATGTCGAGCACGCGCTCGCCCGGACGCAGCGCCATCGCCGCGAGGGTGACGCTGCGCTGGCCGGCGACGTCGGGCGTGCGATAGATCGCCTCGACGCCGCGCGCCATCGCCTCGTCGAATTCGAGCCCCGGGCTCACTTCCCGAACGCGCCCGCCTTGCGCAGCTTCTCGATCTGCCCGGCGTCGTAGCCGAGCACGTCGGTGCAGACGGGCTCGGTGTGCTCGCCGACGGTGGGCGCCATGCCCGGCTCGGGCAGCTCCTCGCCGACGAACTTCACCGGGAAGGGCAGCATCTCGGTGCCGTGCTTCTCGCGGTCGTACCACGGGAGGCGATCCTGGAACTGGGGATCGTCCGCGATCGTCTTCGGCGTGTTCACCGGGCCGATCGGGAAGTTCTTCTCGTCCCCGAGCCGCAGCCACTCCTTGCACGACTTCGTCTTGAAGATGTCGCGCAGCTCGCGCTGCAGCTCGCGGTTGCCCTTCGCGTGGTCGGCATACTTCGACCCGGGCCATTTCTCGAAGAGCTCGAGCCGGCCGACGCACTCGCAGAAGTTCTTCCAGAACGCCTGCTCCGAGGCCATGAAGAGCACGTGGCCGTCGGTCGCCTCGTACATCTGGTAGCGAACGCCTTCCTTCATGCCCGCGGTGCCGACGGCGCGCCGCTCGTAGTTGTCCGCCTTGTTGCCGGTGACTTCCGATTGCGGGCGCTCGTAGGCCTTGTGGCTCTCGCTGCGATACCAGTCCATGTACGCCGCGGCGTCGGACTGGGCGATCTCGAGGAACGATCCCTCGCCCGTCTCGCGCGCACGGATCACCGCCGCGAGGACCCCGAGCGCGCCGATCACCGGGCCGGCGTGGATGCCGATCGAAGCGTGCTCCGGGATGTAAGTGAACCCTTCTTCGTCGACGCCGACGCCGACGACCCCGGCCCAGGTGTCGAAGGCGATGCCGTGCGCGGGGAGGTTCTTGTACGGCCCGGTCATGCCGTAGCCCGAGATGTTGCAGAACACGATCTTCGGATTGATCTGCTTCAGGTCGTCGTAGCCGAGCCCGCGTCGCTCCAGCGAACCGGGACGCATCGCCTCGACGACGACGTCCGCGTCCTTCACGAGGTCGCGGTAGACCTGGGCGCCCTCTTCCGTGCGCAGGTCGAGGGTGATGCTCTTCTTGCCGCGGCTCACGTGGAGGTGAAGCAGCGACGTGCCTTCGATGATCGGCCAGGTCATCTCGCGGATGTAGTCGCCGGCGGGCGGCTCGACCTTGATGACCTCGGCGCCGAGATCGGCGAGGTGGGTGGTGATGGCGCCGGGACCGAGCATGGAGCTCTCGATCACACGGAGGCCGGCAAGGGGGGCGGGACGGGAAGACACGGTCGACTCCTGGCTCGAGTTTCGGAGCGCGAAACTTAGCGTCGGGCTCCCGGCTCGCGCCGCCCTTTCGGGATACCCGCGCAATCGCCACCGCCCGCCCGGGATCGCCGGAGCGCACGCGCCCGCTCACGGGGAGGAGGACGGGCCCGGATCGGGGGCCTTTCGTCGCCAGCCGGAAGGGATGCTGCGCGGATCGGAGAGCGCGCTCGGGGAGATCCCGGCCGAACGGAGAGCCCACGCCCCGAAGAGGTCTCCCCGCCCCGAGCGCCCGATCGCGCTGGCGGGAGATCGCCGTCGCTGGCGATCCTCGGGCGGAGAGAGCGCTAGCATGTCGGCCCGCCGCACCGGAGAGGTCCATGCCCCAGGAATTCCGCAGCGCCGAGGAGCTTCGAGCTGCCGTCGGCAAGAGCCTCGGAGCCAGCGACTGGCTCGCGATCGAGCAGCCCCGCATCGACATGTTCGCCGACGCCACCGACGACCATCAGTGGATCCACGTCGACGTCGAACGCGCGAAGAAGGGCCCGTTCAACGCTCCGATCGCCCACGGCTACCTCACCCTCTCGCTGGTGAACGCCTTCCTGCCCCAGCTGATCAGCGTCCCGACGGCGACGATGGGCGTCAACTACGGGTGCAACAAGGTGCGCTTCCCCGCGCCCGTGCCGGTCGGATCGCGCATTCGCGCCGTCGGCGAGATCGCCGCGGTCGAGCCGGTCCGCGGCGGCGTCCAGGTGGTCGTGCGCGTCAGCGTGGAGATCGAGGGCGGTGCGAAGCCCGCCTGCGTCGCCGAGACCGTCAGCCGGTTCCTCTTCGAGTAGAACCGGGGGCGAGCAGCACTCCGAGAGGAATCACGCCGTGAACTGGCCTAGGTTTCCGCGCATCCCGGAGCCCGCGCTGAGCTGAAAGAGGAGCATTGCCGGTGGGAGAAACCGCGTCGTCCGGAGCCCTCTACGAGTTGGATGGCGAACAGCTCCATCCCACCCGCCTCGCGCGCGGGCCCTGGCGCGCCGGCACCCAGCACGGCGGACCGATGCAGGGTCTGCTCGCGCGCGCGATCGAACGGCACCCGGCGCGACGCCCGATGCAGATCGTGCGCTTCACCTGCGATCTCTGGCGCGCCGCCGACTTCGGCGCGGTGAGCCTCACCGTGCGCACCCTCCGTGAAGGGAAGGCCGCCGAGTGGCTCGAGGCGGAGCTTCACAGCGACGGGCAGGTGGCAGCCCGCGCGAGCGCGTTGCGGCTGCGTCAGAGCGAAGTTCCGGTGCCGCCCGACCGCGACCCCTGCCCCGTCGGCGAGCTGGAAGATGCGTCGGCCCCGGTGCGTTGGCTCGGTGGGTCCGAAGACGGCGAACCGACCGACTTCGTCAACGCCATCGACCTCCGGCCCGTCGACGATTTCGTGCGCCCGGCCGCCTGGCTGCGCCTGCGTGTCCCCCTCGTGGAAGGCGAGAAGACCAGTCCCTTCGTCGCCGCCGCCACCCTCTGCGACATGGTCTACGGCCTCCCGATCGTGCGCGACGTCCAGCGCGGCGACCCGAGCCCGATCCGCACGCCCTTCGTCGCCATCAACGTCGACACCTCGCTGCAGCTGCGACGCGAGCCGGTGGGAGAGTGGTTCGGGCTCGAAGCCGAGCTGCGCTACGGCCCGGACGGTGCCGGTCTCGGCCGCGCGAGCCTCTCCGACGTCGAAGGCGCCCTGGGCTATGCACAACAATCGCTGCTGCTACGCGACGCCGAGGCGCGCCCGAGTGAATGGGAAGAGCGCGTCGCCGACCGCGAAGCGGACGAGGAATAGAGGACCCCGGATGCGTCGACTCTCAAGCCTGATCTCGCTCGCGATCGCCGTCGCCCTGCTCGCCGCGACCGCCGTCGTGGCCGAGGACGAACCGCAGAAGGACGCCACGCCGTTCGCGCGCAACGAGATGCGCGAACTCAGCGCCGACGAGGTCGATCGCTACATCGCGGCCCTGAAGGAGCTGACCCAGCTCGGGCTCGACGCGTCGGCACAGCTGGAGGGCAACCCCTCGGCGGTGCAACAGCGCGCCGCGGCGATGAAGTACGGCGCCGAGATGCAGGACGTGCTCGCCGAACACGACTTCGACACCCTCTCCTTCACCGACGTGCACTGGAACGTCCTCATGGCCTATCTCGCCAGCGAGCTGGAGCAACCCTCCTCGGAGATGAAGGAAGCGCAGGCGCAACAGCAGCAGATGCTCGCGGAGATGAAGAAGCAGCTTCCGCCCGACCAGTACGAGCAGGCGGCGAAGGCGATGGGCCAGCTGATGCCGACGCTGAACGCGGCGTTGGCCGCGCCGGAGGTGAACCGCAAGCTCGTCGCGGCGCGCCGCGGCGAGCTCGACGCCATCTTCGAGAGCGCGCAGACGCCTAGCGAGTAGCGCGGTCGGCTTCGCTCTGGCGGAGCAGCTGGCGCTCGAGCTCGGCGGGATCCCGGGTCGGGAAGCGGCAGGTGCGGTTCTCGCAGACGTAGGCCGTCGGCTCCCCGCGGCTCGCCTTCTTCCCCGACACGAGCGAGACCCACTCGGCGTTCGCCTCCTGGGAGGCGCCCTCCCGCACCACCGCGACGACGCGATTCGGCTGGTGGACGCGCCGCAACACGTCGAGCAGCGCCGCCCCGTCGCTGCCCGATCCGGGGAGCACGACGATCACCTCCTGGGCGACGTCGCGACGCCAGTCGAGTGCGGTGAGCAACGTCGGAGCGCGGATCGGTTCCTCTTCGAGCGCGCCGGCGAAGGCGGCAAAGGCGCGATCGGCGCGCGCGAGGAATGCCTCTTCTGCCGTCAACGCCGCGAGACGGAGCAGGTTCGACACGGCGACCCCATTGCCCGCCGGGACGGTGCCGTCGTCGACGAAGGGCTTGTCGCGCACGAGCATCGCCTCGCTCTCCGCTGCGGTGCGGAACCAGCCGCCGCCGGCGGCGTCGCCGAAGTCCGCATCCTGGCGCTCCTGCAACGCGATCGCGGCGGCGAGCCACTCCGGTCGACTCTCGCCCTCGCTCTCGTAGAGATCGAGGAGCGCCGCGATCATCAGCGCGTAGTCCTCGAGGAACGCGACACCGGAGGCCTCTCCCTGGAAGCGGACCCGCCGCAAGCGCCCCGCCTCGTCCCGTCCCGCCAGCACCACCCGCGCCGCACCGGCGGCCGCCTCGACGAACGACGCCTCGCCCAACGCGAACCCCGTGCGCGCCAGGGCCGAGATCGCGAGACCGTTCCACGCCGTCAGGACCTTGCGATCGACGAGCGGCGGCGGCCGCTGCGCGCGCACTTCGAGTAGCCGCGCGCGGATCCGCGCCAGTCGATCGCGAAACGCCGCCTCGCTCATCCCGGCGCGCTTCGCCGCTGCCGCGATCGCGTGCGGCGTGCGCAACACCGAGCGCCCTTCGAGCAGCGGGTCGACCCCGACGTCGTACCAATGCGCAGCGATCGCCGCGTCGTCCGCGCCGAGCACGGACGCGAGCTCCTCGCGCGTCCAGGTGAAATAGCGCCCCTCTTCGAGCTCGCCGTCCGGGCCGGCGCTGTCCGCGTCGCTCGCCGAGTGGAACCCACCGCCCTCCGCCGCGAAGTCGCGCAGCATCATCGACGCGGTGTCGCGCGCGACCTCGGCGAAGTCGGCGCGCCCGGTCTTCTGCCACGCTTCGAGATAGGCGAGCGTCATCCGCGCGTTGTCGTAGAGCATCTTCTCGAAGTGCGGGATCTGCCAACGCGGATCCGTGGTGTAGCGGTGGAAGCCGCCGCCCACGTGATCGCGCAGTCCGCTGCGCGCCATCACCTCGAGGGTGTGGCTCGCCATCGCGACGCCGTCCGGGTCGCCGTCGCCGTCGGCGCGGAGCAGCAGCGGGATCGGCAACGCACCGGGAAACTTCGTGCGCGTCGCGATGCCGCCCCATTTCTCGTCGTAGCGGCGCGCATAGCCCGCGAGTGCGCGATCGATCAGTTCGCGCTCGGGCAGGGCCGCCTCGCCGGCGGTCGCCGGCGCGAGCACTTCCCGGAGCGCGGCCGTCACGCGCGCCGCCTCCTTCGCCACGCGGTCGGGATCCTTCGCGTAGAGATCCCGCAGCGCCGCGAGCACGCGGGGGAAGCCGGGACGGCCGTGGCGATCCTCGGGCGGGAAGTAGGTGCCCGCGTGGAAGGGCTCGCGGTCGGGCGTGAGGAAGACGTTGAGCGGCCATCCTCCGCGCTCGCCGAGGAGCTGGATGGCGGTCATGTAGGTCGCGTCGACGTCCGGGCGCACCTCGCGGTCGACCTTGATCGCGACGAAGGACTCGTTCAACAGCTCCGCGATCTCGAGATCGTCGAAAGACTCCTCCTCCATCACGTGACACCAGTGGCAGGTGGCGTAACCGATGCTCAGCAGCACCGGACGCCCGAGTCGCTTCGCCGTCGCGAAGGCCTCGTCGCCCCAGGGATGCCAGTTCACCGGGTTGTGTGCGTGCTGGAGGAGGTACGGGCTCCGTTCGAGG
>JAHEJV010000143.1 GCA_024638705.1 Deltaproteobacteria bacterium | reverse complement strand
GTCAGGGCGAGAGCTGGGTGCCGCTCGCAGGGGGCGGCTTCGCCGAGCTGCCGCGCGACTGGCTCGCCCGACACGGCGACCGCGTCGCCGACCTGCTCGCCGCGCGCGGCGAGCGCGACGCGCTGCTGGCCGCCGCCCTGCCCGAGCTCGCGAACCTCGCCGAGGCGCTCGACGCGCCCGTGCCCGCGCCCGCCGCTGCGCTGCGCGAGGCACTCGCCGCGCTCGCGGAGGGCGACTTCCCCGAGACGCCGCTCCCCGACGACCTCACCGCCGATCTGCGCGCCTATCAACACGACGGCGTGCGCTGGCTGAACCGACAGCGCGAGCTCGGTCTGCCCGCGTTGCTCGCCGACGACATGGGCCTCGGAAAGACCGTGCAGGCGCTGTGCGCGGTGCGCGGCCGCACCCTCGTCGTCGCGCCGACCAGCGTCGTGCCGAACTGGGCGTCGGAAGCGGCGCGCTTCCGGCCCGGGATGCGCGTCGGCGTCTACCACGGCCCGGGCCGCGCCCTCGACCCGAAGGCCGATCTCACGATCACGAGCTATGCGCTGCTGCGCCTCGACGCCGACGCGCTCTGCGCCGTCGACTGGGACACGGTGCTGCTCGACGAATCGCAGGCGATCAAGAACCCGGACAGCCAGGTCGCTCGGGCCGCGCACCGCCTTCCCGGCACCTTCCGCCTCGCCCTCACCGGCACGCCGATCGAGAACCGCCTCACCGAGCTGTGGAGCCAGTTCCATTTCCTTTCGCGCGGATGGCTCGGCCCGCGCCGCAATTTCGAGTCGCGTTATGCGAAACCGATCGCCGCCGGGGACGAAGAGGTCGCCGATCGTCTGCGCGGACGGGTGCGCCCGTTCGTGCTGCGACGCCACAAGCGCGACGTCGCTCCCGAGCTGCCGCCGCGCACCGAGATGGTGCTCCACGTCGAGCTCTCGGACGCGGAGCGCACCATCTACGACGCGATCCGCGCCGCGACGCGCACCGAGGTCGCCGAGAAGTTCGGCAAGGGCGGCAGCGCCCTCAAGATCCTCGAAGCCCTGCTGCGCCTGCGACAGACCGCGTGCGACGCGAACCTCGTCCCCGGCGCGACCGTCGAGCGCTCGTCGAAGCTCGAGGTGCTGCGCGAGAACCTCGACGAATCGGTCGCCGAGGGACACAAGGCGCTCGTCTTCTCGCAGTGGACTTCTCTGCTCGACCGCGTCGAGCCGATGCTACGCGAGACGGACATCCCCTTCACGCGCCTCGACGGCGCGACGCGCGACCGCGCCGGCGTCGTCGACGAGTTCCAGCGCGAGGACGGCCCGCCGGTGCTGCTCGTCTCGCTGCGCGCTGGCGGGAGCGGCCTCAACCTCACCGCCGCGGACACGGTCTACATCCTCGATCCGTGGTGGAATCCGGCCGTCGAGCAGCAGGCCGCCGACCGCGCGCACCGCATCGGACAGACGCGACCAGTGAACGTCTACCGACTCGTCGCGACGGACACGGTGGAGGAGCGCGTGCTCGCGCTCCAGGAGCACAAGCGCGGGCTCGTCGAAGCCGCGCTCGGCGCCGCGGGCGGCGAGCCGATCACCCGCGACGAGCTGCTCGCGCTGCTCGACTAATCCGAAACCGCGTCGGCGGGCACTCCCGCGCGTCGCCAGGTGACGGTCTGCCCGAGCCAGGGCGTGCCGATGTAGCCGCGCACGGAGAGGGTGTCCGGATTCTCGAGCGTCGCCTTCGCGGAGTAGGTGGTGCCCTCGCGCGGGGCGTAGATCTCTCCGTCGACCCACTCGCCGTCGGTCCAGCGCAGCCCCTTCACGATCTCGACGCCCTGGATCGAACGCGTGCGCAGCGCCGGGTCGGGGTTCTCGCGGTCGACGACGGGCTGGCCGGCCATCCCCTTCGGATCGTTCTCGGGATAGACGTCGTACTTCACCCAGACCACGGTGCCGACGTAGAGGTCGCCCTGCTTCGTGATCTCGACGATCGAGTCCCGGTTGCCGTCCTTGTCCTCGGTCGACCAGGTGCCGAGGATCGCGTCGGGCGCGGCGGCCGTGGCGTGGGCGGCGACGAGGTTCGCCATGAAGAGGGCGGCCAGGAATCGGGAGAAGGAGCGGTGCGTCGTCATCGGAGGTCCTCGGGTGTCGCGGCGAGATAGTCGCCGCTCGGGATCACGCGGCAACCCCTCGGATCGCCGCGCCAGCGATAGAGCCAGGCTTCGGTCTCGCCGGACGGGCCTTCCACGACCGCCGCCTCCCGCTCGAAGCGATTCCCTTCGTACCGGTCGAGGGTCTCGAGCAGGACCCCGCGCGTCGCGCCGTCGATGGCGAAGAGATCCCCGTGCACACGATCGTCCGGAGCGGCCGGACCCGCGAGCGCGGGAAACGCGCCGAGGTCCACGAGACACCCCGCGACCCGCGCCGGGCCGAGATAGGTGACGCGGCCTTCGAGCAGTCCGTGCATCGCGGCGCCCCGCCGCAGGGTGCCGTACACGAAGAGTTTCACGATCCGCCGCGCGTGATGCCTTCCCACTCGACGTCGGGCACGTCGGCGCGGCGGTTCGCGACGCGCGCCATCACGAAGAGCAGGTCGGAGAGCCGGTTGAGCACGGCGATGTGGGTGGCGCCGACGTCCTCGGCACGCGCCAGCTCGACGCAGCGGCGTTCGGCGCGGCGACAGACGGTGCGCGCGACGTGAAGCGCCGCCGCGGTGGGTGTTCCGCCCGGCAGCACGAAGCGCTCGAGGGGGGCGAGCTCGGTCTCGAACGCGTCGATGCGTCGCTCCATCTCGTCGATGTCGTCCTGGGTCGGCTCGGGGACGCCGCTCTTCGCGCGATGCGCCGGGTCGGGCGTCGCGAGGGCGCCGCCGAGCGCGAAGAGCAGAGACTGCAGCCGCTCGAGCAGCGTCCGCAGGTCGTCCTGATCGGTGGCCGCAGCGGCCGTGCCGAGCGCGGCGTTCACCTCGTCGACCGCGCCGTACGCCTCGACGCGCAGCGCGTCCTTGCCGACGCGTCCGCCGCCGAAGAGATCCGTCTGCCCGCCATCCCCCCGACGGGTGTAGACCTTCACCGCGAGAGCACCTCGTCGAGCTTGCGATCGAGCTCCGGATCGAGCGGCGCGGCTTTCGGCGCCTCGGCCGGGGCGCGCGTCGAACGGCGCAGGAACCAGGTGAGGAGGCCGCCTCCAGCGAGGAAGACGACCACCGGGATGACGTAGGCGGCGATGCCGATCCCCTCCGCCTTCGGCGTCGGCCGGATCTGATCGCCGTAGCGCTCGTAGAGCTCGGCGCGGATGTCCTCTTCGCTGCGTCCCGCCGCGGCCTGCACGACGATCCACATGTTCAGGCTGGCGGCGCTCGAGCTCGTGCACTCGGCCAGCGTGACCCCGGGACAGAACGGGCTCATCAACTCGTTCGGGAGTTGATACGCCCACTCGGGGGCGTCTGCCGCAGCGGCTGCGCCGGCGAGAGAGAGCAGGGTGACGACGGCAGCGAGCAGCACGGGGACGGGTCGCATCAGTTCTCCTCTGGCGCCGCAGAGTACCCCAGGATGTGGTCGGCGAGTCCGCCGAGCGCGCGGCCGGCCGGCGTCGCGACGCCGGGCCCGGCGAGGAAGGGCTGGCCCGTGTCGGCTGCGCGCGCCAGCGCCGGATCGAAGGGGATGCGCGCGATCACGTCGAGACCCATCGCCTGGGCGAGGCGATCCGCCGGCGCTTCGCGAAAGAGCGGACCTTCCGCGCCGCACGCCTCGCACACCGTGCTGGCGAAATTCTCGACGATCCCGGCGACGGGAATGCGGGCGTCGAGGGCGCGTCTCAGCGAACGCTCGACGGCGAGCAGCGACACCTCCGTCGGGATCGTGACGGCGACGGCGACGACCCGCGGCGGAAGCCAGTGCATCAGCGCGGGGAGGCGGTCGGAGCCCGGAGCCAGGTCGACGACGAGCGTGTCGAGCGCGCCCCACGCCGTCCGCCCGACGAGATCGGCGAGCGCAGCCTGCTCCATCGCGCTGCGCCACATCGCACCTTGCCCCTCCACCCCGTCCCAGTCGAGCGCCTGCCCGCCCTGGAGGAAGAAGTCCATGCTCTGGACGAGGAGTCCGCCGGGCCCCGGGATGGCGCGCAGCCGGCCGTCGCCGCCCACGCGCACCGGCTGACCGCGCAGCCCGAGCATCTGCGCGACGGACGGGCCGTGCAGATCGGCGTCGAGCAATCCGACGCGACGTCCGTCGCCCGCGAGCGCCGTCGCGAGGTTCACCGCGACGCAGCTCTTCCCGACGCCGCCCTTCCCGCTCATCACCGCGACGATCTTCGGCGTCCCGGCGAGGGCGTCGTGGCAGCGCGCGCGCACCTCCTCGACGTCTTCGGTCGACTCGGGCGCGTCCGGCGCCGAAGGCGGATGCGCCGCTTCGGACGGACGCGGGTCGGCCCCGTCGTCGCTCACGATCCGCCGGCGCTCACGACTCGCCGCTGCTCACGACTCGGATTCGAGGCTCCAGGCGAGCTGCTCGGGCTCGTTCTCGTCGCGACGCGGTGAGACGCCGTTGCGCGCGGGCTCGGCGGTGACGCGCGAACCCGCTGCGATCGAATGCGTGAGCCAGACGTTGCCGCCGATCACGCTGCCGCGTCCGATCACCGTGTCGCCGCCGAGGATCGTCGCACCGGCGTAGATCGTGACCTCGTCCTCGATCGTCGGGTGGCGCTTGCGCCCGCGCAGCGACTCGCCGTGGCGCGGCGACAGCGCGCCGAGCGTGACGCCCTGATAGATGCGCACGTCGTCGCCGATCTCGCAGGTCTCGCCGATCACGACGCCGGTGCCGTGGTCGACGAAGAAGCGGCTCCCGATCGTCGCGCCGGGATGGATGTCGATGCCCGTCTGTTGGTGGGCGTGCTCGGACATCATGCGCGGCAGGATCGGGACGCGCAGCCGGTAGAGCTCGTGGGCGATGCGGTGGATCGCGATCGCGCGAATCGCGGGATACGCGGCGACGATCTCGCCGAAGCCGCGCGCGGCCGGGTCGCCGCGGTAGGCCGCCTCGACGTCCTGATCGAGGGCGGCGCGAATCGCGGAAAGCCGCAGCAGGAGTGCTTCGACGAGGGAACCCGCTTCGAGGCCGTCGGGCAGGTTCACGCCGGAGAGGAGCTCGTGCAGGCGCAGTCCGAGCTGCGGCACTTCGGAGCGCAGCGCAGAGCGCTCGCGCTGCATCAACACCAGACGCTTGCAGCGCTCCACCCACTCGGCGACGTCGGACGGCTCGGGAACGCCTTCTTCGGCGGCCTTGCCCAGCGTGTTGCCACTCGCCGACGCCAGGTCGGCGACGGTGCGCTCGACGACGTCGGGATCGAGCGCGAGGTCGGCGGTCGCGCGGAGGACCGCGGATTTCGCGGAGGACATGGAGGTGGGCTCCTTCGGGCGCGCATCACGTGCATGGGGAGTCGGATGCCGAGGGAAGCCGAAGGGTAGCGCGATTCCCGCTTGAGGCCCCGAGGGGCGGTGGTAGCTTGCGGTCGATCGATCCGGTGCGGCCCTCCTCCTCCACCGCCGCCTCGCGCCGCGATCCGCGGGGGTCGTGCATCTTGGAAGACATCGACGTGCCGGGCGGTGCCGATCCGATCGCGAACGAGTCGGTCGCGACGGCCGGTGAAGTCGGCGACACGAGTGGCGCCAGCGTGAGCCGCGAGGTGTACAGCCACTCGCGGCTGTCGTCCTTCGAGAACTGCCCGCGGAAGTTCCAGTATCGCTATCTCTGGAAGGTCCCGGCGGAGAGCGAGTCGATCGAGGGCTTCGTCGGCAAGCGCGTCCACGAGGTGCTCGAGAAGCTGCACCGCACGGCCGACGCCGGCCGGATCCCGACGCTCCCGAAGGTGCTGTGGCGCTTCCAGCAGATGTTCGACGACGCCTACGACGCGACGAACGTGCGCATCGTCCGCGAGGGCACGCCGCTCTCGTTCTACCGCGAGCTCGGCGAGCACTGCATCGCGAACTACTACCACGACCACTATCCCTTCGATCGCGACCAGACCCTCGCCCTCGAAGAGCGCGTCACGCTCGATCTCGACGGCAGCGGTCGCTACCGGCTCCAGGGCTTCATCGACCGCATCGCGCGCGCCCCCGACGGCGCGATCGAGATCCAGGACTACAAGACGTCGGCGCGCGTGCCGAGCCAGCGCCAGCTCGACGAGGATCGTCAGCTCGCGCTCTATCAAATGGGGATCGGCGCGCGCTTCGGCGAGGGGAAGCCGGTGCGGCTCGTCTGGCACTTCCTGCGCAAGGGAAGGACGCTCGTCTCTACGCGCACCCCGAAGCAGCTCGAGGCGCTGCGCACGAAGACGCGCACGCTGATCGATCGCATCCGCGAGGAGCGGGTCTTCGCCCCGAAGACGAGTGCCCTGTGCGGCTGGTGCGAATACCGCGAAGGATGTCCGGCGAGCCCGAACCGCAGCGGGAAGGTCGAGCCCTATTCGCGTCCGCCCGCCGGCGGAAAGCGCCCCGCGCCCGACGGCACCCACAAGGACCAGCTCGCCTTCACGTTCGGCGGCTGACCCCAGAACGAGGTTGCGCCCTGCGCGGCGGGTTCCTAGCGTGATCGGCCATGGGACTCCAAGTCGAACGCATCCCCACGCTCGGGGACAACTACACGTATCTGATCGTCTGCGAGGATTCCGGCGAAGCGGCGGTCGTCGACGCTCCGGAGGCCGAGCCGGTCATCGCGCGCGCCGACGCGCTCGATGTGAAGGTCACGAAGATCCTCTCGACGCATCACCACTACGATCACTCCCAGGCGAACCCGGAGCTGGCGAAGCGCTACGACGCACCGGTCTACGGCCATCGCTCCGACGACGGACGCCTGCCCGGCCTCACGAACGGCCTCGAAGAGGGCGACACGATCACGGTCGGCCGGCAGCAGGCGCGCATCTTGTTCATCCCCGCGCACACGAAGGGCCACATCGCCTACGTCTTCGACGACGCCGACGCGGTCTTCTGCGGCGACACGCTCTTCGCGGCCGGTTGCGGCCGTCTCTTCGAGGGCACGCCCGAGATGATGTACGAGGCGCTGTGCGTGAAGCTCGCGGCGCTGCCCGACGCCACGCGCGTCTTCTGCGGCCACGAGTACACCGCGAGCAATCTCGCCTTCGCCGCGCACGTCGAGCCCGACAACGAAGCGGTGAAGAAGATGATCGGCCGGGTCGAGACGCTCCGCGCGAAGGCCGCCGCCGACTGGCACGACGCGACGCCGGACGAGATGACCGTCCCGACCACGATCGGCGACGAGCGCGAGATCAATCCCTTCATGCGCAGCGCGAACGCCGCCGAGCTGGGCGAGCGGCGCGCGCAGAAGGATTCGTTCTGAAGCGCGCGCGACGGCGCATCGCGTGGCCGGCGCGGACGTGACGCCGGACTCTGGCCCGCCCGAGGGCGCTGCGGTCTCCGTCCATCGCCACGCCGTCCCGTTCTACGAGACGGACGCGATGGGCATCGTCCACCACTCGAACCACGTGCGCTATCTCGAGCTGGGCCGGATCGCCTGGCTCCAGGAGCACGATCAGCCCTACGAGAAATACGTCGAGAACGGGCTGCACCTGGCCACCACGAAGATCGAGGTCGACTACCACCGCCCCGTGCGGTTCGCCGACGTCGTGGAGATCGTCGTGTGGGCCGAGGAGATCCGGCACGCGTCGCTGCGGATGGGCTACGTGCTGCGCGTCGGCGACGAGGTGATCGCCACCGGCAGCTCCGACCACGCCGCCGTCGACGACGACGGCAAGGTACGACGCCTGCCGAAAGAGCGTCGCAACCTGCTACGCGAGCGGCTGGGAGCGAGCCCGGCCTAACGCCGCTCGAGCCGCAGCACGCCGCGGACGGCGCCGCGCACGCGGGTGCCGACGAAGTTCTCCGACCACTTCGCCGCGCGGCGGATCGCGTCGAGGGCGTCGCCCTGCCCCGACCAGGCGGCGCGCACGACGTCGGGATGCACGTGGTTGAGCAGGCGCGAGAGCGCGGCGGTGACGACGAGCAGGTCGTCGACGAGACCGAGGGGCCCGATCAGCATCGCCGGCAGCACGTCGATCGGCGAAACGACGTAGCCCACGCCGAGCAGTGCGACGAACTTCGCGCCACGGGGCACGCGGTCGTCGCGCAGCAGGCGCGCGAGCAGCACGGTGAAGTCGGGGAGCAGCAGGAGCACGTCGCGGAAGTCCGAGCCCTGTCCCGGCGCGGGCGCGCGCGCGACGCGTCCACGGAGGCGGTCGTAGAGACGCCGCTCGTGGGGATTCAACTCGATCGTGATCGGATCACCCGACACGGGCGGCCTCGCGTCCGTCGCCGGGCTCGTCGAACCGGAAGGACGTGCAGCGATCGCCGCCGTCGAAGGACTCGGTGGCGAAGAAGACCTCCCGCGCGGTCAGGGCGCGCGGCAACAGCAGGGCGACGTCGTGCACCAGCGGCAGTGCGTCGAGGCGGTCGAGCGGGTGCCAGCCGAGCGTCACCCCGCTCTCGGGAGCGACCTCGCGCCGCGCGACGCTTCCCGTGAACACGAAGACCACGTGCGCCGCCCCGAGCAACCCCGACTCGTGCACCACCCCGCGCAGGGTGAGGTCGGGCACGTCGATGCCCGCCTCCTCGCGCACTTCGCGACGGGCCGCGGCGCGGACGTCCTCGCCCGCTTCGACGTGCCCGCCGATGCCGTTCCACTGCCCCGCGAAACGATCTCCGTCGGTGGGATGGCGCAACAAGAGCACGGCGTCTTCGTGACGCACGAAGCTGACGGTCACGAGGCGCGCGGTGTGGCGGGGCTTCGACACGTCGGAACGCTAGCGAACGACGCTCTGGAAGATCTCTTCGAGTTCGAAGAGACAGCGGAACTTCGTCGCCTCGACGAAGCGGGAACCGTCGACGGTGACGGGATACTTCAGATAGTCGAGCGCGCCCGGCGGGATCGCCTGGAAGCCCCAGCGGAAGGCGCGCTCGAACACGCTGCGCAGGATCGGCTCGGGCACGGGCAACGCCGTGCCGCCCGTCTCGCGGATCGCGGTGTGCAGCGGAACCTGGCCGGGACCCGTCACGTTGAATACACCCTGCAGCCCTTGCTCGAGCGCGAGGGCGATCGCTTCGGAGAGATCCTCCTCGTGGAGGAACTGCATCATCGGGTCGAAGCCCATCACGGTCGGGATGCGCGATTGCTTCAGGTACTCGCCGATCATCGAGTGCACGTAGGTGCCGAGCACGTTCACCGGGCGCAGCACGCACGTCTGGAGGTGGGGGTAGCGCCACAAGTAGGCGGAAGCGAGCGTGTCGACCTCGACGAGGTCGCGAATCTCCGGATAGGAGCGGCTCGCGGCGAGCGGCGAGTCTTCGTCGAGGAAGTAGGCGTTCTCGGGAAACGCGCCGTACACGTACGAGCTCGACAGGACCACGACCTTCTGGACGCCGTGGTTGATGCAGTGGTCGAGCAGCTGCTTCGTGCCGCGGACGTTGGTGTCGTAACGCTCTTCATCACTGGCGCGGAAGTGGCGGACGAAGCCCATGTGCACCACGGCCGTCGGCATCTCGGTGCGGATCACGTCCTCGAACTTTTTCTTGCGGACGTCGACGACGTGGACCTTCACACCCCGAGGGGCCCCTTCCCAGCCGACGCGGTCGACCCCACAGACTTCGTAGTTTTCGCGCAATCGCCGGGCCAGAAGGCGTCCCTGGCCGCCGGCGATTCCCGTGATCAAGACTTTTTCCATTTCAACCTCGGTGGGTTACGCCGGTTGCGCCATTCCCTTTGCGACGACCGTGCTAACGTGCCGGCGCCCCGAATCCCCTGCGGGGCCCATGAGGGAATGTGGTCGAACCGTCCGCCAAGTACGAAGAGGTCAAGATACCGCTTTCGGAGACCATCCACGGAGTGGAAGAGGTTTCTGGTGTTCTCGGTGTGCCGCGTTGGTGGCCGACCGGCTCGCGGGTGAGCGTCGTGATCGGCCACGGCGCCAACCAGGACATGAACGATCCGGCCATCGAGGCCGTGCATCGCGAGCTCACGGAGAAGCGTTACCTCACGCTGCGCTTCAACTTCCCCTGGGCCGAAGCGGGCAAGCGCAAGCCCGACGACATGCCCGCGCTGCGCCGGACGATGCGCGCCGCGGTCAACGCACTCGGCCGCGACCCGACCGCCGCGCCGGCTCACCTCTTCCTGGGCGGGAAGGGCTTGGGCGGACAGGTCGCCGCCGACCTCGCCAGCTCGCGCGTGCGCGTCGATGGCCTGTTCCTGATGGCCTACCCGCTGCATCCGTCGGGAAAGCCCGAGGAAGCGCAGCCGGAACAGCTCTTCCGCATCGTGTCGCCCGCCCTCTTCCTCCAGGGCGACCGCGACAAGACCTGCGACCTCGACAAGCTGCGGCAGACGCTGGTCCGCGTCGGCGCGCCGACGGTGCTCCAGGTGATCCAGGAGGCCGACCACAACTTCAAGGTGCTCAAGAAGTCGGGCCGCACGCCGGAAGACGTCGCCGAGCAGATGAGCTCTTCGCTCGAAGATTGGATCCAGAGCGTGCTCGGCGCGACGGGTTAGTCCGAGGACGAGCGCGTGAGTGGCGAGAGCGACATCTACTTCGAACAGATCGCCGTCGGCCAGATGGCGAATTTCGCCTACCTCGTCGGCAGCCGATCGACGCGCGAGGCGCTGATCGTCGACCCGGCGTGGAGCGTCGATGCCCTGCTCGACCGCGCCGAGGCCGACGGCATGAAGGTGACCGGCGCCCTCGTCACCCACTACCACCAGGACCACGTCGGCGGATCGATCTTCGGGATGGAGATCGAGGGCGTCGACCGGCTGCTCGCGCGCAACCCGGTGCCGCTCTACGTGAACGAACACGAGGCCGACGGCACCAAGCAGGTGACGGGCGCGTCCGAGTCCGACCTCAAGCGCGTCGCCGGGGGTGACACGATCGAGCTGGGCGCCGTCCGCGTCCGCCTGCTCCACACGCCCGGCCACACGCCCGGATCCCAGTGCTTTCTCGTCGAAGAAGAGGGGAAACCGGGCCGCCTGGTGTCCGGCGACACCCTCTTCCTCGGCAG
>JAHEJV010000465.1 GCA_024638705.1 Deltaproteobacteria bacterium | reverse complement strand
CGCTGCGTCCCGTTTCGCCCCACGAGGTCGAAGCCTTCGCCCGCGACGGCGCGGTGCTGGTAAAGCGGATCCTACCCGGGGAGTGGGTAGATTGCGCCCGGCGCGGGCTCGACGCGGCCATCGCCGCGCCCGATGTCCTCTCGGAGAACCTCGGGACGTTGCGCGTCGATCAGTTCCCGGCCACGCGAATCGCCGAGCTCCGGCAAATCGTCGAGGCGTCTCCCGTCGCGGAGATCGTCGGGACGGCACTCGCGAGCCCGGTTTGCTTCTACATGGACCAGCTCTTTGCGAAGCCCGCCGGCCCGGTGCCGCCGACGCCGTGGCATCAGGACACCTGCTACTACAACCTCGCCGGCGACGATCTCATTCGCGCCTGGATCTCCCCCGATCCGGTTCCGCGGCACCTGAGTCTCGAAGTCGTGCGCGGCTCGCACCGCTGGAACGTCACCTACAGCCCGCTCGCCGGCCGCGACCCGGACACCAGCGCGAGTGCGAAGGAGATGCTCGCGAAGGCGCGTCCCGACGCACCGATGCTGGGCGCCGACGCGTACGAAGACTGGACCTACTGGAGCGGCGTCCGGGACAAGAGTCTTCCGCTGGTACCGGACATCGAGGCGCACCGCGACTCGTTCGACATCCTCGGCTGGGACTACGAGCCCGGCGACGTGCTGCTCTTCCACGGCAACATCCTGCATTCGGCCCGCGGCGACGCGACCTCGCCCACGCCGCGCCGCGCGCACGCCTCGCTCTGGGCCGGCCGCGACGTCCGCTACCTGCACCGCCAGGGCCAGGTGATCCCCGATCCGGTCGCGCTCTACGAGCACGAACCGCGCTCGGGACAACCGTTGAGCGACTTCCCGGCGGTGTTCCCCGTGCGCTGGTCGCCCGGGGATGCGCGCTAGCGGGCGTCCGCGCCGAGGCCTCTCGCCACGGCGCGGGGCCCGCTGGCGGAAAACTTTACCGCGTTCAATTGATTTTCTTTGACTCGGAAGAGGCCGTCGGGAGAGTCTGTTCGCTCCCCCGCCCGCCTGCCGGTCGGGGGTCGAAGGAGGATTCCGATGTCTTTGCGGACACATGCGCCGCTGGCGGTCGCCTTGTGCGGCCTGGTCCTCGGCGTGTCGCCCGCGATCGCCCAACTCGAGGAGACGGTCCGCCTCCGCAAGCAGGCCCAGGCCGAGGGCAGCGCGTCGCAGGATCGCATCGACGCGATGAGCGACGAGACCGACCAGATGCTCTCGCAATATCGCAGCGCCCTCCAGCGCATCGAAGCGCTCCGCGTCTACAACCAGCAGCTCGCCGAGCTGGTCGAGTCGCAGGAGCAGGAGAAGATCTCGGTCCGCAGCGAGATCGACAGCGTGACGATCGTCAATCGCGAGATCACGCCGCTGATGCTGCGCATGATCGAAACCCTGGACGCGTTCGTCGGGCTCGACACGCCTTTCCTCCTCGACGAACGCACGAAACGCGTCGCCGAGCTGCGCGCGTTGATGAAGCGGCCCGACGTCACCGAAGCGGAGAAGTTCCGCCGCGTCCTCGAGGCCTATCAGATCGAGAACGACTACGGCCGATCGATCGAGGCCTATCGCGCCGAGCTCGACGGGGAGGGCGCGGCGCGGGAGGTCGAGTTCCTGCGCATCGGACGCATCGCCCTCTACTACCAGACGATCGACGGCAACGAGCTCGGACGGTGGGACGCGAACGAACGTCGCTTCGTGCCGATGGATGCACGCCACCGCAGCGCGCTCCGCCAGGGGCTGCGGATGGCGCGCAAACAGGCCGCACCGGATCTCCTGCTCCTGCCGATTGCGGCCGCGGAGGGCTCGGGATGAACCGTGTCGTCGCGACCCTCCTCGGCCTCGCGTTCCTCGCCCTTCCGAGCACCGCGCAGGAAGGCGCGGACGCCGAGGCTCCGGGCGCACAGCCCGACGCCGCCGCACTCGAAGCCCCCGCCGTCCCCGCCCGTCCCCAGGCGAAGTCCCTCGACGAGCTATTGCTGGAGGTCAAGCAGGGATTCGGCCGTGAGCGCGAGCAGAACCGCGCGCGCGAGGAGCGCTTCCAGAATCGCCGAAACGAACAGGAGCAACTGCTCGCCGAGGCGATGGCGACCGTCGCCGCGCTCGAAGCCCGCAGCGACGCACTCGAAGCGTCGTTCGAGGCAAACGACACCCAGCTCGCCGAACTCGACGCCACGCGCTCCGACCGGCTCGGCAATCTCGGCGAGCTGTTCGGTGTCGTGCGGCAGGTCGCCGGAGATACCGCCAGCAACGTCGAAGGGTCGCTCGTGAACGCGCAGCACCCCGACCGCCACGCGTTCCTGGCAGGGCTGGGACAGAGCGAAACGCTGCCTTCGATCGAGAAGCTCGAGGGTCTGTGGTACGCGCTCCAGCACGAGATGACCGAGTCGGGAAAGATCGTGCGCTTCCCGGCGCGAGTGGTCGCGGGCGGCGGCGACGCCACCGAGCGGAACGTGATCCGCGCGGGCGTGTTCACGGCCATCTCCGAAGGCAGGTTCCTGACCTGGATCCCCGAGTCGCAGAAGCTCGCTGAGCTCGCGCGCCAGCCCTCCGGACGCCACGTCTCGGTCGCCGAGGATTTCGCCGCCACGCCCGACGGCGCCGCACTGCTCTCGATCGACCCGTCTCGCGGCGCGATCCTGCGCGTGCTCGTGCAGTCTCCGACGGTGCGCGAACGCATCGAACAGGGCGGCATCATCGGCTACGCGATCATCGCTCTCGGCATCCTGGCGGGCGTGTTCGGGCTCGTGCGCATCGCCGTGCTCTCGGTGGTCGGCCGCAAGGTGAACGCGCAACAAGGAAGCGATACTGGGGACGAGGGCAACCCTCTCGGCCGCGTGCTCGGCGTCTTCGCGCGCAACCGCGACGCCGACACCGAGACGCTCGAGCTGAAGCTCGGCGAAGCGGTGATGCGCGAGTCGGCGAAGCTCGATCGCCTGCTCTGGCTG
>JAHEJV010000142.1 GCA_024638705.1 Deltaproteobacteria bacterium | reverse complement strand
CGCCTCGATCACGGCCAGCGGCTCGCGTTCGCGCACCGAGAGCACCACCGTGCCGCCGGGAAGCCGCGCGGCGCGGGCTTCCGCCACCCACGCGTGCTCGCCCAGCGCGCGCGCCACCTGCTCGGGCTCCGCGGCCTCGAAGTCGGCGCCCGGCGCCATCCCGGCCGCCTTCGCGATCTCCACGGCCGAGAGCCGCTTTGCGCCGATCACCTCCACCGATTCGACGCGCCAGGGTCCGTCGCCCCAACCCGCGACGCGATCGGCGCCTCCGAAGAACCCGACGGCGGTCGCGAAGAGCAGCGCGCCCACCGCCACCATCGGCCGCGCGAAGGCGGGCTTCTCGCGATCGCCGCGCTTCTGGTTGCGCCGGCGATCCAGGTGATGGTTCGCCCGCGCGCGCCGGATCTGCGCTTCCTGTTCGATGCGGTTGCGGCGTCCGCCGCCCCCTCGCTGTCCCGTTCGATTCATGTGACTCACCCCCCGAGGATTCTCACTTCCCGTTCGAGGCGGGCACCGCTGTGTGCGCGCACCCGCTCCCTGGCCAGATCGATCAGCGCCAGCACGTCCGAGGCGGTGGCGCCCCCCGTGTTGGCGATGAAGTTCGCGTGCACCGTCGAGATCTGGGCGCCGCCGACGCGACATCCCTTCAACCCGGCGGCTTCGATCAAGCGCCCGGCGTAGTCGCCAGGCGGATTCTTGAACACCGATCCGCACGACGGCACCGACAGCGGTTGCGTCTGGCCGCGGCGGGCGAGCAGGGCGTCCACCTCGGCGCGCACGGCCGCGGGATCGCGGCGCTCGACGTCGAGCAGCGCCGACACGATCACGCTTCCCGGCGCGAGGCCGCGCAGGGAGCGGTAGGTGAAGTGCAGCCGCTCCGCGGGCAGGTGCGCGAGGCGTCGCCCGGTCGGGCTCGCGACTTCGAGCTCGACGACGCGGGCCCCGATTTCGCGATCGGGGATGCCCGCGTTCATCGCGAGCCAGCCGCCGATGCTCCCGGGGATGCCGGCGCCGAACTCGAGCCCGCCGAAGCCCTGCTCGCAGCAGAAGCGCGTCAGCTGGGAGTGCGAGACGCCAGCCTCCACGCGCAGGCGTCCACCCGGACGCTCTTCGAGCTTGCGCAGCTTCGCGAGCTGGATGACGACGCCCTCGATCGGCGCGTCGGAGGCGAGGCTGTTGAAGCCCCCGCCGATGACGAAGTGGTCCACCTGGTGTCGGGCGAGCAGGCGCAGCGCGTCGCAGAGCTCGGCGCGATCGGCCGGAGTCACGACGGCATCGGCCGGACCGCCGACGCGCAGCGACGTGAGGCGCGCGAGCGGGACGTCGAAGCGGACGCCCCCTCCCAGTCGCGCTTCGAGCGCCGTGCGCAGCTCGGCGTCGATCATCCGCGCTCCCCGAGACGCGTGACGAGCTGCCCGCCGAGCGTCGCGATGCTGCCGGCGCCGAGCGTCAGCACGAGGTCGCCGGGCTCGGCGAGATCGACGAGACGTGCGAGCGCGGCGTCGAGATCGCGCTCGAAGTGCACGGCGCGATGGCCGTGGTCGCGGATCGCCTCGGCGAGCAGCGACGCTTCGATGCCCGGCAGCTTGTCCTCGCTCGCCGCGTAGATCTCGGTCAGCACGAGCACGTCGGCCCGATGGAAGCAGCGCGCGAAGTCGTTCCAGAGATCGCGGGTGCGCGAGTAGCGATGCGGCTGGAACGCGACGACGAGCCGGCCCTCGTGGATCTCCCGCGCCGCGCCGAGCGTCGCCTCGATCTCCGCCGGATGGTGCCCGTAGTCGTCGACGACGCGGACGCCGGCGGCGCTGCCTTTCTCCTCGAAGCGGCGTTCGATACCGAGGAAGGTGCCGAGGGCGTCGGCGGCGTCGCGGAACGGCACCTCGAGCTCGTGCGCGACGGCCAGGGTCGCGAGCGCGTTCAGCGCGTTGTGTCGGCCCGGCAGTCGCGTGCGCGCACGGCCCTGGTCTTCGCCCAGATGGTGGACGCGGAAGCCGATGCCGCCGTCCTCCGGGCCGATCTCGCTGGCCACCCAGTCGGCCTGGGCACTGGTGCCGTAGGTGATCACTCGGCGCTTCATGTGCGGCAGGATCGACTGCACGCCCGGGTGGTCGAGACACAGCACGTTGGCGCCCCAGAAGGGCAGGCGATTGCAGAACGTGATGAACGCCTGCTGGATCGCCTCGAAGTCGCCGTAGTGGTCGAGGTGTTCGGGGTCGATGTTGGTGACGACGGCCATCACCGGCGCGAGGCGCAGGAACGATCCGTCGCTCTCGTCGGCCTCGGCGACGAGAAGGTCGCCGGCGCCCAGGCGCGTGGTCGAGGGATCGCGACCCGCCGCGAGCACGCGTCCGCCGACGACGGCGGTCGGGTCGAGGCCGGCCGCGTCGAGCACGTGGGTGATGAGCGACGTCGTCGTGGTCTTGCCGTGGCTGCCCGCCACCGCGATGCCGTCCTTCAAGCGCATCACTTCGGCGAGCATCTCGGCGCGGCCGATCACCGGGATCTTCGCGGTGTCGGCGACGCGCAGCTCCGGGTTGTCGGCGCGGACCGCGGACGAATACACCACGACGTCGGCGTCGCCGACGTTCGCCGCGTCGTGGCCGATCACGACCTCGATGCCGAGCCGGCGCAGCCGATCGGTGTTGGCGCTCTCGCGCAGGTCGGATCCGGAGACGCGGTAGCCCTGGTTCGCCAGCAGCTCGGCGATGCCGCACATGCCGATGCCGCCGACACCGACGAAGTGGATGCGCTGGATGCGTCGCATCGGAAGGCGGGGCTTCGGGGGTGTCATCGGCTCTCCTCGGTCCAGGCGGTGCATGCGGTGACGATCTCGTCCGCCGCGTCCGGACGCGCGAGCGAGGCCTGGGCCTCGCTCATCTTCGACAGGGACTCCGGATTCCCGGCGAGTTCTTCGAGCGCGGCGACGAGGTCGTCCGCTTCGAGCGGCTGCGACGGCAGCACGCGCGCCGCGCCGGCGGCGGTCGCGGCCTTCGCGTTCGCGGCCTGGTGATCGTCCGCCGCGAAAGGATAGGGGACGAGCAGCGCGGGCAGTCGCGCGAGGGCGAGCTCGGCGAGGGTCAGCGCGCCGCTGCGGCAGAGGGCGAGGTCGCTCTCCGCATAACGCGTCGGCATGTCCGGCTCGAAGGCGACCACGCGCGCCGGGAGCGCCGTCTTCGCGTACGCCGCGGCGACCCGCTCGCGATCCGCCTCGCCGGTCTGGTGGAAGATCTCGAAGTGCCGCGCGTCGAGGCGCGGCGCGGCGTCCATCATCGCCTCGTTGATCTGCCGCGCGCCCTGGCTGCCGCCGAAGACGAACAAGCGCAGCGGTCGGCCCGGTGCGCGTCGCGGCGGTGCGTTGCGGAACGCTGCGACCAGATCGCGGCGCAGCGGTGCGCCGGTGACGTGCTTCTCGGCCGAGCCCTCGAAGCGCGTCGCCGCGTCCTCGAACTGGACGAAGATCGCCCGGGCGAGGCGCGCGGCCAGGCGGTTCGCGCGGCCGGGCATCGCGTTCGGTTCGACCAGCGCGATCGGAATGCGGCGCGCGAACGCGGCGAGCACACCGGGGACCGACGCATAACCCCCGACGGAGATCAGCACCGCCGGTTCGCGTCGACCGAGCACGGTCCAGGCGGCGAGCGTACCGCGCACCGTCGCGATTCCGGCACGCAGCTGCGCGCCGAGCCCGCGGCCCATCACCTGGCCGCTCGGCAGCGTGACGAGCTCGAACCCGGCTTCGGGGACGAGACGCTTCTCGAGGCCGATCTCGCCGCCGAGCAGGATCGGGACGTCGCCGCGCGCAGCGATCGCTTCGGCGAGCGCGAGCGCCGGAGTCACGTGTCCTCCGGTGCCGCCGCCGGCGATGGCGAAGATGCGGCGCGCGCGGTTCATGCGTCGGCGAGCCTCGCGGAGACGATGCGCGAGCGGGACCACTCTCCGCCGTCGTCTTCCTGCGATTCACGCGCGACGCGCAGCAGGATCCCGATCGCCACGGCCGAGCACACGAGCGAATTGCTGCCGTGGGAGAGGAAGGGCAGCGTCAGGCCGGTGGTGGGCAGGAGGCCCATGACGACGGCGGCATTGCACAGCGCCGGGAGCACGACGAGCGCCGTCATGCCCGTGGCGAGAAGCAGCGGGAACGGGCGCCGCGCGCGGCGCGCGATGCGCAGACCGGCCCAGCACAGCGTGGCGAAGGCGCCGATCACGAAGAGCACCCCGAGCAGTCCGATCTCCTCGGCCACGACCGAGAGGATGAAGTCGGTGTGGGCCTCGGGCAGGTAGAAGAGCTTCTGTCGTCCGTTGCCGAGGCCGACCCCGGTCGTGCCGCCGCGTCCGAAGGCGACGAAGGACTGCACGAGCTGGAAGCCCTCGGAGTGGGCGTGCTGCCAGGGATCGAAGAATCCGACGATGCGTGCGCGCGCGTAGGGGCGCACGGCGACGTAGAGCGCGGCGCCCGCGACCGCGGTGACCGCGGGCAGCGCGAGGGTGCGCCAGGGAAGTCCGGCGGCGAAGAGCACGAGGCCGATCATCCCGCACAGCATCACGGCGCTGCCGAAGTCGGGCTGGAGTAGCAGCAGGCCGACGGGCGGCACGACCAGGATCGCCACGCGCTGGAGCAGCGCGTTCGACGCCAGCGCCTTCGGCGAAGCGCGTGCGACCATCGCGGCGATGGCGATGACGGTGGCCAACCGCGCGATCTCGGCCGCCTGGATCGAGATCGGCAGGCCCGGGATCACGAGCCAACGCCGCGCGCCGTTCGCCTCGACGCCGAAGAGCTGCGTCGTGATCAGCAGGATGCACGACGTTGCCCACAGGGGCATCGCGAAGCGCTGCCATGCTGCCACGGGAATTCGCGTCACGGCGAACGCGCACACGAGTGCGAAGGCGACGCCGGCGGCGTGGCGCAGGGCCAGCGGCGGCATCATCACGCCGATCTCGAGCGCGGCCGTCGTGCTGTAGTTCATCAGCATGCCGGTGCCGACGAGGAGCAGGGCGCTCGTGACGATGGCGCCGTCCCATCGGATCTCGTTGTGCGTTTCGGTCATCGCTTCCCCGTCTGGGTTCGGTTCATCGCTGCCCCGCGGCGGCGTCGCGCGGCGCTTGCGCCCCGGCCAGGGCGAGCGCGGCGTCGCGGAAGCGTCGCCCGCGCTCTTCGAAGTTGCGGAACTGGTCGAGGCTCGAGCAGCCGGGCGCGAGCAGGACGACGTCGCCCTGCGCCGCGAGTCCGGCAGCGCGTCGGACCGCGTCCTCGATGGACGGCTCGGTCCAGGTGGGCGGTCCACCGGCGAGCGCGCGTTCGAGGGTCGGCGCCGCTTCGCCGATCAACACGGCGGCGCGGATCCGCTCGCGCGCGGTCGCGGCGAGCTGCGCGAGGTCGAGACCTTTCGCGCGACCCCCCGCGATCCAGATCAGCGGCCGCGACGATCCCTCGAGCGCGCGTTGCGCCGCGCCCGGGTTCGTCGCCTTCGAGTCGTCGATGAAGTCGACTCCGTCCCACCGGGCGACGAGCTCGCTGCGATGGGGCAGGGGCTCGAAAGCGGGCAGGGCGCGCACGGCCGAGGCGAGATCGGCGCCGTGGGCGAAGACCGCGGCCGAGGCGGCGACGGCGTTCTCGCGGTTGTGCGCGCCGGGCTGGCGCCAGTCGAACTCGAAGCGCTGCGCCGGCTCGTCGTCGATCCGCACGACGAGCGTACCCGCGTCGAGGCCCACGCCCTGCGCGGGCAGCCCGCTCGCGTGGAACGGGAGCACGCGCCCGCGCGCGACCTCGGCGAAGGCGTCGAACCACGGGTCGGCCGCGTTGAGCACGGCCCAGTCGTCCGCCTGCTGGTTCGCGAGCACGCGCTGCTTCGCCGCGACGTAGGCCTCCACCGTGTGGTGTCGGTCGAGGTGATCGGGCGTGATGTTGAGCACCACCGCGACCCGCGGCCGGAACGTCTCGACGGATTCGAGCTGGAAGGACGACACTTCGAGCACCGCGACGTCGAGCGGGCGTCCGACGAGCGATAGCGCGGGCACGCCGACGTTGCCCGCGGCTTCGGCGCGCAGGCCGGCCGCGCGCAGCATCGCAGCGACTAGCATCGTCGTCGTGGACTTCCCATTCGTGCCGGTGATCGCGATGATCGGCACCGCGAGTGCCTCGCCGGCGAGCTCGACGTCGCCGCACACGCGCACCGCGCGGGAGCGATAGCGCTCGGGCGCGACGCCCGGGCTCGGGACGACGAGGTCGAAGTCGGCCGGGTCGGGGAAGGGCCGCCCCAGCCAGGGTTCGACGCCGGGCGGTAGCGGCTCGATTTCGTCGGCGGGGCGTTCGTCCGCGGCCACCACTCGTGCCCCCTGCTCCAGACACCACGTCGCCGCACTGCGACCCGACAGGCCGAGCCCGAGGACGAGGACGCGCTGGTCGCGCAGGTTCATGGTCACCGGAGCTTCAGGGACGAGAGCGCGACGAGGCCGAGGATCGCGGAGACGATCCAGAAGCGGACCACGATCCGCTGTTCCGGCCAGCCGAGCTTCTCGAAGTGGTGGTGGATCGGCGCCATCAGGAAGACGCGCTTGCCGCGCAGCTTGAACGACGCCACCTGGATCATCACCGAGAGCGCTTCGATCACGAAGATCCCGCCGACGACGGCGAGCAGGATCTCCTGACGGATCAGCACGGCGATCGTGCCGAGCGCGCCGCCGAGCGCGAGCGACCCGACGTCGCCCATGAAGAGCTGCGCCGGCGGCGCGTTGAACCAGAGGAAGCCGAGGCCGCCGCCGATCAGGGCGCCGCAGAAGATCGCGAGATGACCCGACCCGGGGACGAACGGGATCGCGAGATAGTCGGCGATCACCGCGTGGCCGGCCGTGTAGGAGAGGATCAGGAAAGTGCCCGCGGAGATCATCACCGGGCCGATCGCGAGGCCGTCGAGGCCGTCGGTGAGGTTCACCGCATTGCTCGCGCCCACGATGATCAGCGTGGCGAGCGGGATGTAGAACCAACCGAGATACGGGTTCACGTTCTTGAAGAAGGGCACGGCGAGCCGCGCGTCGAAGGCCGGGTCGGTGTAGATCGCGACGGCGACGCCGAGCGCCATCGCGGTCTGCCAGAAGAGCTTCGCGCGGGCGGAAATGCTGGCCGAGGATCCCGCGCGCACCTTCGAGTAGTCGTCGATGAAGCCGAGGAGGCCGTAGCCGGACGTGAGAGCGATGAGGATCCAGACGCCGCGGCTGTCGAGGTTCGACCAGAGCAGCACCGAGACCAGCAGCGAGAGCAGGATCAGCAAGCCCCCCATCGTCGGCGTGCCGGCCTTGCTGTGGTGGTCGGGGCCGATCTCGCGGATCGGCTGGCCGACGCGTTGCTTCGAGAGGGCGCGGATCAGCGGCGGGCCGACCATGAACGCGATGAAGAGCGCGGTGAGCGTGGCCGCGCCGGTGCGGAAGGTGATGTAGCGGAACACGTTGAGGACGCCGTACTCGGACGCGAGCGGGACCAGCAGGTGGTAGAGCATCAGTCGTTCTCTCCGACGCCGGTCGCACTGCGCAGTCGCGCGACGATGCGCTCCATGCGCATCGATCGCGAACCCTTGACGAGGATGCGGTCGCCGTCGCCGAGCACGGCGACGACGCGTTCCGCGGTCTCCTCCCAGTCGCGCGCCGCATGGACGTGGGCGGCGTTCATGCCTGCGTCGCGCGCGGCGTGAACGACCTCTGTGGCATGCTCGCCCACCGCGAAGAGCCGGTCGACTCCGAGCTTCGCGGCCAGCGTTCCCGCACCCTGGTGCGCCTCGTCCCCGTACTCGCCGAGCTCGCCCATGTCGCCGAGCACCGCGATGCGCTGCCCCTTGCATTCGCCGCGCGCGAGCGTGCGCAGGGCGACTTCCATGCTCTGCGGGTTGGCGTTGTACGTATCGTCGATCAAAAGGCCGCTGTCCGGAAGCGGGATCGGCATGAGGCGGCCCGCCATCGGCTCGTAGGCGGCGAGTCCGGTGGGGATGTCCGCGAGCGGCGCGCCGGCGGCGAGAGCGCCCGCCGCGGCGGCGAGCGCGTTGGGGACGGTGGTATCGCCGAGTCCCGCGACGGTCACCTCGACCTGACCCTCGGGCGCCGTCAGCGTGAAGCGGTAGCGGCCGTCGGAGCCGGCGGAGAGGTTGTCGGCGCGGACGTCGGCGTGCTCGCCGCGCCCGAAGCGCAGCACCTTCGCACGGGTGCGCGCGGCCTGGGCCGCGACGAGCGGATCGTCGACGTTGAGCACCGCGATCGCGTCCTCGGCGAGGGCGGCGATCAGGTCGCCCTTCTCGAGGGCGATCTCCTCGCGACTGCCGAGATGCTCGATGTGGGCCGTGCCGACGTTGGTGATCACGCCGACGCCGGGCTGCGCGATCGCGGCGAGGCGGGCGATCTCACCGCGGTGGTTCATGCCCAGCTCGACGACGACGCTCTCGTGCGAAGCGTCGCGTCGCAGCAGGGTGAGCGGCAGCCCGAACTCGTTGTTGAGATTTCCCTCGGTGTGCAGGCACGGGCCGGCGACGCCGAGGATGGCGGCGCACATCTCCTTCGTCGTCGTCTTGCCGTTGCTCCCGGTGATCGCGACGAGCGGACCGGTGTGGCGTGCGCGGTGGCCGGTAGCCAGGGCGCCGAGCGCGCGCGTGGTGTCGTCGACGGCGATCGCGCAAGGGATCGTTTCCGGCACCTGGCGCCCCGAACGCACCAGGCAGCCGGCGGCTCCCGCCGCCGCGACGTCGCCGAGGAAGTCGTGGGCGTCGAAGCGTTCGCCCGCGATCGCCACGAAGAGGTCGCCCTCGCCGACGTGGCGGCTGTCGATCGTCACGCCGGTGAACGACGCGCTCACGTCGCCCGCGAGCAGATCCCCGTCGGTCCACGCGATCGCGTCGGCTGCGCTGAACGTCTCGGTCATACGCGCGATTCCGTCGGCTCGCCTTCGGCCTCCCGGTCGATCCGGGCTCCGCGGGCGCGCAGCGCGCGCACCGCCTCGTCGCGATCGCAGAACGGCAGACGTTCGCGACCGATGATCTGGTAGTCCTCGTGGCCCTTGCCCGCGATCACCACCGTGTCGTCCGGCGCGGCGATCGCGATGGCCGCGTCGATCGCCTCGCGGCGGTCGACGATGCACGCGTAGCTCCTCTCGGTGTCGAGGGCGTCCGGCGTCACGCGCGACAGCCCGGTGAGGCCCTGGCAGACGTCCTCGAGGATGCGCTCGGGATCCTCGGTGCGCGGGTTGTCGCTCGTCGCGACGATCCGGTCGGCGTGGCGTGCGACGGCCTCGGCCATCAGCGGACGCTTCGCCCGGTCGCGATCGCCGCCGCAACCGAACACGGCGATCAGGCGTCCCGCGCACAGCGGTCGCAGCGTCGCGAGCAGCTTCTCGACCGCGTCGGGCGTGTGCGCGTAGTCGACGAAGACGCGCGGCGCGCTCGATCCGGTCACGCACTCGATGCGTCCCGGCACCTGCGGACACTCCGCGACGCCCCGCGCGATCACTTCGGGCGTGATGCCGAGCGCGCTGGCGATGCCGAGCGCGACGAGGAGGTTCTCGACGTTGAAGTCTCCGATCAGGGGCAGGGTGAGATCGAGGTCGCCGCCCGGCAGCGCTACGCGCGCCCGTGTGCGTTCGATCCCGACGTCGGCGGAGAGCAGGCGGACCTCTGCGTCCCCGTCCGACCTCCGGCTGACCCGCAGCACGCGGGCACCGTTGTCGCGCGCGGCCGCGACGAACGCCGCGCCGCTCGGGTCGTCGACGTTCACCACGGCCGTCCCGTCGGGAACGAGGTGGTCGTGCATCAGCGCGAGCTTCGACTCGCGGTAGCGATCCATGTCGCCGTGATAGTCGAGGTGATCCTGGGTGAGGTTCGTGAAGGCGGCGACGCGGAAGCGACAGCCGTCGACGCGTCCCTCTTCGAGCCCGTGCGACGACACCTCCATCACCGCCGTGTCGACTCCCTTCGTCCGCATCGCGCGCAGGGTCGCTTGGAGATCGAGGCTCTCCGGCGTCGTGTTCACCGCGCGCTGTCGGACGTCGCGATAACGCACCTCGACCGTGCCGACGAGACCCACCGCGCTTCCGTTCGCGGCGAGGATCGATTCGGCGAGGTAGGTCGTCGATGTCTTGCCGTTCGTGCCGGTGACGCCGATGAGCGCGAGCTCGCGGCTCGGCTCGCCGAAGAACCGCGCCGACATCGGCGCGAGGGCGCGTCGCGAATCGGGGACGACGACGGCGCAGGCGGCGCCGAGGTCGAGGTCGGCGGGGAGCTCCTCGACGACGACCGCCGCGGCGCCGAGCGACAGCGCGCCGGCCAGGTAGTCGTGCCCGTCGACCTCGGATCCGCGCAGGGCGAAGAAGACGTCGCCCGGGGAGACGGCGCGCGATTCGTAGACGAGGCCGCGGACGACCGGGTCGGGGCCCGCGGTGCCGACGGCCCGCCGGGTCGGCTGGTTGTGCGTGGGCAGGGCGTCGAGGAGGGCGTCGAGTCGCATCAGCCGCGCCCTCCGTCCGCCCGCGCCGCGACCGGAACGGCTTCGCGGTGCGGCGCCGGACCGCTGAACTCGATGCGCACGGTTTCGCCTCCCGCGACGACGCTGCCCGGGGGCGGGCTCTGTCGCACTGCCGTTCCGTCGCCTTCGAGCGTCGCGCGGAGCCCGTTCGCCGCCGTGACCTGCATCACCTCGCTGCGTGAGAGGCCGCGCAGGTCGGGGAGCAGGACGCGCCCACGGAAGGCGTTCGCGTTCCGGGTCGGGTTAGGCGGCGCGGCCTCGGCCTTCGTCGCGGTCTCCATCGCGATCGTCGTCTCGGCCGGCGTCGGCGCCGCGTGCGCGACTTCGCTCTCCGGCGGCGCTCCGGTCGCCGGCTTCGGGGATGCGGCGACTGCGGGCAGCGGGTACACCGACGGCGGTTTCGGCGTCGACACCGGCGCCATCACCGGTTCGATTGCAGTCGATGCCGTCGCCGCGGCTTCGGCCTCGGCGGCGCGGCGCGCGAGCTGGACGGATTCGCTCTCGACGTGGACGCCATAACGGGCGAGCTGCGCCGGGGCGACGCGCGCGAAGAGCGGCGC
>JAHEJV010000141.1 GCA_024638705.1 Deltaproteobacteria bacterium | reverse complement strand
CGGTCGTCGCGACCGGCATCGCGCAGCTCCACACGGATCATGCCCGAATCGCGCGCGCCGACCCACGAGGCGCAACCGAGGACGGGCCCGGCCGAAGCAGACGCGAGATAGCGCAGGTCCATCTCGGTGAGGGTGTGAGGCGTGTCGCGACTGCGATCGGCGAGGTCGAGCGCGGCGCACTCGACGACGAGGGCGACGAGCGCACCCTGCAGCGAGCCTTCCGGGTTCAAAAGGATCGGCGCCAGGGGCAAAGACACTTCGCCCGGTCGCTTGCCGCGTTCGACGCCCACCGCCTCGTCGAGGGGGAGCGCGAGGGGGTGGAAGGGGAGCGTGTCGGGCGTGGCGATTGCGTCGGGGGCGGCGGGCGGAGCGGATCGCGGGACGCGCAGGAAGGTGGTCTCCCCCAGCGCGTAGGGCTCGGTGTCGCCGTGCAGCGTGACCCGCGTCGTGACGAGCTTGCGCCCGACACGGATCGGGGTCGCCTGGGCGACGACGCGCTTCGGCGTCGCCGGCCGCGGGATCCGCAAGGACAGGTCGGTGGTGAAGGTGACGTCACTGCCCGCGGCGTCGCGCGTGACGAAGCCCCCGACGAGGTCGATGGCGGAGGCGACCACCGTGGCGCGCAGCGCGCCGTTCACGCACACGGCGGGGTAGGGCGAGAGTTCGAGCGGACGGTCCGGATCGCCGGTGCGCTCGAAGCCGTAGCGCGTGAAGACCGGCGGCGCGTCGTCCCGGCTCACGATGCGATCATCGCCGTTTCTTTTCCCCGGTCCGCGACATCCGCTCCTTCATGTCGTCGGGCATCCCGAACGGCGCCCTGCGCTCGAAGCGGAGGCCCGCCTCACGCGGTTGCTCGGCGTTTGCGCGCAGCAGCGCCTTGGCGATGCGGTTGGTGCCGCGCGAGTTCGCGCAGATCTCCGCAGCGAACGCCGCCACTTCGGCATCGAGGGTGTCGTCCGGACACGCGCGGTCGACGAGTCCTATGTCGGCGGCCTGCGCGCCCGAGATCCGCCGGCTCGTGAACATCAGCTCCTTCGCCCGCGCGCGTCCGACGCGCTCGGGCAGGCGCACCGACATGCCCCAGATCGGCGCGAGCCCCCACTGGCCGTGGGTGTCGCCGAGCTTCGCCGACTCGGCGGCGACGAGCAGGTCGGCGGCGAGCGCGAGCTCGAGACCGCCCGTGAAGCAGTGGCCGCGAATCTTCGCGACGACGGGCATCGGCAGCGCCTCGATCGCGTCGATCGTCTCGGGCTCGAAGTCCTTGCTCGGCGCGCGCTCGACGTTCGCGATCGTCTGGAGATCGTGCCCCGAGCAGAACGAGCGGCCGGCGCCGGTCAGGACGACGCACGCGACGCTCTCGTCCTCCGCCAACGCGTCGACTTGCTCGCGCAGTGCGATCATCAGCGGGATGTTGATCGCGTTGAGCTTCTCGGGGCGGTTGAGGGTGAGCGTGGCAACGCCGTCGGCGTCTTCCCGGAGGACGAGCGCCGCCACCTAACGCGCTCCGATCGTCGTGCGGTGCAGGCACCGCGCATGGCCGTCGTAGCCACCGGTCGACTTGTGCAGGACGCTGCGGTTGTCCCACATCACGAGATTGTTCGGGGTCCAGCGGTGGCGGTACTGGAAGTCCTCGCGGTCCTGCCAGGCGTACAGCTCGATCAGCAGCGCGTTCGCCGCCTCCTCGTCCAGCCCTTCGATGCCGATGATGTACCCGAAGCAGCCGAACACGCCGAGCTGGCCCGTCTCCGGGTGCTTGCGCAGGATGGGGTGGAGCTGCGTGGCCAGCGCGTCGTCCGAGGAGAGGATGCGCATGCTGCGGTCGGGGGCGTCGCCCTCGCCGTAGAGCCCGTCCTTGCCGTAGCCGCGGCGCGCCGAGTGGATCGCCATCTGGCCCTCGAGGCGATCGCGCAGGTCGGCCGGCAGCGCCTCGAAGACCTTGTGCTGATCGGAGAAGAGCGTGTCGCCGCCGGTCGGCGGGATCGTGATGCCGAGCAGGCAGGTTCCGGCGGGCGGCGTCTTCTGGAAGCTCCAGTCGGTGTGCCAGACGTCGGCGAAGAGCGGCGCGGTCTCGTCCGCGGCGCGCTCGACGGCGATGATGTGCTCGCGGCCCGGGATCGGCGCGATGAACGGGTCCTCGCCGAAGGGGCCGAAATAGAGGGTGAAGCGCTCGAGGTCGTCGTCGCTCATCGCCTGGTCGGGAAACGAGAGCACGTGGTGCTCGAGCCAGGCGGCGCGGATCGCCGCGACGGCGGCGTCGTCGAGCGGTGCGGTGAGGTCGACGCCGGTGACGGTCGCGCCGCAGGCCTGGCCGGAAGGGGTGACGGTGAGGGTCATCGGGAGGCGCTCCTTCGTTCGCGGCGATCGGCTTCGGGCCCCATCGCGCGCCGGATCCGCATAGTATCCGGTTCGGGAACGAGGAGGGAGCGATGAGTCGCGAAGAGGCGAACAAGGCGCTGCTGCGCCGCTGGTACGACGAGATGTGGGCGAACCTCGACTTCGCGCGCATCCCCGAGCTCGCGGGGCCGACCTACACGCGGCACGACATGCGGGGCACCCGCGTCGTCACCGCCGAGGAGTATCGCGACGAGCTGCTCGCCGTCGCGACGCAGTGGACGATCAGCGACTTCTCCTACTTCCTGATCGCCGAGGGCGACTACGTCACCTCGATCGGCAGCTGGAAGGTGAACGACACGATGCAGTGGGACTGGGTGCAGGCCTTCCGCATCGAGAACGGCAAGCTCGTCGAGACGTGGCTGCCCGCGATGGCGACGGATGGGAAGTGGTCGCAGGACGAGATTCCGGGAGGGGGCGCATGACGGTCGACCGACGCGGTTTCATCAAGGCGGCGGGGTCGATCGGGCTGCTGCCGTTCGCGGCGTCGCGCGCGCGCGCGGCGGGTGAAGGGGAGGGCGAGGCGTCGCCGGCGGAGTTCGCGTTCGAGAGCTGGGAGCGCCTGCGCGACGAGTTCACCCAGGACTTCGCCTGGCGCAACTTCGCGGGCTTCCTGCTGGCGTCACGCCCGCGCATGGTCGAGGACGCCATCGCGTTCCACCGCGCCGAGCTGAATCGCAACGCGCCGCTGCACATTCGCGAGATCTATCGCCTCGAAGCCGAGGGGCGCGCGAAGGCGGCGGCCTATCTCGGCGTGGAGCCCGAGCAGGTCTCGATGACCGACAACACGACGATGGGGCTCGCGACGCTCTACAACGGAATCCGCATCACGGCCGGGCAGGAGGTGCTCACGACCGAGCACGAGCACTACTCCTGTCGCACCTCGATCGACTATCGCGCGAAGCGGGAGGGCTTCCGTGTGCGCAAGATCCGGCTCTACGACGAGCCGCGCGACGCGAGCGTCGACGAGATGCTCGGGCGCTTGCGGAGACAGATCACCGCAAAGACGCGCGTGTTGGCGCTCACCTGGGTGCATTCGGGCAGCAGCATCAAGCTCCCCGCCGCCGAGGTGGGACAGCTGGTCGCCGAGCTGAACGAAGGTCGCGACGAAGCCGACCGGTTGCTCTTCTGCCTCGACGGCGTCCACGGCTTCGGTGTCGAGAACGCGAACTTCGCCGACCTGCGATGCGACTTCTTCGTCGCCGGCACCCACAAGTGGATGTTCGGCCCGAGCGGCACGGGGATCATGTGCAGCCGCGACCCCGGCCTCGTCGAGATCGCCCCGACCATTCCGCCCTTCAATTTCACCGACACCGATCATTTCGGGCCGGTGATGACGCCCGGCGGCTTCCACACCTTCGAGCACCGGGCATCGCTCGGGAAGGCCTTCGACTTCCATCGCGCGATCGGCAAGGAGCGCGTGGCGCGGCGGATCCGCGCCCTCAACGACTACGCGAAGGCGCAGCTCGAGGAGCTCGCCGGAGTCGACCTCGTCACGCCGCCGAGCTCCCGGCTATCGGCGGGGTTCACCTTCTTTCGCGTGCCGGGCAAGACGCCCGGAGAGGTCCAGACGGCGATGCGGGCGCGGAAGATCGTCGTCAGCCCGGCGGACCGCGACGCCGGGCCCGTGGTGCGCATTGCGCCCGGCATCCTGAACGCGCGCGAAGAGATCGATGCGCTCGTCGCCGCGCTGCGGGAGATCGTTCCGAGGGCCGCGTGACGCGATCCGGTGCGGTCGGCGTCGCCTTGCGCCTTGGCGGGCGCGAGGGCCCTATGCGAAGCTGCGCGTCCCACGACCCCGGAGACACAGAATGAGCCTGATCCTCTACGGCGCGCCGCTCTCCCCCTTCGTCCGCAAAGTCGACGCATTGCTGCGCGAGAAGGGCGTCGACTTCGAGCTCGAGAGCGTGAACATCATGCCGATGCCCGACTGGTTCAAGGAGATCAGTCCGGCGCGTCGCATCCCGGTGCTACGCGACACGAGCGTCGGCAAGGAAGGACCGCAGGGCACGATCCCCGACTCGTCGGCGATCTGCGCGTTCGTCGAGAGGAAGTTTCCCGAGCCGGCGCTCACTCCGAGCGATCCCTTCCTGCACGGTCGCGCCGTCTGGGTCGAGGAGTTCTGTGACACCGAGCTGATGACGCCGATCGGGATGGGCATCTTCCGCCCGATCCAGTTCGCCCGCTTCCAGGGGAAGGATCCCGACGTCGCCACCGCGAAGGACACCTACGCGAAGAAGCTCCCGCGTCCGCTCGCCTACCTCGAGGGCGAGCTCGAAGGCCACGACTTCCTCGTCGGCGATGCCTTCTCGATCGCCGACATCACGCTCGCCTGCGTGCTCACCCAGCTCGTGCTCGTCGCCGGGCCGCTCGACGCGGCGCGCTGGCCGAACGTCGCGGCGCACTTCGACCGGACGACGGCGCGCCCGAGCTTCGGCCCGTGTCTCGAGATCTGCCGGAAGGTCGTCAAGCAGGACCCGATCGATCTCTCGTCCTAGCGCGGACGTGCCCATGCTACGCGCAGGCGGCGGGGCGCCAGCCGGGCGAGCGCCCAGTCGCCCAAGCGCCCAATCGCCGAATCGCCGAATCGCCCAATCGCGCGATCGCCGAATCGTCTCCACCACCGCTCCCAGGATGCGTCGCTCGGGGCGACCCCTGGATCACGCTCCCTAGTCGATCTGCTTGCTCGAGCGGTGGAAGCGTCTCACGATGGCGGGATCCGGGTGCAGGGTCGTCACGGCCTGGTCCTTGCCTTCGTAGTCGAGGCGACTCAGTACGTGCCGCATACTCTCGAGCCGTGCGCGCTTCTTGGTGTTCGCCTTGACGATGATCCAGGGACTGTACGCGGTGTGCGTCTTGCTGAACATCTCTTCCTTGTACTTCGTGTAGATGTCCCAGTGCTCCTGCGCGAGCTCGTCCACCGGACTGATCTTCCACTGCTTGAGTGGGTTCACGCGGCGCGAATCGAATCGCTGCTCCTGCTCTTGCTTCGAGATCGAGAACCAGAACTTGATCAGCTCCACGCCATCTTCATAGAGCATGTGCTCGAACTCGGGGACCTGCTGCATGTACATCCGATACTGGGTCTGAGTGCAGAAACCCATCACCGGCTCGACCACGGCCCGGTTGTACCAGGAGCGGTCGAAGAAGCAGATCTCTCCCGGGTTCGGAAGATGTCTGGCATACCGCTGGAAGTACCACTGTCCTTGCTCCACTTCCGTGGGCTTGGGAAGAGCGACGACGCGCGCGGTACGAGGATTGAGGTGCTCGATGAATCGACGGATCGTGCCGCCCTTGCCCGCGGCGTCGCGGCCTTCGAAGAGGATCGCGACGCGACGGTTGTTGAGCTGGACGTCGCGCTGCAGTCGCACGAGTTCGATCTGGAGCTTCTCGAGCTCCGCCTCGTAGCGCAGCGTCGTCAGCGCCTTCTTCGTCGAGAAGCCCTTCTGCCGGAGAAGGGTCAGCAGTCCGCGATTGCTCGTGATCTTTGCGAGATCACTCTCGCTCAGCTTGCCCGGGACCTCTTCTCGACTGGCCGGGACGTCTTCTCGTCCAGGGGAAGGCCTCAGGGCCGTCGTCTTCGAACTTGCTTCTGCCATCTTCTCCTCGAGTCGTTTCGGAAGAGCGCACGTGGGATTCCGTGCGACTCTCCTCGCCTTCCTACACATCGGACGATACAGAGAGCCGCATGAGGCCGGAAGGCAACGATCGAATGCGCTAGTCCGATGCGCCTTGTCGAGGCATCGGGCGACCACATATTCCGGCGCGTTCTCACTCGACCGTGGCGGTGGGGTACGCACGGTGAATCCCGTGGCTGTAGTGGATTTCGGTTCCACTACCGTATCGTATTTCGCGGGTTGCGTGGACCACCACGGCCGATTCGTGGAATACGAGCGCGACGGACGGTCCTAGCTCCGGACTCCGGTCTCAGCCGCTCCTTCGTCGGCAGATTCTTCACCGCCTCGAAGATCGACTCCGGCGCGGGTGACTTCTGCTGGGGTTCCGGCGCTCAGTCTCCGCCAGCGCGCCGCGAGCTCGAGGCGCAGCGTCTTCAGGATGAAACGCGGCAGCCCGAGCGGATAGGCGCGCACCTTCCGCCACATGAGGCGCGCCATGTGGGGACGGCCGTCGTAGCCCCCCTCCCGCTGGCCATGTCCCATGTGCATCCCCAACGACGGGACGTCGACCACGTCGAGCGCGGCCTCGAGACCGAGCTTCTCGGTCCTCGGCGGGAGGCAGACGGTGTCGTCGCAGGCCTGGTAGCGCACCGCGACTTCGATCCGGGCCGTGTCGACGTCGAGCGGGCGCGTCTCGCTGGCGAGTTCGCCGACGGCGTAGCAGGGCGCGCGGATGTCGACGACGCCGCTCCACACCGGCAGCGCCATGCCCATGCTCTCGAGGTGGAGTGTCTCGGTCGGCGGGTAGATCGGATCGCCGACCGCGAGGCCGGGCGGGCCGTCGACGGTGACGCGCAGCGGGATCAGGCCCTCGGGCACGGGCTCGCCGTAGACGTGCATGCCGTCGCCGAGATCGAGGCGCACCACCAGCTCGCGGACGATGCCCTGACGGATGGTGCCCTTGCCCCCGTGCAGGAAGGCCGACACGCGCACCACTTCGTCCCCGCCGCGGGCGCACGGCGCGTCCTCGGATACGGTGACGCGTCCGAGCGCGGCGTCGATCAACCGCTCCGGGCTGTCGCGCTTCTTGTACGTATCGTGGAAGAACTTCGCGACGACCACGCCGTCCTCGTCGGTGACGTAGGCGCCGGGATAGGGGATTCCGTAGAGCAGGGCGTCCTCGCGTCCGACCTGGTCGTTCAGGATCCCGAAGCGGCGGATCACCTCCGAGTCGAGGTCGGAGAGCAGCGGGAACGGGATGTCCTGCTTCTCGGCGAACTCGGCGAGGGCCTTCTGGTCGTCGTAGGAGATCGCGTAGAGCGCGATGCCTTCGGCCTCGAACTTCGCGTAGGCGTCGCGCAGCTCACCGAGCTGCGTCCAACAGGGAGGTCACCAGACGGCGGAGCGATAGAAGACCACCACCGACTTCGCCTCGCCGCGGCTGGCGTGATAGTCGACGGCGTTGCCGTGTGCGTCGGGAAGCGTGAAGTCGGGCAGACGCTCGCCGATTCCGGGGCCGGTGGGGTGACCGTCGGGAAGACCGGCGCGGCCGGGATGGCCGAGCGGCGCCGGGGCATCGAAGCCGTGATGGTCGCGTTCGATCGTCATGCGAAGAGCGCCTCGCAGCCGGTGCCGTCGAGCAGCCCGTCGACGGTGGCGCGCGCCGTCGTGTCGAGGCCCGCATGGCTCTCGCGCAGCCACGCGAGGCACTTGCGCTGGTAGGGGAAGGGCTTCTGCACCCACGGTTTGCCGGCAATCTCGGTCTCCACCTTTTCATTGCCGGCTTCGAGCGCGGCCGCGTTCGCGAGCAGGAAGGGCGCGTGATAGCGGCCGACGAGCTCGAGCAGGGCGCGGAAGGTGTCGGGCAGCGCGTCGGGCGAGGTCCAGTCGGCGTCCTCCGGATCGAGGCCGGACAGGTCTTCCGACGCTTCGGTCCATGCGTGGACGCGCGGCGAGAGCTCGAGCGTGAGCGCCGCAGGGGTGGGGTCGAAGAGGGCGAGGCAGGTGAGCTGTCCCATCGCGGCGAAGTCGGCCGACGCGGGCCGTCCCCCGAAGAGGAAGCGACTGCGCTGGAGGTGCGCGTCGAAGGCGACGAGGAAGCGGCGGTAGCTGTCCTCGATTACCGGCGCCGTGACGTCGTTCGAGCCGACGACGTGCAGCCGCGACACCTGGCGATCGCCGATCATCTTCTGCACCGGCGCGACCTGCTCGTCCGGGGTCGCGCTCATCGCCCACAGGGGCAGCACGCGGCGCGCCTTGTCGATGTCGGCCGCGTGATACCAGCGGTAGTGGAACATGCACTTCGTCAGCCATTCGTCGGCGAAGTCCTCGAGGAGCTCGTCGAGGAAGCGCAGGGCCGGGTCGGAAGGGATCACCGAGCGGCCTTCGAAGGCCTCCTCGAAGCGGCGGATCAAGGGCGTGGAATCGGTGACGGGAGCGACCGCGCCGGAGGCATCGGGCAGGTAGAAGGTGGGCAGCAGCGGAACCTTCGCGGCCGGGAGCTTCGCCGCCTCGCGCGAGTTCTGCTGGATGAAGCGGAAGGGGATGCGGCGGTAGCGCAGCACGGCGCGCATCTTGCGCGTGTAGGGGGAGCCGGGCGCTCCCATCATCTGCAGGGGGGTGGGAAGGGTCATGCAGCGCCTCGCTCGCAGGGAAATCGCGATCTAGGGTTGGCGGCCTAAAAATAGGGGATGTAGCCTAGAACCGTCAAATGCCGGCACGCGCCACCACGACCGATGGGAAGGGTACCCGCGAGCGGATCCTCGACGCGAGTCGTCGTCTCTTCAACGAACAAGGCTACGCGCGTACGACCCTCGCGCAGATCGCCGCCGAGGTCGGCATCGCCGAGGGCAACCTCTGGTACCACTTCCGCACGAAGCGCGACCTGGTGGCCGCGCTCGAAGCGCAGGTGCGAAAGACCTCGAAGGAGCTGCTCTCGGCCTACCCGAGTGGGGGGCCGCTCGCCGACGACTACGTCGAGGTGGTGCTCGCCTCGATGAAGCAGCGCTTCGAGCACCGCTTCCTGCTGCGCGACGTCCGCGAGTTCTCGAGACGTCGGCAGCCGATCCGCCGCGACCCGGACATGGCGGCGTCGTTCGCGGGGCTCCTCGACCTGCTGCGCCGGATGAAGAAGGAAGGGATGCTCCGACGCGAGCCGCCCGTCGATCTCGCGACCCTCGCGCGGTCGCTCTTCATCGTGAGCCGTTACTGGACGGATCACCTCGAAGAGCACGAGGGGCTCGAAGTGATCGGTTGGGAGGATCAGGAGCGCGGCTTCCGTCAACACCTCGCGGTGTTGAGTCCCTACCTGACCTCGCCCGCTCGGCGGGCGCTCGAGGCGGCCGCAGCCGCCGCATCCCTGCGGTTCGCAGAGGGAGGTGCGTGATGCGCAAGGCGATCTGGGCGATTCCGGCGCTGCTCTATGCGGCGTTCGTGTTCTGGTACACCGATTTCGGCGGACCGCTGCGCGAGGACGAGATCGCCGGCTATCTCGCGAAGTTCGAGAGCCAGGGCGCGCCCGCCGACCTGATCGCGCGCGTGCGCGTCTTCATGGAGAGCGACACCGGGCGCCAGTTCCAGATGGTGAACATCATCGACTACGCCGACGACCCGCCGGACGTGCCGGGCGCCGAGCCCGGCGAGTCGGCCGAGCAGCTGATGGGCCGGTACATGGAGCACATGTACCGGGAGCTCTTCCGCCGCGCGTGCCATCCGACGGTGATGGGGCTCGCGGCGTTCCGCGCGATGGACCTGGTGGGCGTCGACGCGCTCGACCGCCCGGAGACGTGGGATGTCGGGGCGATGATGCGCTATCGGAGCCGGCGAACCTTCATGGAGATCGTGACGATCCCGGCGACGCGGGGACGACACGAGTTCAAGGTGGCGGCGCTCGACAAGACGATCGCGTTTCCCATCGAGACGCAGATCCACCTGGGCGATCCGCGGGTCCTGCTCGGTCTCGGGCTGTTCAGCGTCGCGGCGCTGCTCGATCTCCTCGGGGTGGGGAGAAGACGATCGTCCTAGAAAGCCCCATCGCGAAAGGCCTCGGCGGGGAGCGATCTGCTATCTCGAAGGCCCGACCCCGATGACCCCGATTCCAGGAGCCCGATCATGCAGCCCCGCTGGCCCGGCAATCTCGATGACATCGACCTCTCCGCGCGCGAGTTCTGGGAGCGTCCCGAGGAAGAGCGCGAGGGCGGCTTCGCGCTCCTGCGCGAGCAGGACCCGGTCCGCTTCTTCCCCGAGATGGACATCCCGGAGATCCCGATCCCGCCCGGTCCGGGCTACTGGGCGCTCACCCGTCACGCCGACATCCTCGAGGCGAGCCGCAATCCGGCGATCTACTCGAGCGCCCGCGGCGCCACCTCGATCCCCGACCTCCCGCCCGAGATGCTCGAGTTCTTCGGCGGGATGATCAACATGGACGACCCGCGTCACGGCCGACAGCGGCGCGTCGTGTCGCGTGGCTTCACGCCGCGCGTGCTCGGCCAGATCGAGGAGAGCGTCGACCGCCGCGCGCGCGCGGTGATCGATCGCGTGATCGAGCGCGGCTCGTGCGACTTCGTCACCGACATCGCCGCGCCGCTCCCGCTCGAGATCATCTGCGACATGATGGGCATCCCCGAGAGCCAGACGAAGATGGTCTTCGACAACACGAACCTGATCCTCGGCCTCGGCGACCCCGAGTTCGTCGGGGAGGGCGAGAACCCGCTGATGAAGGCGATGCAGGCGGGCTCCGAGCTGGCCGCGCTGATGAAGGAGATGTCCGCCGACCGTCACGCGAATCCGGGCGACGACATGATGACCGCGATGATCCACGCCACCGGCGACGCCGAGGTGATGAGCGACGAGGAGCTGGCGTCGTTCTTCATCCTGCTCGTCGTCGCCGGCAACGAGACGACGCGCAACGCGATCAGCCACGGAATGAAGGCGCTCTGCGACGACCCGGGCGAGCGGCGCAAGTGGGCCGCCGACTTCGAAGGCGTGGCCGATACCGCCGTCGACGAGATCGTGCGCTGGGCCTCGCCGGTGATCCACATGC
>JAHEJV010000140.1 GCA_024638705.1 Deltaproteobacteria bacterium | reverse complement strand
GGCCGCACGCTTCGCCGCGCCGCCCTTCGCCAGCGTCTCGCGGACGCCGGCCAGCCGCTCGCGCAGCGCGTCGCGCGCCGGACCTTCGAGCAGCGCGAGCACCGCGTCGGCCACGGCCTCGGGCTGCGCCTCGTCCTGGAGGAACTCGGGCACGATCGCCTCCCCGGCGATCAGGTTCGGCATCGTGATCGTGTCGACGCGGACGAGGCGTCGCAGCAGCCAAGCCGTGAAGCGGTTCGTGCGCGCGGCGACGACGATCGGGCAGTCGAGAAGCGTCGCCTCGAGGGTGGACGTGCCCGGCTTGAGCAGCGCGACGTCTGCCGCGCGCATCAGCGCCTGGGATTGCCCGTCGACGATCTGGATCGACAGCAGCGACGGCAGCTCCGCTTCGGCGATCCCCGCTTCGAGCGTCTCGCGGTCGATCGACGCGGCGCGTGGCATCACGAAGTGGATGCGCGGATCGCGCGCGTGCAGGACGCGGGCGACCTCGAGTTGCAGCGGCAGGAGATGTCGCATCTCGCTCCCACGGCTGCCGGGGAGCAGCGCCACGATGCGCGCATCGGGCGGCAGCTCGAGCCGTTCGCGAGCGGTGGCGCGATCGAGTTCCGTCGCCACCGCGCGCAGCTTCTCGACGAGCGGATGGCCGACGTACTCCACCTCGACGCCGCTGCCGGCATAGACGTCCTGCTCGAACGGGAAGATCACCGCCAGCTGATTTACGCGCTGGGCGAGCTTGCGGATGCGGCCGGTGCGCCACGCCCAGACCTGAGGCGAGACGTAGTAGAGCGTCGGGCATCCCATCCGCTTCGCCCGCCGCGCGAACGGGAGATTGAAGCCCGAGGAGTCGACGAGCACGACGAGGTCGGGCCGCGCCTCGCGCAGGGAGGCGGTCATCAGGCGCCACGCGCGGACGATGCGATGCAGATCGGGCAGCAGCTCGAAGAGCCCGCTCACGGCGACGTCGCGCTGGTTCACGACGAGCTCGACCCCTGCCTTCTCCATCTCGGCGCCGCCGAGCCCGAGGAAGCGTGCTCCCGGCAAACGCGCGCGCAACTCGCGCACGAAGTCGGCGGCGTATACGTCGCCCGACGCGTCGCCCACGGAGAGGAGGACGGTGGTCATCGCGAACGGGCTCGGTGATTCCGGGGGTCGAGCCGGGTCCGCGCCGGAGGCACCCTCTCGACTTCGCTCGCCTGCGGCTCGCTGCGCGCCTTCGGCTTGCTGGCGAGAACGCGGGATCGACGATTCCGGGGGGCGAGCCGGGTCCGCGCCGGAGGCACACTCTCGACTTCGCTCGCCTGCGGCTCGCTGCGCGCCTTCGGCTTGCTCATTCCAGTGCGTCGGTATCCGGCATCGCGTCGATCACGCGCACGGCGGTGCGCAGCGCCGATGCGGCCTGGGCGCCGGAGACGCCGCCGAGGCCGGCGAGGCTGCGCGCCCGGACGCCCGCGAGGAAGACTTCGAGCTGCGTCGCGAGGGCGTCGCCGGGATCGGTTTCGAGCTGCTGCATCTCGATCTTCTTGCCGCCCTCGCCGTCGGACACGCGGCGGAAGAGCACCGCCTTCTGTTCGCCGAAGTCGATCGAGAAGTAGGCGTCGCGCTGGAAGAGCCGGAACTTTCGCAGCGGGGAGAAGGAGACGCGGCTCGCCGTCAGATTCGCGACGCAGGAGCCGGGAAAGGTGAGCCGCGCGTTGGCGATGTCGGCGTGGTCGGTGAGCACCGGGACGCCCACTGCGTCGACCTTCTCGGGCTCGGTGCCGAGCAGCTGCTGGAGGATCTCGATGTCGTGGATCATCAGGTCGAGCACGACGTCGACGTCGGTGCCGCGCTCCGGGAACGGGCCCATGCGATGGATCTCCGCGAAGCGCGGCCGGTTGATCTGCGTGCGCACGACGCGCAGCGCGGCGTTGAACCACTCCTGGTGGCCCACCTGGAGCAGGCGCTTCTCGCGGTCGGCGAGAGCGACCAGCTGTTCCGCCTCTTCGAGCGTCGCGGCGATCGGCTTCTCGACCAGCACGTCGAGACCGGCTTCGAGCGCGCGGCGGGCGACTTCGTAGTGCGCGACGGCCGTGACGGCGACGATCGCCGCGTCGGCCTCCGCGTAGAGCTTCTCCGGATCGGCCACGCTCGGAACGCCGACTTCCGCGCCGAGCTTCTCGGCGCGGGCGAGGTCGCGGTCGGAGACGCCGGTGAGGACGACGTCGCCGTGGTCGCGCGCGCGATCGCGCAGCTTGCGCGCGTGGTGCCCGCCCATCACTCCGGCGCCGACCACGGCGACCCGGAGCGCGCTCACTCCGACCCCGCAGGCCCGGCTTCGGCGATCGCGCCGGCTTCGACGCCGACGAGCACGATCCCGTGGGCATCGGCCTCGCGGACGACCGTGTCGCGTTCGAGCACGACGGTCTTCTCCGCCTCGAAGGCAAGCACCGCCGCCTTCGCCTCGGCGAGCACCGCGATCGTGTCGGGACCGATCGTGGGCACGTCGAAGCGCGGATCCTGGCTCGGCTTCTCCACCTTCACGACGCACGCGCCCGCCGTGATACCGCCGGCGCGGCGGATCGTCGCGTCAGTGCCCTCGATCGCCTCCACCGCGATCACCGCGCGATCCTTCACGACGACGGTCTGGCCGATGTCGAGATCGCCGATCGTCTTCGCGATCGGGAAGCCGAACGCGATGTCGGCCTGCTGGGCGGCGTCGGGCGCGGTCCCGCTGAGCACGCCGGCGCCGACGAGCAGCTCGGGCGTCAGGGCGTACTGGGGCAGCAGGTGCAGCCCGAGGGTTTCGAGGAAGTCGGCCAGCTTGCCGAGGATGGTGTCGTCCTTGCGGTCGTCGAGCTCGCCGAGCAGGCCCGTCGCGCGCTCGTCCATCTTGAGCGCGTCCGGATTCGAGAAGAGATCCGCCTTCGTCACCTTCCCGGCCATCACGACGTCCTTCACCTCGGCGGCGCGGAACGCGGCGAGCCCGGCTCCGACCTCGCCGGGATGGATCCAGGTGACCTGCTCGACCTGATCTTCGATCTCGGGCCGCGTCTGGTCGCGAAGGGCGACGCACGCGACGCGCAAGCCGCGTTTCTTCGCCATGCGCGCGACCTCCAGGGGGAAGAGGCCCTGGCCTGCGATCAACCCGAGCACGGGGTCCTGCGTCATCGGAGCTACCGGACGAACCCGCGCTCGGCCGAGCGCAGGAAGGCGAGGAGGTGCTGGACGTCGCGCGAATCGCCGCATTCTTCTTCGACGCGCGCCACCGCTTCCTCGAAGCGGAGCTTCGACTGGAAGAGCAGATGGAAGGCGTGCTTGATCGTCGCGATGCGATCCTTGTCGAAGCCGCGGCGTTCGAGGTTGATCGTGTTCACGCCGATGAAGCGAGCGCGGTCCCCAGCGACCTTCGCGAAGGGCGGGATGTCCTTGCTCACCATCGAGTTACCAGCCGCGAAGGCCGATTCGCCGACTCGCACGAACTGGTGGAAGCCGGCCTTCGCGCCGACCACCGCGAAGTCCTCGACGATGGTGTGGCCGGCGAACCCGCTCATCCCGCCGAGCATGCAGTGGTTGCCGATGCGGCAGTCGTGAGCGACGTGGAAGTAGGTCTGGATCAGGTTGTGATCGCCGATCTCGGTGATGCCGCCGTGGTCCGGCAACCCGATGTGGACCGAGACGTACTCGCGGATCTCGTTGTCGGCGCCGATCACCAGCTCGCCCTCGCGGCCGTCGTAGCCGAGGATCTGCGGGGTCATCCCGATCACGGCGAAGGGATAGACCCGCGTGCGGGCGCCGATCTTCGTGCGTCCCCCGACGCAGACCTGGGGGCCGATCTCGACGCCGGGTTCGAGCTCGACCTCGCTGCCCACCGTCGAGAGCGGCCCGATCGTCACGTCGTCGGCGATCTTCGCGCCGGGGTCGACTACGGCGGTGGGATGGATCTTCGACACTCGTTCCTCGGTCGGAGGGGCGGTTCGCTTCGGCGGACGGGAGCGAGGGGGGTGCGGTGGAAAGCTACCGGGCCCGGACGTCGGCGACACCCTCCCCATCTCCACCGGCCGTGACGGTGCCCGGCTAGCTCTTCTGGTTGTACTTCTCGATGATCAGATCCGTCACGTCGAGCGCCTCGCGGGTGTAGAGCAGGCCCGGAGCGCCGCGTTGCAGGATCATCGTGAAGCCGCCGTCCTTGCCAGTCGCTTCGATCACTTCGCCGAGCTTCCTGTTGAGCGGACCTTCGAGCCGCTTCGAATCGAGCTGGAGCTTGGACTCGAGCTCCTTCATCTTGCCCTCGATCTGGGTCCGCATCTCCTGCATGTCGAGCTGCTTCTGGAAGAGCGCGTCGTCGGAGAGCACGAAGCGCTTCTGCTTCAGATCCTCCTCGGCCTCCTTGTAGCGATCGACGAGTGGCTGGATCTCCGCCTCGGCCTCGCGCTGCTTGCGGGCCAGCTCCTCACGGGCGGCCTTCCCCTCGGCCGTCGAGCTGATGGCCTGATCGATGTCGACGATGCCGATCTTGACCGGTTGGTCGGATGCGCCCGTTCCCCACACGAGGAGGGCGGCGAGGCCGAGAATCACGAAAGCGTTGTGAACCTGCATGTTCGTCCTTCTGGATCGATGGGCGATGGCGCCGAGCGGCCACTGCCGAGCCGGCGCGAGCATATCGCGCCTGCCAACTCGTGGTTTCTGAGGGGGATCGAGGGGGTATGGCGAGAGGTCGAGGTTCCCCAGGGGTCGATCAGAAGGCGGAGCCTCCGATCGAGAACTCGAAGACCGGAGAATCTTCGACAGCGGACTCCCGGTCCAGCGGGAAGCCGAGCACGACCGCCAAGGGGCCGAAGGGCGAAAACCACTGAACCCCCGCGCCAGTACCGTAGCGCCACTCGGTCACGTCGAACAAATTGGGATTGCGCTCATCGAACGCGTTGCCCATGTCCATGAAGAGGACGCCCTGGAGGCCGACCGCCTGGCTGATCGGGAAGCGGTACTCGAACGTGGCCGAGGCGAACTTGTTGCCGCCGATCACGTCGGTCTCCTCGAGGTCGTCGAAATCCTCGACGTCCCGGTCGTCGATGTCGTTGCAGAAGCCGTCGAGGTTGCCGCCGTTGAAGAACCCGAAGGCGGCCGAGCTGTCTTCGCACTGGCCCGAATTGCCGACGCCCACCGGCGTGAAGACGTTGCCGTTGCCCACCTGACGCAGGATCGGACGCCGCGGACCGACCGACCTGCCGCGGAAGCCGCGCAGCTGGAACTGCCCGAGACCGCCGAGGAAGTAGCGCTCGGTGAGCGGGAGGGTGAGGTCGTCGTCGATGTCCTGGAGTCGGCGGAACTGGGGACTGCTGCCGAGCAGCACGTCGTCGCCGGGGAGGGGATTCAGGGTCTCGAACTCGCTGATGCGATTGAACGGAAGCGCGTAGCCGGCGCGAACCGCCGCGACGAAGCTCGACCGGTCGAAGAGCCAGCTCGGCGCTCCGAGGAAGAACACGCCTCGGGCTTCGAGGCGCGCAAACTTCGAGAAGCCGCCGAGCCCGGCGCCCTCGAGTGAAGCCCCGATCTGATGCCCCGAAGTCGGCGCGAGGCGGTCGTCGCGCGTGTCCGACACCACCGACAGGCCGACCAGGCTGCTCGAGATGTTGTCCTGGAGGATCTCGCGGGTGATCAGGCCCGCCGCGTTGATGCGCCGGTCGTCCTTCAGGCGGCGCAGGTCGAAGCCGTAGCGGAGGAAGCCGCGCGCCGTGCCCGCCTCGTTCAGCGCGTGACCGAGCACGAGGTCGATGCCGACCTGCTCCTGCTCGAAGTCCTCGAACTCCAGGTCGGTGCGCGAGAACGTGGTCGAGAGACTGAACTCGGTACCGAGGAAGTAGGGGTCGGCGAGGTTCACGAAGAAGCGCTGGGAATCTCGGCCCAGGTCGAGGGAGATGTTCGCGCCGTAGCCGCGCCCGAACAGGTTCGCCTGGGAGAGCGAACCGGTGACGATGATGCCGTCCTGGGACGAGAAGCCCGCGCCGAAGCTGAACGAACCGGTGGGACGCTCGACGACGGACACTTCGAGGTCGAGCTGATCGGGCTCTTCGGTCGGCTCGATCTCGAAGTCGACCTCCTCGAAGTAGCCGAGCCGATCGACCCGCGAGCGCGCGAGCAGAACCTTCCGCTGCGAATAGAGCTCGCCCTCCGCGATCGGGATCTCGCGCCGCACCACCGGATCGACGGTGGTCGTGTTGCCGCTCACCTCGATACGACGGATGAAGTAGAGCGGCCCCTTCCGCACGTCGAAGTCGACGTCCACCTCCTCGGTGGCTTCGGAGAGGTTCGACAGCGGCGTCACCTGCGCGAAGTAGAAGCCGCGGTCCTGGTAGTGCTCGGTGAGCGCGGCGATGTCGTCGTTCAAGAAGCTGCGGTTGAAGACGTCGCCGGTCTGGAGCTTGAGCTTCTCGCGCAGCGCGTCGATGTCGACGGTGGAGTCGCCGGTGACGTCGATGCGGCCGACGTGGAAGAGGCGTCCCTCCTCGATCGGAACGCGCACGACGATGCCGTCCTCGTCGGCTACGACGTCGGGGGCGCCGACGTCGACCTGGAGATAGCCGGCGTCGCTGTACTTGCGCTCGACACTGCGCAGGTCCTGGAGGAAGAGCGGCTCGGAGTAGGTGCCCGAGTTGTCGAACCAGGACGTCGCGTAGGACCAGAAGCGCCAGCGCTTCGTCTGGAAGCCCTCGATGAGCTCGCCGTCGTCGAAGCGCTCGTTGCCGACGAACTCGATCTCGCGAAGCTTGAGCTTCTCGCCCTCGGTGACGTCGAAGTGGATGCCGACGACGGATTCGGAGAGCTCCTCGATCTCGAAGGAGACCTCGGCGAGGTAGTAGCCCTGGGCGCGGTAGAGCGCTTCGACACGCTGACGATTCTCGAAGAGCAGCGGATAGTCGAGCGTGGACCCTGTCGTAAGCGTCAACGCGTCGCGGATCTCCTCGCTGTCGATGTTGTCGTTGCCGGCGATCGAGATCTGCCGGACGAGCGGGTTCTCCTCCACCTCGAAGATCAGGATCGTGCCGCCTTCGGTGCGCTCGCCTTTCGCCTGCACATCTCTGAAGAAGCCGAGCTTGTGAATCTCGGCGATGTCGGCGGCAATCTGCGCCGGGTCGAGCGGCTCGCCCTCCTGCGAGCCGATCCGACCGCGGATCGCCTCGACGTCGATGCGCCGGCTGCCGACGATGTCGACGCCGACGATCGTCTCGGCGGTGGCGCGCCGCTCGGCAGCGGGATCGGCCAGGATCACGTCGAAGCGCACGCGCACGCCGGCGTCGGTGCGTTCGGTGCTCGCCGTGGCGGACACGATCGCCGGGCTCTCGCGCAGGACGCCGAGATCGCCGCGCACGGCGAGCGGGTCGTAGGGTCCGCCGACCCGCGTCTCCATCCGCTCCATCAGGCGCGCCTCGAAGCCGGGCGCGCCCTGGATCTCGACTGCGACGACGCGCGTCGGCGGCGCACCGACCACGCGCACCAGCAATCCCTCGGCCACGTCCGACAGGCGCGTCAGCAGCGTCTCCGGATCGTCGGCGGTCAGCACCTGGGTGTCGCCGCGCGCGCCGATGCTGCGCGGAACGAGACGGACGGCGAGATCGATGCCGCCGCCGCGCACGAGCTGGGTGCCGCGACCGGTGACGATGTAGTCGGCGTCGAGCTCCTCGGCGAGCCGACGCAGGGCGGCGTCGCGGGTCTCGCCGACGGCCGGTCGTGGCGGGGCGACGTTCACGGCGTCGAGCCGCACGACGACGCGTTCGTCCCCGGCGAGGATCGTCGCGAGCTCGCGCGAGAGCTGGGAGCCGAACCCGGTGTCGGTGTCGGCGCCCTGCACGACGAAGTCGAGCACTGCGATCGTCGGGGGCGGCCCGGTGCGCTGCACCACCCGCTCCGCGAAGGGCTCTTCGACCTCGGGCACGATGGGTTGCGCGCGAGCTGGCAGCGCGGCGAGCCCGATCGCGATCAACGCGAGGAGGCCGAAGGCCGACGCGCAGCGAGACGCAGGCGAGCGAAGAACATGGCGCAGGAGGCCGAAGGCCGACGCGCAGCGAGACGCAGGCGAGCGAAGAACATGGCGCAGGAGGCCGTGCCACGGGCCGTGCAGACCACGGCCGGGGCGATGTGAGGGCACCCGATCCTCCAAAATCGCTGAAATCGCTGCCGCCCAGGCGGGGAGCCGCCCGACTCTACTGATTCCGAAGCCGGGGTGACAAGGCCGTGCCGCGCTCGATTCGCTCACCAGTTCGAGTAGTTAGGCTTCCGGCGCCGGCTCGGGAACCGCCTTCTCCTCGAGGTAGCCGTCGAAGAGCTCGACCGACCGACCGAGCCGCATCGCCAGCTCGGGGCTGTGGGTCACGACGACCAGTGCCGTCCCGTGCACCCGGTTCATCTCGAGCAGGAGTTCGAGCACCTGATCCGCCGTCTTCGGATCGAGATTGCCCGTCGGTTCGTCGGCGAGCAGCAGAGACGGCTCGAGCACGAGCGCCCGCGCCACCGCCACGCGCTGCCGCTCGCCGCCGGAGAGCTTCCCCACCGGATGGTTCACGCGGTGTTCGAGACCCACCTCGGTGAGCAGCCGCTCGGCGCGCGGCCGCATCTCGGAAGCCGCCAGCCCGCCGACCAGCCCCGGCATCATCACGTTCTCGCACGCGTCGAACTCGGGCAGCAGGTGGTGGAACTGGAAGATGAACCCGAGGCTCTGGTTGCGGAAGCGCGCCAGCTCCTGCGAGTCCATCGCGAGCAGGTCCTGGCCGCGGAAGTGCAGCGTGCCCGAGGTCGGGCGGTCGAGCGTGCCGAGGATGTGCAGCAGCGTCGACTTGCCGACGCCCGAATTGCCGACGATCGCGACCCGCTCGCGCTCCTGGATGCGGAAGTCGATCTGGCGCAGCACTTCGATCTCGCCGTCGCCCGTCGCGAACGAGCGGCGCAACCCGCGGCCTTCCATCAGCACGTCACTCATAACGAAGCGACTCCACCGGATCGAGTTGCGCTGCCTGCCGGCTCGGCAGGAGCGTCGCACCGAGCGCCAGCACCATCGCCACGCCGACGGCGAGAGCGATCTGACCGGCGTCGAGCTCCGCGGGCAGCGTCGAGAACTGGTAGACACTGGCGGGCAGCGTATCGATGCCGAGGATGGCTTCGATCTGGCGCTGGATGAAGGCGATGCGCGCCGTCACCGAGATGCCGGCCACGACGCCGAGCGCCGTCCCGACCAGCCCGATCAGCGTCCCCTCGAGCGCGAAGATCCGCTCGATGGCGTCGTCGTCAGCGCCCATCGTCTTCAGGATCGCGATGTCGCTCGACTTCTCCATGATCATCATCACGAGCGTCGAAACGATCGAGAAGGCCGCCACGACCATGATCATCGTGAGCAGGATGAACATCATCACGCGCTCGCTCTTGAGCGCCTGGAAGAAGGCGGGGAAGAACTCCTTCCAGTCGCGCGTGTAGTAGGGGAACCCGAGTTGCGCCTGTACGCCATCGGCGACGGCGCGCGAGCGGTAGAAGTCGGTCGTGCGCGCCTCGATCCCGTCCACGACGTCACCGACACGTTTGAACTCCTGCGCCGCCGGCAGGCCCACGTAGGTGAACATCTCGTCGTACTGAAAGAAGCTCGACTCGAAGACCCCACCGACGGTGAAGCGCGCGAGCCGCGGCGCCGGGCCGAGCGGCGTCTGCGGGCCGCCGAAGGGCGAGATCAACAGCAGTGACTGCCCGACGCGCAGCCCGAGCGAACCGGCGAGCTGGCTGCCGATCAGGATCGACGGTGCGTCCGGATCCTGGTTCTCGGGGAGCAGCGCGTCGAGGGAGCCGGCGACGATGTCGTCGCGCAGGTCCGTCACCGTCGCGACGCGCACCGGATCGACGCCGCGCACGCGTACCGCGACGATCTCCCCGGCTTCGCCGCGCACCATCCCTTCTGCATCGAGGTAGGGCGACGCGGCGGTCACCCCGTCGGCGGCGGCCACGCGCTCGACCACCGACTCGTACTCCTCGAAGGGCCCGAGCCCGCTGTGCACCGTAAAATGGGCGCGGTTGCCGATGATCTCGTCGCGCCAGGTGCGCTCGAAGCCGTTCATCACAGAGAGGACGGTGATGATCAGCCACACCCCCGCGGCGATGCCGACGACGCAGATGCCGGTGATGATCGAGATGAAGGTCTGGCGGCGCTTCGCCAGCAGATAGCGGACGGCGATGAACCACTCGGCGGTGAGACGGCTGTCCCAGATGCCGGCGACCGCGAGCGGGATCAACCCGAGCACCACGACGCCGAGCAGTAGCGAGAAGGCCGACGCGCCGACGACCGCAATGCGCGGACTCGCTCCGGGAAGCGCGAGCGCGAGCGGGACGCCGATCGCGAGCGCCACGCCGAGAACGGTGAGCATGCGCTCCCCGTCGCCCCGATCGCCCCGCTGACGTCGTCGGCGCCAGGCGAGGAGGCCCGCAATCGCCAGGGCGACGCCCGCGGGCGCCGCCGCGTAGACCACGTTCCCCGAGCCGCCGAGCACGAGCGCCGCACCGACGCCGAGCACCGCGACGACCCCGGCGCCGAGCCAGCGCGGCGCGACGAAGCGCATCGCCGCGCGACACAAGAGCACGAGGACGAAGATCGCCGCCGCGCCCTGCCCCGCGCCGACGGCCCACGCGCGGAGACGCTCTCCGAGCGACGCGCCCGCCAACGCCTCCGCCTGAGCGTAGAGTGCGGCCGCGCCGATCACCGCCGCCCACAGCAGGCCACTGACGATCATCACCGCGGGTCGTTTCGCCGCGCGCGCGAAGCGTTCGAGCGCGACGACCGCCGACCCGGCGAAGAGCAGCGTCATCGCGTTGATGCCGATCGCGATGGCGAAGATCAGTACCAACGCGAGGGAGCCGCCGGCGGCGGTCAACACGGCCCAGAGGCTCGAAAGGACGCCGCCGATCGCGAGGTCGCTCATCGGCGTCCGCCGCCCCGGCGCGGCTCGCGTCCGGCTGTCCGACGCGGCTCGCGTCCGTCCAGGAGGCGCCGTTCGAGAAGCCGCCCGTCCGCGGAGCGAATCATCCGCCCTCCCCCTTCGCGTCGTCCGCGTCGTCGTCCGCGATCTCGTCCGGGTCGGGCTCCCCATCGGCCCGCGGACGCATGTGGGGGA
>JAHEJV010000464.1 GCA_024638705.1 Deltaproteobacteria bacterium | reverse complement strand
GTCGGGCTTCACGCGCGGGACGTCCTCGCGGCAGCGCAGCTGTGCGAAGTGGTCGCGCAGACCGAGGCGATCGAGGTGACCTGCGACCCAGTCGCGCTGGGAGCTGGATGCGACGGCGAGCGCGAGGCCGCGCCCGGTTGCCTCCTCGATTCGCTCTACCACACCGGGCAGCGGACCGAGATCGCCTAACAGGACGTCGCGGTGCGCGCGGCGGCGGACGTGGATCGCTTCCACGTCGAGGCCGGGCCGGCGCTCGAGCAGATAGTCGAGCGGGTGATAGGTGGCGTCGTCGCTGCCGATCGCCCCGAACCAGAGATCCATCGGAATCGGCACGTCGTGCTCGGTGTAGACGTGCTCCCACGAGCGGAAGACGACCGTCTCGGTGTCGAGGATCAGGCCGTCGAAATCGAAGACGAGCGCGCGGATCGCCACTTGCGTCACAGGTCCTCGAAGCTGCCGCCGCGGCCGCGACCGGACGCGAAGCGGGTGGCGCCTTCCACGGTCTCGCCGGAACGGATCGCCTCCATGCCGAGCTCGTACTCGCGGTGCAGGGCGGCGTCGAGGGGCAGCGGCCACTGATCGTAGGCCGAACGGCGATCGGCGTTCATGCAGATCTGGGGGAAGCGGGTGAGCTGATGCGCGAGCTTCTCCGCCTCGTCGCGCGCCCGCCCCGTCGGCACGACGCGATTCGCGAGCCCCATCGCGAGCGCTTCGTCCGCCTCGACGGGTCGCCCGGTGAGGATCATGTCCAGCGCCCGGCCGTGCCCGACGATGCGCGGCAGGCGCACCGTGCCGCCGTCGACGAGCGGCACGCCCCAGCGTCGGCAGAACACGCCGAACACCGCGTCCTCCTCCACCACGCGCAGGTCGCACCACAGCGAGAGCTCGAGGCCGCCCGCCACCGCATAGCCCGAGACGGCGGCGATCACCGGCTTCGAGAGCAGCATGCGCGACGGCCCCATCGGACCGTCGTGGGTGAGCCGGTCCCAGTCTGCGCCGGTCCGTGGCGCGGGGATGCGGTTCGCTCCGCCGGACGCCGAGGAGACGGCCTTGAGGTCGGCGCCGGCGCAGAAGGTGCCGTGGTCGCCCCAGAAGACGCCGACCTTCGCTTCGGTGTCGTCCTCGAAAGCGTGGAAGGCAGAGGCGAGCTGCGCGGCGGTGGCGCCGTCGACGGCATTGCGCACGTCGGGGCGCGAGAGGATCACCGTGGTGACGGGTCCGTCGCGTTCGACGCGCACGGCGGGGGTGTCGGTCATGTCGGCTCCTCCGGGGTCGCACGGGTCGCGTTCGCGGCGTTCGGGTCGCGGCAGTCTATAGTGTCCGACCCTGGAGGCACCGCATGAAGGTCGACGCATCGCTACTCGATTTCGGGAACCCCGGCGCGAGCGCACAGCGGCTCGAGTCCCTCGGCTACGACGGCGTGTTCACCTTCGAAGGTCCGCACGATCCGTTCTTCCCGCTCGTCCTCGCGTCGCAGACGACCGAGCGCGTCGACCTCTACACGGCGATCGCGATCGCCTTCGCGCGCAACCCGATGCTGCTCGCCAACATCGGCTGGGACCTCCAGGCGATCTCGAAGGGCCGCTTCATGCTCGGCCTCGGCACCCAGATCCGGCCGCACATCGAGAAGCGCTTCTCGATGCCGTGGAGCAAGCCGGTGTCGCGGCTGCGCGAGATGGTGCTCGCGACGAAGGAGATCTGGCGCGTGTGGGCCGAGGGCGGACGCCTCGACTTCCGCGGCGAGTTCTACCAGCACACGCTGATGACGCCGATGTTCAGCCCCGGCGAAAACCCCTACGGCGATCCGCCGATCTTCCTCGCCGGCGTCGGTCCGCGCATGACGGAGGTGGCGGGCGAGGTGGCGGACGGCTTCTTCGTTCATCCGCTCAACACGACGAGGTCGATCGACGAGGTGACGCTCCCCGCGATCGACCGCGGGCTCGCGAAGAGCGGCCGCGCGCGGAAGGACGTGAAGCTCTCGTTCCAGATCATGATCGCCAGCGGCAGCAGCGACGAGGAGATCGAGAAGACGCGCGCCCAGACGAAGGGGCAGATCGCGTTCTACGGCTCGACCCCGGCGTACAAGGTCGTCCTCGACGCCCACGGCTGGGGCGATCTCCAGCCCGAGCTGAATGCGTTGACGAAGCGCGGCCAGTGGAAGGACATGATGGGGCTCATCAGCGACGAGATCCTCGAGGCGGTGGCGATCTGCGCGCCCATGAACGAGGTGGCGGCGAGGGTGCGCGAGCGGGTGGGCGACCACGCGGATCGCGTGAGCCTGCTGGCGCACTTCTCGAACGACCCGGAGCCCTGGGCGGACGTGGCGCGCGATTTGCGTTAGGCGAGGGCTCGTTCGGACGGGGGTGAGCGGTTGCGGGGAGGACTGCCCGGCGGCCAGAGCGCAACCTCCCCTCTTTGGGGTATCTAGAAGCGGCTGCGGCCGGAGTCGGCGTCGCAGGCGCCAGGGGTGTTCATCGCGTTTCCGCCGGCCGAACCGGGCGCGTAGACGCCCGAGCCGTCACAGGTGGTGCCCGGCATGGCGCCGGGCAGCGCCCCCGAGCCGGCGACCGGCTTGTGGTAGGCGAAGAAGCTCGCGACGCCGTCGGCGTCGAGGTCGCCACTGGCTTCCGCGGTGAAGCGATTGGGCGAACCGGGCGTGCCGGTCGCGTCGGCGCCCACCCGGTAATGGAAGATCACGCCGCCCTCCGGCGACCAGCCGATCACGTCGAAGCCGGTTCCCGACGGCCAGGGCAGGCGCGCACGCCCCGGCAGCGTCGCGGGCACGGGAGCGGGGATGCTGACGTAGGCGCCGAATTCAGCGTAGTAGGCGTCCTGGGTGCGCGCGATCCCGGAGAGATGGGTCAGGGCTTCGGTGGCCCGCGTGCGGAGCTGGTAGCGGATGAAGTTCGGGACCGCGACCGCGGCCAGCACCCCGATGATCGCGACGACGATCATGAGTTCGACCAGGCTGAACCCGCGGCGAC
>JAHEJV010000463.1 GCA_024638705.1 Deltaproteobacteria bacterium | reverse complement strand
GACTCGTAGCGCGCCTGCATCACGTCGACGTCCGCGTTCAGCGCGCGCAGGTCTTCGTGGATGTCGGTGAGGCGCTCGTGGTAGCGGGTCTCGAGGTTCCAGGTGATCGCGCCTTCGAGACGGCGGATGCGCTCGCGAAGCGCCTCGCTCGCCGCGTCGTTCGCGTCGCCCAAGGACGCGCGCAGCGCATCGAGCGTCGCGGCGGCGTGCATCTCGTCCGCCGTCGCCAGCAGCTCGGGACGCGGCGCGATCAGCATCTGCTTGAGCCGGTGGTCGATCGCCTTGCGCTGTTCGAGCCGCAGGCGGATCTGCGCGTCGAGCGTGCGGAACTCCTTGTCGATCTCGGGCAGCAGCGGCTCGTAGTAGGCGCGGCGCAACGCGATCAGGTCTTCGAACGCATCGAAGCCCGCCTCCCACGACACCATCTTCTTGCGCAGGTCTTCGAGGTCGAGATAGTTCTGCAGCGCCGTCTGGAAATCGTGCGACGCCATCAGCGTCATCAGGTAGAAGGTCTCCGGGGCGTCGGGCAGGCTGCGCAGGTGGATCACCCAGTCCTTGTCGAGCCGGATCTCCTCGCGCACGAGCGCCTCGAGGAACTCGCCGTCGCGGATGCTGGCGATCGACGCGTCCACCTTCTCGAGCTCACTTCCGAAGGTATCGACGGCCTGGCCGTAGAGGAGCGCGGCGCGTCCATGTACGGCGAGCTTCGAGTAGGCGTAGGGCAGGGCGAGCATCGCTTCCTGCACGGCGGCGTCGGTCGGCTCGCGTCTCGCGAGGATGTTCCAGGGCACGAGTGCGCGCTCGAAGTTCTCGGCCTGGGCGTCGGACCAGCCCGCGCGCAGGAGTGCCTGGTTCGAGAACGCGCCTTCGAGACGCACGCGGTCGAGCGCGCGTTGCGCGAGGCCGTACTCGGCGGCTTCGAAGAGCATCGTGCCGAGCACGAGATTCGACTTGTCGCGGATCGCGAGCACGGCCGGGTCGCCGCTGCTCACCCGGCCGGCGCGGTCGAGCTGAGCGACCGCTTCGGGCACGCGCTCGTCACGGAGCAGCGCGATGCCGAGGTTGTAGTCGGCGAACCCCTCGAGCGAGTCGGAGCCCTGGAGGTCGTCGAGGACGGCGACCGCGTCCTCGGGGCGGCCGAGCGACATGAGGACGTTGGCGCGCAGGAAGGCGACGTCGTCCTCGATGTCGTCGGGAACGTCGCCCGCGATGCCGTCGAGGGCGCGCAGCCCGTCCTCGGGCTGGTCCTTCTGGAAGTGGATGCGCGCCAGGCGATAGGCCGCTTCGTTGCGCACCCGCTCGGGGACGTCGGCTTCGAGCACGGCCTTGATCGCGCGTCCGGCGCGGTGGTGCATGCGGTAGTGCAGCTCGAAGTCGCCGACCGAGAACTCCGCGTGGTCGATGTGGTGGGCGAGCGTGTCGAGCTCGGGCTCGTCCACGCCGTAGTGCTGCGCGATCTCGGCGTCGAGACGCTCGAGGGCCTCGAAGTAGCGCTCCTGATACGCCTCGAAGAGCGCCTCTCCGAAATGGAGATCGCGCAGCTCGGCGCTCGACGCCGGCCACGCGACGCAGAGCGCGATCGCGGCGGTCGCGACGCGCTGAGCCAGGGGCCGCATCGTCTACCAGTCCCCGAGCTCGATCGATGCGTCGCCTGCGAGCGTGATGCCGACCAGCTTCGGCTCGACCCCCTTCTCGAAGCCGAAGCTCTCGGTGCTGGCGAGGTCGCCGCCGCTCTGGCTCTTTCCGATCATCGAGACGTCGAGGCGATGGCCTCCCGTCGCGACGTTGCCGGTGTAGATGCGCTGGACGCCGCCCTTCTGGAGCGCCTCCAGCTCCTTGAAGGTGTAGATGTGATGCGCGACGAGCTCGCCGTCGATCTGGATCTGCACCGAGTCGAGGCGGAACTCGTCGCCCTCGGGCAGCGTCACGAAGAGCGCGACCTGCGTGTTGGACGGATAGAGCAGTCGCTCTTCGAGTCCGTTCAGCTCGGCGGCGATGCCGAGCACGTCGGACTTGATCTCCTGCACCTGTTCGTCGAGGCTGCGCATCTGCTCCTTCGAAGCAGCGAGCGCCGGCATGGCGAGCGCACACGAGAGCAGGGCAGACACGAAGAAAGCGAGACAGCGGCCGCGGAGCTGGTTCTGCACGAGAGGGTCTCCCACGGGAGCACGACGCCCCGTCGGAGTGCTCGTCGGCATGCGGGCGCGCTGCGCATGTGACGCATCTCACACCTGCCGACCCGAGAAGCAGAGTTGCCGGCTCGGGATGGCATCGAAGCCACGAAGCATCAGAGGGAGACCTGGAAGCGAGGGGATCTACCCGGTCGTCGATCCCGTCGACGCGCGCATCTCGCCTTGGAGAGAGCCGTCGTGGCCCCGGAAACGGGATCCGCCCGGACCCGAGCGCGCGCCCGAGCGGCCTGCGAACGTCGTTGCCTCTGCGCGCCGCGGCGCGCAGAATGATCCCATGGAAGGCAAACTCCTCTTCGACTTCGCGGGCACCGCGGCGGCCAACCTCGGTGATTTCCAGTGCGTGCGGACCCACCTCGCGCCCGGGCCCGGGGGAAGTCTGGAGTCGGCCTCGCGGGTCTTCTTCGAGCAGGCCCGTGCGGGCGAGGGACAGTTCTACGACGTCCTGAGCCTGCGCTTCACCGAGACCGGCTCCGAGGCGGTGGCGATCGTGCGCTCCTACCTGCTGGTGCATCGACGCAAGAAGTCGCTCGCCTTCCTCGTTCCCGAAGGCCCCGATCCGCGCGACTACACCCGCGGATTCCACCGCTTCGGCCATCCGGGCGAGTCGCTCGAAGGCTGGTGCATCCTCAACTTCAGCGGTCGCGGGCTCGAGATCCCCGGCGCCGAGGTGGTCGACCAGGTGCGGCCCGAACGCCCCGCCGGCATGCCGATCGAGACCTGGGCGTGGTGGGTGCTCGAGGAGAAGGTGTTGCGACCGGCTCACCAGCGCCACGCCGAGAAGGTCGCGGTGTGCCTC
>JAHEJV010000462.1 GCA_024638705.1 Deltaproteobacteria bacterium | reverse complement strand
CGCTTCTGCACGCCGTCGAAGTTGAGCGCGCTCACCGGTGCGCCGTCGAGCCGCAGCTCGACGCGCTGACGCGGTCCGTGCTGGATGCCGAGCTTCACGCTCGGAATCGGCGGCGCGTGCCCCTCGCGCGGATAGAGCCAGGCGATGCCGGGCTCCGCCTGGGCCAGCCACGCCGCATCGAATTCCTGATCGACCGGCGGCGGCGCCGCCGGGCGCTCGTCGACGCCGAGCCGCTCGACCTCCGGCTCTTCGAGCGGGACGAAGACGAGCTCGCTCCTGCTCGCCGTGCGCAACCCACGCGCCCCGTCACTCGCCGGACGCGCATCCGAGCGCGACGCCGAGGACGCCGTGTCGGGAGACGGGACCGGCGCGACGGCCGGCGCCGGGTCTGGCGACGGCACCGCATCGGTGTGCGGCGTCGCCGTGGATTCCGGCGCGAACGACGGGTCCGCCCCGGCGGGCCAGATCGCGCGCGCGAGCGGCACCTCGGCCACCGGCGTGCGCACGCGCTTCCCGCTCGGCGCCACCGCCTGCACGAAGCTCTTCGCGACGCGTTCGTCGGGCAGCGCAGCATCGCCCGGGCCCGGTCGCGCCTCGAAGCGGATCGCGAACGCCTCGTCCCGCGCGAGATCGCCGATCCGGAACGTCAGCATCCCCTCGTCCACGACCGGCGGCGCGAACGGGCGCGACCCGCGCGCGCTCCCCGCCACGTAGTCGTAGCCCTCGGGCAGCATCACGATCGCCGAGACGTCGCCGGCTTCCGATTCGTTCGCGCTGAGGTTCACGTCGAAGCGCAGTGCTTCGCGGGAGGCGGCGATCTCGAGCTGGTGCGCGATCGCGGCCGGCTCCGGCCCGGCGACGTAGAAGTCGGCGCGCCACAGCGTCGCCGGCTGCACGTCGACGAACTGGGAAAAGGCTCGTTTCGCGTGGCGGTTCGAGATGCCGCACTCGGCGGGCTCGGTGCCCTCGGGCAGCGTCTCGACGTCCACCTGCACGACGTGCACCCCTGGCCGGACCGCCGCGAAGTGGTAGCGACCGTCGTCGTCGGTGATGGCGTAGGTGCCGTCTTCGAGATAGACGCGCACGTCGGGCACGCCCTCGTGGGTGAGATCGGTCGGGTCTTCGCAGCAACCCACCATCACGCGACCGACGAGGAAGGCCCGCTCGGTGAAGAGATCCTCGCGCACCTCGACGACGGCAGTCGCCTCGTTGGTCGCGACGCCGCCGGCGGCAGTGACGCGCGCGCGGTTGGTCGCGGTGCCGGGCCGCGTCTCGGCGCTCACCCGCGCGACGTAACGGATCTCGATCTGCACGCCGGCCGGAGCGTCTCCCAGCGCGAACACGAGTCGACGACCGTCGCGCGAGACGACGGGCGCGAGCGGCGCACCGTCGCGGCGCGCGGAATCCTTCTCGTAGCGGAAGCCGGGGGGCAACACGTCGGTGAGCACCGCGGCGTTCATCGCCGGGCCCGTCGCCGGCACGCTGAGCGTGAGCGCGTACTGCACGAACTCGCCGACGTCGACGTCGGTCTTGCTGGCGCTCTTCCGCAGCAGCGCTCCGGCCGAATCGGGATCGAGCGGAATGTCGATCTGGAGCGCGGGCCCGGGCGACACGGTGAACGTCCCGCCCCTCGAGCCGGCCTGCAGCGCCCAGGGTGCACCGGGCAGGCTCTGGAGGGTTGCGTCGAGCACGACCGAGGGCGCGGTATAGGTCGGCGGCGGCGTGATCTCGAAGCGGTAGTCGCCGGGTGCGACGAACGGGAAGCGGTAGCCGCCCGGCGGGAAGGTGTAGTCGCTTCCGCTCGAGTCGGTCGCGGTGCCCCCCGACACCACCGTCGACGGGTAGTTGCTGACCCCGTCGTCCCCGAACACGGTCGCGGGAAGACCGGTCGCCTCGTCGATGATCGTGATCGTCGCGCCGTCCACCAGCGCGCCGCTCGTGCTGTCGAACACGCGACCGAAGGGATCGACCAGGCCCGCCGCCGTGGAGCTGTCGCCCCCGTCGACCGGGTCGACGTAGTCGCCGTCGATGCGATCGCCGACTGCAGTCCCGATCACGCAGTCTCCCGGGCTGGAGGGATCGGGCGTCGTGGGGATCCAGCCCGCGAACATGCCCGTGTCCGGGCCGTCCTCGTAGACACGCACCACCTCGCGATCCCCGGTCATCGGCGACGTGATGGTGACCAACGCCGACTCGACGGCGCCGGGATCGAGATTCTGGTCGAGGTCGACGAGCCGGATGAAGAGCGGATCGCCTACGTGGAAGACCGGCGCACGGGTCAGCTCGACGGGACCGCTCGTGTCGATCGGATCGCCGTGGTAGTCCATGACCGGGGCCTGGGGCGAGAACGGACCGGCGTCGGTGCCGCTCGCGCTGCAGTCTCCGGTGGGAACCGGGTGCAGCTCTGCGTCCGGCGCGCCGGGCGAGTGCTTCCAGAAGTCGAGCTCGCTCGGCGTTCGCGAGCCGTTCGCGACGACCACGCGCACTTCGTTCGAAGGCGTGGTCCGCGGCACGCCGTCCGAGACGAACTCGGCGCTCGCCGTGTTGATGATCTCGGTGCCCGGCGCGGTCTGGGCTCGGGCTTCCTGCCCCAGGAGAACGAGAAGAGCGAGGACGGAAGCGGCAAACACCTCCGCGCAGCGCCGGAGCGTGCGGAAGGCGCACCCCGGGCGCGGCGCCCCTCCACCGGAGAGGTGGAAGAGCGCTTCGCCCGAAAGACGAGCCCTCATCACGCGAAGTCCCGGGGGATTCGGCGTGGAGCTAGAGGATCTCCACTCGGAACGTCACCGTGGCGCTCTCACCGGCATCGAGCTCGATGCCGTCGACCGTCACGGTATTCGCCGCGAACGAACCCTCGTCCGTGTCGCTGGCATTGGTGAGGTCCTGCGCAGCGCCGGCATTGATGTTGGGCGCCGTCACGCGCATGCCCTTCCCGGTGTCGTAGCCGTCCGCGTCGAAGGACAGGGTGCCGGCCGTGATCTCCGTGTCCAGG
>JAHEJV010000139.1 GCA_024638705.1 Deltaproteobacteria bacterium | reverse complement strand
AATCCGGCCCGGAACCGGCTCAGTCGAAGATCCCCGGGTCGACCTCGACGCCCACCGGTGCATGGTCCGACCCGGTCACATCGGGCCAGATGAAGGCGCCGCGCACGAACTTCATCGCCGCCGGCGAGGCGAGCACGTAGTCGATCCGCCAGCCGACGTTCTTCGCGCGCATGCCGAAGCGCTGGCTCCACCAGCTGTAGTGACCCTCGCCGGCTTCGAAGGCGCGGAAGGTGTCGACCCAGCCCGCGTCGACCCAGCGGTCGAGCTCGGCGCGCTCTTCGGGGAGGAAGCCGCTGTTCTTCGCGTTGGCCTTCGGACGCGCGAGGTCGATCTCGCGGTGCGCGGTGTTGAGGTCGCCGATCACCAGCACGCGCAGCCCGCCGCGGCGGAGCCGCTGCACGCGATCGAAGACGGCGCGGTAGAAATCGAGCTTGTAGGGCACGCGGCTGTTGTCGCGCTCGCTGCCGCTGCCTTTCGGGAAGTAGCCGTTCACGACGACGAGCCGCCCGAAGCGCGCGAACTGCACGCGACCCTCGTCGTCGAAGCGCGCAACGCCCAGCGAGGTGTCGACGGCGTCCGGTGCGCGACGCGCATAGACGCCGACGCCGCTGTAACCCTTGCGCTGCGCGGGGAAGAAGCGGGTGTGCCAGCCGGCCGGCTCGCGCACGTCGTCGGGCAGCTGATCGGGGAGGGCGCGCACTTCCTGGACGCCGACCACCTCGGCGCCGGACCCCGCGAGCCACTCGGCGAAACCCTTGTTCGCGCAGGCGCGCAGCCCGTTCACGTTCCAGGAGACGATGCGCAGCGACTTGCGCTGCTTGCCACGCGCGGCCATCCGGACGCCGCCTAATCGTCGCGGGAGAGGTAGGTGTACTCGGAGAGGCCCTGCTCGTAGCGCTTGAGCAGCCGCGCGCTCTCCTCGGAGGACATCTCGCCCTTGCGCAGCGCCGACTCGATCGTGCGGCGCACCTTCTCGATCAGCGTGCGCCGGTCGTACTGCACGTACGCGAGGACCGAACTCACCGCCTCGCCCTCCACGACGTGTTCGACGGTGTAGCCGCCCTCGTCGGAGAGGCGCACGTGAACGGCGTCGGTGTCGCCAAACAGGTTGTGCAGGTCGCCGAGGATCTCCTGATAGGCGCCGACGAGGAAGATGCCGATGTAGTAGGGCTCGCCGGTCCACGGGTGAAGCTCGAGGACGTCCTTCACGTCGTGGGTGTCGATGAAGCTGTCGATCTTGCCGTCGCTGTCGCAGGTGAGGTCGACGAAGACGCCGCGTCGGCTCGGTTTGCGATCGAGGCGGTGGATCGGCGCCACGGGAAAGAGCTGCTTCACCGCCCAGTGGTCGGGCATCGACTGGAATACCGAGAGGTTCGCGTAGTAGGTGTCGGCGACGCCGCGCTCGAGCGGCGCGAGGTCTTCGGGCAGCTCGGGCAGCTCGCGGGCGAAGCGCAGGATGCGCGAGCAGCAGCAGTAGAAGAGGCGGTCGACGCGGGCGCGTGCGCGCAGGTCGAGGTAGCCGAGCGAGAAGAGGGTGGCGGCTTCCTCCTTGAGCTGGAGGATGTCGTGATAGGCCTCGCGGAAGTTCCGCTTAGAGACGGTCTCGTACACCTCCGCGAGATCGCGCAGCACCTTGTGATCGTCTTCGCCGACGGGGTCGGGGGTGCTGCCGTCGATCATCTCCGTCACGCCGAGGACGTCGAAGATCAGCACCGAGTGGTGGGCGACCATCGCGCGGCCGGCTTCGGTGACGATGTCGGGGTGCGGCACCTCGGCGGCGTCGCAGGCCTCCTGGACCACGGCCACGACGTCGTTGGCGTACTCCTGGGTGGAGTAGTTCTTCGAGGAGTGGAAGTTCGTGCGCGACCCGTCGTAGTCGACGCCGAGCCCGCCGCCGACGTCGAGCGTCGTCGGGCGCGCCCCCAGCTGGTGGAGGCCGACGAAGATCCGGCTCGCCTCTGCGAGTGCCTCCTTGTGGGCACGGATCGCGGTGATCTGCGAGCCGATGTGGAAATGCAGCAGCTCGAGACAGTCGAGCATGTCCTCCGAGCGCAGGCGCTCGACGGCTTCGACCATCTCCAGGGCGGAGAGGCCGAACTTCGAGCGGTCGCCGGTCGACTCGGCCCACTTCCCCGAACCTCGCGCCGTCAGCCGGGCACGGACGCCGATGTGGGGACGGATGCCGAGCTCGCGCGCGGTCTTGATCACGAGGTCGATCTCGCGGAAGCGGTCGATCACGATGATCGGACGACGCCCCAGCCGCTGGGCGAGCAGCGCCGTCTCGATGTAGGCGCGGTCCTTGTAGCCGTTGCAGATGATCAGCGAATCGGGCGTGTCGAGGAGCGCCAGTGCGACGAGCAGCTCGGGCTTGCTGCCCGCTTCGAGGCCGACCTGCTCGCCGGCGCCGTAGTGGACGATCTCCTCCACGACGTGCCGCTGCTGATTCACCTTGATCGGATAGACCCCGCGATAGGAGCCGGCGTACTCGTACTCCTTCATCGCGCGCGCGAAGGCCCTCGCGAGGCCCTTGACGCGCGAGGCCAGGATGTCGGAGAAGCGCACGAGCAGGGGAGTGCGCAGGCCGCGCTGCTCGAGGTCGCGGACGAGCTCCCGCAGATCGATGCCGGCGCCCTTCGGTCCGCGCGGGCGCACTTCGATGTTGCCGTCCTCGTTGACGGTGAAGAAGCCCGCGCCCCAGGCCGGCAGGTTGTAGAGCTCGAGGCTGTCGCGGACCGTCCAGCCGTGCATGCAGCCGGCCTCCTGTTGGGCAGCCGGCGCAGTGTAGAAGAGAACGGCGCGCGGGAGAACACGCGGTTCCTCGGTCCTCGCGGACTCTCAGTCGGCTTCGAGGGGCTCGGTGTGCTGGTCGCCGCTGGTCAGGTCGCGAACGAGCACTTCGCCGCGGGCCAGCTCGTCGGAGCCGAGCAGGTAGATGCGGCGCGCGCCGGCGCGATCGGCGTCGGCGAGGGCGCGCTTGAGCTTCACCTGGCCGAGCACGAGCTCGACCGAAGCGCCCCCGGCGCGCAGGCGTCGCGCGAGGGCGATCGCCGCCGGACGCTCCGACTCGCCGAACGGAAACACGACGGCGTCGATCGCTCGCGGACAATCGGGGCGCACACCCTCGTCGAGCAACAGCTCCTCGATCACCGAGTCGCCGAAGCCGAAGCCGACCGCGGGCAGTGCGGGGCCGCCGAGCGTCTCGAGCAGCCGGTCGTAGCGTCCGCCCCCGCAGATCGCGCGCAGCTTGCGCCCCGCGTCGAAGGCCTCGAACACGATGCCGGTGTAGTAGGCGAGCCCCCGCACGATCGAGGCGTCGAAGCCCGTGCGGTCGGCCACGCCGTAGGCCTCGAGCAGCTCGAACAGGCGCAGCAGGTCGCGGCGAGCCTTGGAGTCGGCGGGCAGACCGCTCGCCGCCGCGTCCACGTCGCTGGTCCCGAGCCAGTCGACGACCTCGCGCGCCTCGACTTCCGCGAGCCCGACCGGACCGTTCGCGTCGGTGAGCTGCTCGACGACCGCGTCGGCGCCGATCTTGTCGAGCTTGTCGATCACCACGCAGAGCGCGGGAAAGGCGTCGGGCTTGCTGCGCAACACGCCCTCGCGCAGCGTCTCCTCGAGGAGGGCGCGGCTGTTCAAGCCGATGCGCACGACGCCGGGCGCGAGCCCCAGGCGGTCGGTGAGCGCGAACACGGCGGCGATCAGCTCGGCGTCGGCGGTGACGTCGGGCTCGCCCCAGACGTCCATGTTCCACTGGTAGTGCTCGCGGCGACGCCCGCGCGTCATCCGCTCGTAACGCCAGCACTGGGCGACCGTGTACCAGCGCAACGGCAGTCGCAGCCCGCCGGCCCGCGCCATCACCATCCGCGCCAGCGAGGGGGTGAACTCGCCGCGCAGGGCGTAGCGACGGTCGTGCAGCTCGAAGTGGAAGAGCTGGTCGGTGATCTCTTCGCCGGCCTTCCGGGTGAAGAGCTCTTCGTATTCGAGGACCGGAGCGTCGACGCCCTCGAAGCCGAAGCTCGCGGCGACCGCGTGGAAGTGTCCGAAGAGCCACTCCCGAAAGCGGTATTCGTCGGGATAGAAATCACGCGTGCCGCGGGGCGGCTGGAGCGTCGCGCGACCCTTTCCACTCACGGCGCCGTGCATACCACAGGGCTCCGATACCCGCCGGGCGGCGCGCCGGGCACTCCCGCGGCGGCCGTTTCTGCTAGACCCTGGGGCTCGTTTTCAGGGGGAGTTCATGACGATCGCGAAGAAGACCGGAACCACCGCCATCCTCGGCATCGCGCTGTTCGCCTGGGCCTGCGGCTCGGAGGCTCCGCCCGAGCCCGAGGCCGCACCGACGGAGGCGCCCTCCGAGCCGGTCGCCGAGAAGCCGGCCGGACCACAGACGCCCGACCGCCTGCCCAAGGGCATCGTGCTGTCGCTCGCCCAGTTCGTCACCGAGGCCGGCAAGCCCGTGCCCGGCCCGGCGCGCCTCGAGTTCCTCTACCGGAGCAAGGGCTCCTGGAAGACGACGGCGATGGAAGACCCGGAGAGCAACGTCTTCCACAAGGCGATGGTCTATCCCGGCGAGGACGGGCCGGTGCTGCTCACGATGGCGGGCAGCGAGGCCGTGGTGAAGACGTGGAAGCTCGAGGGCAGCGCCCTCGAGGACACCGAGGCCTGGCGGAAGGACTTCGGCGGCAAATTCAGTCGGATGCGCGACGCCGAGGTGGCCGACCTCTACGACGCCGACGAGCAGGCGATCGCGGTCGCCACCCACGACCAGGGCATGGTGGCCGTGCTGCGACCCTCGCCCGACGGGTTCACCGTCGTCGAGCTCGATAGCGAGGAGAACACCTTCGTCCACGAGATCGAGGTGGGCGACGTGAACGGCGACGGCGTCCTCGAGGTGTACGCGACGCCCTCCGAGCCGAACAAGCTCGACGGGTCGGTCCAGAAGGGCGAGGTCGTGCGCTACGTGCCGAAGGCCGGCGAGGGACGCGTCGTGGTGGCCGATCTCGGCGATCGCCACGCGAAGGAGATCCTCGTCGAGGACGTCGACGGCGACGGCACCGACGAGCTCTACGTCGCCGTCGAGGGCCACGTCGGCGAGTTCAAGGAGCTCGTGCACCCGGTCGAGATCCGCCGCTACGACGCCGACACGCCGGCGGCCAGCAGCGGCGTCGTGATCGCGACCATCGACGACCGGCTCACCCGCTTCCTCACCGCCGGAGACATCGACGGCGACGGGAAGAAGGAGATGGTGGCCGCCACCTTCAGCAGCGGCCTCTGGCTCCTGCGTCCGCGCGACGACCCGAAGGCCAAGTGGTCGATCGAGCTGATCGACAAGAACTCGGGCGGCTTCGAGCACGCCTCGATCCTCACCGACCTCGACGGCGACGGAAAAGACGAGCTCTACGTCGCCAGCGACAAGCAGAAGGAAGTGCGGCGCTACGTCTGGGACGGTCAGAAGCTTGTTCGCGAGGTGATCTACGTGCGCCCGGACGATCGCCCCATCTTCACCTGGAACCTGATGCCGGTGCCGACCGAACTCATTCCGGGGGCATGACACCACGCTGCTCAAGTCCGGCCCAGCGCCTCCCGACGGAGGGCGTGTCCGGACGGCTTTCGGGGAGCCGCTTGTCAGCCCCCTGCGGCTTGGGCTAATCGGGAAGGGCCTCGCACCGTCGGATGGGGTGCTTGGCCCCGGGGGGAGTCGATTCGCTCATGGCGAAATCGCTGGTCATTACGGAGAAGCCGAGCGTCGCGCGCGACATCGCCGCCGCCCTCGGCGGATTCCGCGAAGAGGACGGCTGGTTCGAGAACGACGATTACGTCGTGACCTTCGCCGTCGGGCATCTCTACGAGTTGCTCCCGCCCGAAGAGGTCGACGAGAAGTTCAAGCGCTGGACGCTCGACGTGCTCCCGATGATCCCCGACGAGTTCGGGTACAAGGTCAAGAAGGGCCAGACCGATCGCGTCCGCACGATCAAGCGCCTGCTCGCGCGCGACGACGTCGACACGATCGTGAACGCCTGCGACGCCGGGCGCGAAGGCGAGCTGATCTTCCGAGAGATCGTCGAGAATCTGGGCTCGACGAAGCCGGTGCGCCGGCTGTGGCTCCAGTCGATGACCGACGCCGCGATCCGCGGCGGCTTCGAGAACCTGCTGCCCGGGGAGGAGCTCCGAGGGCTCGCCGACGCCGCCGCGTGTCGCGCCCAGTCCGACTGGCTGATCGGGATGAACGCGACGCGCGCCATCACGAAACGCCTGAAGAGCCGCAAGGAGAAGACCTCGTGGTCGGCGGGCCGCGTGCAGACGCCCACCCTCGCGATGCTCGTCGACAAGGAGTTCGAGGTGCTCGCGCACGTGCCGCGGCCCTACTGGCGCGTCACCGCGGTGTTCGAGCACGAAGGCAATCAGTACGAGGCGACCTGGTTCGATCCCGCCTTCGCGGCCGACGACGACCCCGAGCGCAAGGACGACCGCATCTTCGACGCCGAGCGCGCCACGCGCATCGACACCGCGCTCAAGGCCGCCGTCGGCGGCGCCGGGGCGCTCGCCGGCGAGACGCGCAAGCCCTCGCGCGAGTCGGCGCCGACGCTCTTCGACCTCACCAGCCTGCAGCGCGAAGCCAACCGCCGCTTCTCGTGGTCGGCGCGGCGCACGCTCTCGGCCGCCCAGCGCTGCTACGAGCGCCACAAGATCCTCACCTATCCGCGGACGAGTTCGAAGTGCCTGCCCGAGGACTACCGCGAGACGGTCGCGGCGACGCTCGAATCCTACGCCACGAGCGGCCGCAGCGAGGAAGGCTTCGCCGACTACGCCGCCGCCGCCGCGCGCCTGCGCGAGTCGGGCCTCGAGAACGAGGCGCGCATCTTCGACGACAAGGGCGTCACCGATCACTTCGCGATCGTGCCCACCGGGTCGATGCCCGCCGAGCCGCTCACCGGCGACGACAAGCGCCTGTTCGACCTCGTCGTGCGCCGCTTCTTCGGCGCCTTCCATCCGCCGGCGCAGTGGGAGCGCGTCGAGCGCATCACCGCCGCCGCGCAGGAGAGCTTCCGCTCGCGCGCGCGCACGCTCAAGATGCCCGGCTGGCGCGCCGTGCTGCCCGACACCGAAGAGGAGGAGATCGTCGCGTTGCCGCCGCTGGTGGCCGGCGCCGACGAGGCGAGCGACGTGCCCGTCAAGGCGCTCGAATCCGAGAACCACGAAGAGCAGACGAAGCCGCCGCCGCGCATCACCGAGGCGCGCCTGCTCTCTCTGATGGAGAACGCGGGCAAGCAGATCGACGACGAAGAGCTCACCGCGGTGCTCCACGAGAAGGGCATCGGCACGCCGGCCACGCGCGCCGACATCATCGAGAACCTGATCGCGAAGGGTTATGCGACGCGCCTCGGCAAGTCGCTGCGCCCCACCGTGAAGGGCATCCGCATGATCGACACGCTGCGGCGCATCAACATCGATCGCCTCACGTCGCCCGAGCTCACCGGCGAGCTCGAGAGTCATCTCCTGGACGTCGAGCGCGGCGAGCGCACCAAAGACGACTTCATGAGCGAGATCACCGACTACACGGTCGAGGTGGTCGAGCGCGCGAAGACCTTCGGATACGAAGAGCTCTACGACGAGAACGAGACCTTCGGTCCTTGTCCGTCGTGCGGGCGTCCGGTGATCGAGATGGCGTGGTTCTACCGCTGCCAGGAAGAGCCCGAGCGCGAAGAAGACTGTCCGATGCGCTTCTGGAAGGACACCTCCGGGCGCTACCTCGACACGCGCACGCTGCGCGCGCTGCTCGAGGACGGCGAGAGCGGCGAGATCGACGGCTTCACCGCCCGCAGCGGACGCACCTACCGCGGCGTGATCACCCTCGACAAGGACGAGTGGAAGCTCAAGGTGAAGTCCGCGGGTTGGAACGACGAGTCGTCGGTCGACACGCCGGAATACGACGTCAACACCGACCCGCTCGGTCGCTGTCCCTTCGAAGAAGACTGTCAGATCATCGAGACGCCGACGCTCTTCGTCTGTGAGCGCAAGCAGAAGGAAGACGAGCTCACCAAGGAGGAGCGCAAGCAGCGCAAGGAGGACGGCGTCCCCCAGAGCTGCGGTTGGGTCTTCCCGCGGACGGTGTGCAAGCGCGAGATCACGCGCGACGAGGCGGAGGTCTACCTGCGCGACGGCAAAACGGAGCTGCTCACCGACTTCACGTCGCGCTTCGGACGTCCCTTCTCGGCGACGCTCGTGCTCAAGGAGAACGGGCGCCACGGCTTCGAGTTCCCGCCGCGGAAGAAGGCCGGCGACGACGGCGAGGCGACCGGCGGCACGAAGAAGAAGGCGTCGAAGAAGAAGACCAGGAAGAAGACGAAGAAGAAGGCCGCGAAGAAGAAGACGACGAAGAAGAAGGCCACCCGCAAGAAGGCGGCGGGGAAGAAGGCGACGAGCCGGAAGAAGGCCGTGTCGGCAAAGGCAAAGGCAAAGGCAAAGGCTTCGGCGACCGAGGAAGCGGCGGCGAAGCAGGACTGATCCCGGGACCGGTTCTCCACTCCGAGGGTTCCCCCATGCCCCTGCGGAGTTCTAGAGTCCCCGGATCGACGGACGGGCATGGGGGTGAGCGTCCAGACCAATGCGGTCGAGAGCGATGTCGGGGATCGCTTGACCGGCCTCTTCGCGGGGCGGGGTGCGACGTGTTTCGGCGTCGCGGTGGCGGCGTTCGTCCTCGCTCCGATCGGCGCGCCGCCTGGCGCGTCGGCGCAGACCCTGGCCGAACGCGTCGAAGTGCACGGGCACGCCGAGAGCCAGGCGCGCGCGATCTCCGAGAAGTTCGAACAGGAGCTCGATCTCGCCCAGTGGTACAACGTCCTCAACCTCGAGCTCGAGGCGGACCTGCTGCCGAGCGGCGCGCGCGGCATCGATCTGCTCAGCGCGTACGTGCGCGTCGAGGGGCGCTACGACGCGGTCTACTCCCAGGGGTTCGGGCTCTTTCACAGCATCGACACCTACGGCAACGACGCGAAGCGCCTGCCCAAGCGCCTGCGCGACGCCGAGGACGTCGACTTCGCCGGCGTCACGCCCACCGGCGCGCCGCCGGTGCGACGTCACGCGAGCCGCGAGCCGACGCCCTTCGCGCCGGAAGGGGAGCGCCGCGGCATCCCCGACTACGACATCTTCTTCCGCCAGGCCGGGGCCGACAACGTGCTCGGCACGCCCGACGACCCCGGGCGTTATGCGAACGCAGCGCTCCTCGACCATCGTTTCGCGCTGAAGGCGTTTCGCGGCGCCGAAGGGACGGGTCCGACGCAGGTGCTCGGACCCTGGCTCCCGAAGAACGAGATCGTCGCGGTGGCGCTCGGCGTCGACCGCGCCAATCCGTTCCGCGGTCGCATCGCCCCCACCGCCACCGCGTCCGGCTTCGACGGGACGAACGGCGGCGCCTACGACGACCCGACCTCGGTGCGCTTCTTCTCCGGCGACCCGCAGCTCGCCGGGTTCACCGCGGCCCAGGTCGCCCGGTTCCAGGTGGACCGCATCGACATCACCAGCGAGATCGGGCTCGCGCTCTTCTCGCCGGACACCGTCGTCACCGAGCTGTCGCGCGGGAAGTGCGAACGCGCGGGGGTGGCGAGCTGCGTCGTCGGGCAGACCTTCCCCGACCCGGACGGCGGCGGCTTGTACACCGTCCGCGCGCTCAACGAGTTCGGGAACGCGCCGCTCGTCGGCGCGGGGGACTTCTCGGTCGCGGGCTTCGACGGATCGGGGAATCCGATCACCGCCTTCGGCGGCGACTTCAGCGGCATCATCCCGTGCCTCGACCCGACCGAGCCCGACCTCTCCTCGGCCCAGCGCGGCGAGGGCGACCCGACGCGCCGCATCGAGAGCGAGGGGTGCATCCCCGGCTCCTTCGAGTCGCGCACGGTCGGCGGCGTGACGACCTTCGGCCGTCGCGTCACGACGGCGCGCAACGTCCGCTACACGGGAGGCTCCGCCGAGGCGCCGTTCCGGCCCGCCCCCGACCTCGCGATCACCGCGCGCGAGAACCCGGGCAACCTGCGCGCCCAGGGGCTCTACGTCCCGAGCGTCGGGTTGCGGCGCGCGCTCGCGGCGGGCGATCTCGACTCGCTCGACTTCGATTTCAGCGAGTCGGAGCGCGCCTTCAACCGCGGCGCGAGCCAGCAGCGCACGAAGGAGCTCAAGGAGGCCTATCTCGACCTCGAGTCGCTCGACCAGCGCCTGTGGATGCGCCTCGGGCTGCAGCACATCGTGTGGGGGAAGACCGAGATCTTCCGCACCACCGATCAGTTCAACCCGCAGGACCTCGCGCTCTCGTCGCTGCCGAGCCTCGAGGAATCGCGCATCGCGCTGTGGTCGGCGCGCTTCGTCTACTCGCTCTACGACGTCGGACCCTTGCAGGACGTCCGGCTCGAGCTCGCGATGAACCTCGACGAGTTCGAGCCCAACGACCTCGGCGCGTGCGGCGAGCCCTACACGGCCGACTTCGTCTGCACGATCACGAACGGCCTGTCGAGCCACTCCTACCTCGGAGCGGGCATCGCCGGCATCGACCGGCCCGAGAGTCCGTGGGAGGAGCCCTCCGACCTCGAGATCGGCGGGCGCATCGAGTGGCGCTGGGACCGGTTCAGCTTCGCGCTGACCAACTTCTACGGCTACAGCGACGTCCCCTACGCCGACGCGATCTTCTACTACGACCGCAGCGTCGACGTGCGAACGGGGCGTCCCGTCGTGGCGGGCCTCCCCGGGCAGACGCTCGGCCGCTGCGCCTTCGGCGGGCAGGTCGCGCCCGACCCGGTGAACCGCGCCGACCCGAGCCAGCCCGGCATCGCCTACAGCACGTCCTTCGCGTCCCACCCCTACTCCGTGACGGCCTCGCAGCGGCCGTACGCGGAGGGTCCGGGCGGGGTCGAGCTGCTGCCGGACGGCCGCGCCCTCGACGGCACGAACGAGATCCGCGGCGGCGTCGGCAGCGATCCGGACTGTCTGCGCCCCGGCGGCGCGCCTGGCTTCGCCAACGCCTTCACCCTCGATCCGGATTCGGTGCTCGCGCGCACCAACGCGCTCGAGTTCGCCTCCTCGAACCAGCAGCTCTTCGCCTGGTCGTGCATCGCGACGGTCGGCATCGCGGCGGCGCTCGAGCCGGGCGCGTGTGCGTGGACCTTCTTCGCCAGCCCGAACACGC
>JAHEJV010000138.1 GCA_024638705.1 Deltaproteobacteria bacterium | reverse complement strand
AGCAGCAGATCGAGCTCCTCAAAGAGGAAGTCGACAAGCTCTGCGCTCCGCCCAACAACTACGGCATCTTCACGCGCGCCAACAAGGACGGCACCGCCGAGATCTACGTCGACGGACGTCAAATGCGCGTCAACGTGCACCCGAACGTCGACCCCTTCCAGTTCGTGGAAGGCCAGCAGGTCGTCTTGAACGAAGCATTCAACGTCGTCGAGCCGGCGGGCTTCGTAGGCCGCGGCGAGATCGCCTCGGTCGTCGACTTCCTCGGCGACAACCGCGTCATCGTTCTCGGCCACACCGACGACGAGCGCGTGATCACGCTGTCCGATCCGCTCCGCCGCGAGACGCTCAAGGTGGGCGACCACATCCTCTACGACCCGCGCACGAACTACGCGTTCGAGAAGATGCCGAAGTCGGCCGTCGAAGAGGTGGTGCTCGAGGAGATCCCGGAAGTCGACTACGAGGACATCGGCGGTCTCGGCGAGCAGATCGAAGTCCTGCGCGATTCGGTCGAGCTTCCCTACATCTACCCGGACGTCTTTGCCGAACACAAGCTGTCGCCGCCGAAGGGCATCCTGCTCTACGGCCCTCCCGGTTGCGGAAAGACGCTCATCGCGAAGGCCGTCGCGAACAGCCTCGCGAAGAGCATCGAGAAGCGCACAGGCAAGGAGACGACGCCGTACTTCCTGAACGTGAAGGGCCCCGAGCTCCTGAACAAGTACGTCGGCGAGACCGAGCACAAGCTGCGCGAGGTGTTCAAGAAGGCGCGCGACAAGGCGTCCGAGGACGTCCCGGTCGTGATCTTCTTCGACGAGATGGACTCGCTGTTCCGCATGCGCGGGTCGGGCATCTCCTCGGACATGGAGGCGACGGTCGTCGCGCAGTTCCTTTCGGAGATCGACGGTGTCGAGTCGCTCAACAACGTGATCGTGATCGGCGCTTCGAACCGCCAGGACCTGATCGACCCCGCCGTGCTGCGCCCCGGTCGCCTCGATCTCAAGATCAAGGTGCACCGTCCGGACGCCGCCGCGGCGAAGGAGATCTTCGCGAAGTACCTCACGACCGACCTGCCCTTCCACCAGAGCGCCCAGGAGCACTACGGCAGTGACCCGGCGAAGATCGCCGAAGGCATGATCGCCGACACGATCGAGCGCATGTACACGACCAACGAGGAGAACAAGTTCCTCGAGGTCACGTACGCGAAGGGCGAGCGCGAGATCTTCTACTTCAAGGACTTCTCGAGCGGCGCGATGATCGAGAACATCGTCGCGCGCGCGAAGAAGCGCGCGGTGAAGCGCACGATCGACCACGACGAGCGCGGCATCACGCTCGACGACCTGATCGAGTCGGTGAACGACGAGTTCAAGGAGAACGAGGACCTCCCGAACACGACGAACCCGGACGACTGGGCGCGCATCTCCGGTCGCAAGGGCGAGCGGATCATCAATGTCCGGACGCTGATGAGCGGCATCTCCCGCAAGGAGAAGTCGATTGAAAACATCACTTCGGGCCAGTATCTCTAGCCAGCGCGAAGCGCCGGCCGTGCGGAGACGCAGCGAGCGGGGCATCCGGAGATCAGCGCGGAGACCGCGGAGACTGAATGGCCATTCCGAAGGTGATGGGGACCGAAGTCGAGTACGGAATCACCGTCAAGGGTGATCCCGACTTCGATCCCATCAGCGGCTGCGTCCTTCTCGTCAACGCCTACCGCGAAGATCACGCCGGCGAGATCCTGTGGGACTACGACCAGGAGAACCCGCTCGCCGACGCGCGCGGCTTCCAGGTCGACGGCGAGAAGTACACGCCGAACCAGCAGGAGAACATCGCGCGCAACAAGACGCTGGTGAACGGTGCGCGCTACTACGTCGACCACGCGCACCCGGAGTACTCCTGTCCCGAGGTCACCAACGTCCGCGATCTCGTGGTGCACGAGAAGGCGGGGGAACGCGTGATGGAGATCAGCCGCCGCGAAGCGAACGCCCTGCTTCCGGCCGAGACCCAGATGCTGATCTACAAGAACAACAGCGATCGCAAGGGCAACAGCTACGGCTCGCACGAGAACTACCTGATGGACCGCCGCACGTCCTTCAAGCAGATCGTGGAGTCCCTGCTGCCCTTCTTCGCGACGCGCCAGGTGTATTGCGGCGCCGGCAAGGTCGGGTCGGAGAATCGCGGCCATCCTGCCGACTACCAGATCTCGCAGCGCGCCGATTTCTTCGAGACCGAGGTCGCGCTCGATACGATGGTGAAGCGGCCGATCATCAACACCCGCGACGAACCCCACGCCGACCGCGAGAAGTATCGCCGCCTCCACGTGATCGTCGGCGACGCGAACCTCTCCGAGTACACGATCTACCTGCGCAACGGCGCCACGGCGCTGATCCTCTCGATGATCGAGGACGGCGCGATCAGCAAGGATCTCTCCCTGCGCGACCCGGTGCGGGCGATCAAGGACGTCTCCCACGATCCCTCGTGCAAGACGGAGCTGCAGCTCGAAAACGGCAAGAAGATGTCGGCCGTCGAGATCCAGGCCGAATACCTCGAGATGGCCCTCGCCTACGCGTCGAAGCAGTCGCCCGATCCGATCACGAAGGACGTGCTGACGAAGTGGGAGCACGTCATCGACTGCCTCCGCCGCGACCCGATGGAGCTCTCCGAGCAGATCGACTGGGTGATGAAGAAGGCGATGATCGAGAGCTTCATGGAGCGGAAGTCACTCGACTGGAGCTCGCCGCAGGTGGAGATGCTCGATCTCCAATACCACGATCTGCGCCCCGAGAAGGGTCTGTACTATCTTCTGGAACGTCAGGGACGCGCGGAGCGCATCGTGACCGACGAGGAGATCCTCGCCGCGATCCAGACGCCGCCCCCCGACACGCGGGCCTATTTCCGCGGGGAGTGCCTCAAGAAGTACGGAGCGGCCGTGTTCGGCGTGAACTGGGACTCGATCTCCTTCGGTGTCGACAACGAGCCGATCAAGCGCATCCTCATGGCCGAGCCGCTCAAGGGAACCAAGGCCCACGTCGACGAACTTCTCACCAATTCGCCGACGGCTGCCGATCTGGTGAAGAACCTCCGGGCCTGAGCCCGCCTCCTACGAAGACGCCTTTCCCCCGAGGAACACGGAGCCCATCATGAAGATCCCCACCCACCGACGTACCGACCCGAAGTCGCACCCGCTTCCCATCTACGGCGCCGCCGAAGGCGGGCAGAAGCAGGCCCCGAAAAAGGGCGGCGACGAAGGCGGTGAGGGAGACGGCAAGGGCCCGCAGAAGCTCGCCAAGAAGGGCGAGGAACTGAAAGACGAGATGGACGCGCTGGTCGACGAGATCGACGAAGTGCTGGAAGAGAACGCCGAGGAATTCGTCAAGAATTACGTTCAGCGCGGAGGCGAATAGATCGCCGCTCCGCGGGGGGGAGGGCAGCGAGCTTTGCGTATCCCGGGTTTCGATTCGGGCGGGGGGTTCGGATTGGCCAGCCGTGATGGGCTGGGCAGGACGAGTTATCAGGGGTCGAGCTTTTCGGAGCTGCTCCAGATCGATCACCCGCATCTGGCTTTCGACTGGAGCCGCTACGGCAATCTGGAGAAACTGAGCGTTCCGCACGGGACGACGGTGCTCTCCTTCAAGTACGCCGAAGGCGTGGTCATCGCGGGCGACCGCCTGGCCACGGAAGGCCTTCGCGTCGCGTCGCGCGACGTCCAGAAGGTGTACGCCACCGACGATCACTCGATGATCGCGATCGCCGGCGCAGCGGGCCCCGCGATCGAGATGGCGCGCATCATGCGCATCGAGCTCGAGCACTACGAGAAGATCGAAGGCCAGGGGCTCGAGCTGGACGGCAAGGCGAACAAGCTGTCCCAGATGATTCGCGCGAACCTCCCTGCGGCGATGCAGGGCATGGTCGTCGTTCCGCTCTTCGCGGGTTACGACCTGCGGCGGAAGGTCGGACGGCTCTGGAAGTTCGACGTCACCGGCGGCCGCTACGAAGAAGCCGAGTACGAAGCCACCGGGTCGGGCGGCCTCTACGCGCGCGAGTCACTCAAGAAGGCGCATCACAACCGCGCCTCGAAGCAGGAAGCGCTGCGCATGGCCGTCCAGGCGCTGACCGACGCGGCGGACGAAGACCGCGGCACCGGCGGCATCGACATCCAGCGCGGCATCTTCCCGACGGTGCTCCACTGCTCGGAGCCGGGCATCGAGCAGGCGCCCGAGTCGGACATCCGCGCGGTCTACGACGACATCCTCGCCCGACGCAGCGCGGGCACCGGCGCGGGAGCCACGTCATGAGCATGCCCTTCTACGTCTCTCCCGAGCAGGTGATGGCCGACAAGGCCGAGTACGCCCGCAAGGGCATCGGTCGCGGCAAGTCGAGCATCACGCTCGAGTTCGACAGCGGGATCGCGGTCATGGCGGAGAACCCGTCTTCGCTGTCGAAGATCGGTGAGATCTACGACCGCATCGCGTTCGCCGGCGTCGGCAAGTTCAGCGAGTTCGATCAGCTGCGGAAGATCGGCGTCCGTTATGCGGACATGAAAGGCTACCAGTACAGCCGCGACGACGTCCGCGCGCGCGCCCTCGCGAATGCCTACTCGCAGGCGATCGGCGACGTCTTCACCCGCGAGCTCAAGCCGCTCGAGGTGGAGGTGATCGTCGCGGAAGTCGGCGACCCGGAGCTGGTCGGGCACGAGAAGAGCGAGATCTACCGGATCGCGTTCGACGGCAGCATCAGCGACCACAGCGGCTACTGCGTGATTGGCGGTTCGGAGGAGGAGCTCAACGGCTACCTGCAGTCGAACTACTCGGCGAACCTGCCCCTCGGGGAGGCGCTCAGACTCGGTCACTCGGCGCTGGGACGCGCCGCGGACGGTCAGAGCGTCGCACCGGATCAGCTGGAGGTTTGCGTCCTGGAGAAGGCGCGAATCGGCCGAAAGTTCCGTAGGCTGGATACCGATGAGCTGAGAGAGCATCTCGGCGGCTAGACCCGCGGGGTTAAGTCGTTTCCGGGCTGCAGGCCGTCCGAATTCCGCCACCGATCAGGGGAATGCAGGACGGGGAACGGTTCGAGTGCAGAAGCGCATCTACGGAATCGAGACGGAGTACGGGATCATCTTCACGCCCGAGGGCAGGAAGACGCTCCCGGTCGAGAAGGCGATCCGCTTCCTCTTCGAGAAGCTGATCACCACCGAGCACTTCCTCAACGTCTTCCTCGAGAACGGCGCCCGTTTCTACCAGGACACTGGCTGTCACCCCGAGTACGCGACGCCCGAGTGCGCCTCGCCCCGCCAGCTGATCGTCTACGACAAGGCCGGCGAGCGGATCCTCGAAGACCTCCAGATGTACGCGGAGGAGAAGATCCGCGAGGAGCGGATCGGCGGGAAGCTCTCGATCTTCAAGAACAACACCGACTTCGTCGGGAACAGCTACGGCTGCCACGAGAACTACCTCGTCGACCGCGACGTCGACTTCTACTACCTCGCCGAGCAGCTGATCCCTTTCCTCGTCACGCGCCAGATCTATTCGGGCGCCGGGAAGGTGTTCCAGACCCAGGACGGCGTGCACTACTGCATCAGCCAGCGCGCGCAGCACATCTACCAGAAGATCTCGGGCACCACGACGAACGACCGCTCGATCATCAACACGCGCGACGAGCCCCACGCCGACCGCGAGAAGTACCGCCGCCTGCACGTGATCGTGGGCGACTCCAACATGTCGGAGTACACGAATTTCCTGAAGGTGGGCGCCTGCGCCGTCGTCCTCCAGATGATCGAGGACAACTTCATCAATCAGGACTTCACGCTGCGCAACCCGGTGAAGGCGATCAAGGACATCTCCTACGACACCACCTGCAAGCGCAAGCTCCGCCTCGACAACGGTCGCGAGTACTCACCGATCGAGATCCAGCGCGAATACTGCGAGATGGCGCAGAAGTACATCGAGCAGTACCCGGTATCCGACGAGCTGTGCGATTCGGTGGAAAAGTGGCAGTACGTCCTCGACTGCCTCGACTCCGACCCCGACAAGCTCGACCGCGAGATCGACTGGGTGATCAAGCGGAAGATGATCCGGCGCTACATCGAGAAGAACGACACCACGTGGAACGACCCGCGCGTGTTCATGCTCGATCTCCAGTATCACGATCTCCGCCTGAACCGCGGTCTCTACTATCTCCTCGAGCGCAGCGGACTCGTCGAGCGCGTCCTCGACGACGAAGAGATCATCAAGGCGAAGACCGAGCCGCCGCCGGACACGCGCGCGCGGATGCGCGGCGAGTTCATCAAGCTCGCCCGCCAGAACTCGATCCAGTACGACTTGGACTGGTCCAATATCCGTCTTGGCAACCTTCTCAACGTCCGGGTGATCTGCAACAATCCCTTCGAGACCGACATCGAGAAGGTCGCAGAGCTGGTCCGCACGATTCAGAAGACCAACCTGCGGAAGACGAGTCTGTCGAAGCTGGTCATCCAGTCCTGACCGGGCGACGGTTGCGCGCTCCGGTGGCCAATGACCGGCCCCAACGAACCGGAGGTGTGTGATGGCCGAACCGAAGCCCGTGGACGCGACGCCCGAGAAGAACGATCCCGAGGAGTCGCCGAAGCTCGTCGCGGTGTCCGAGAACACGACGACGCCCGAGTCCGCCGAGGCGGCCCCCGAGCCGTCCGAGCCCGAGCGCACCGGCGTCTCGAAGGTTCTCTTCGGCGTCGTGGTCGTCCTGCTCCTGCTCGCGCTCGGCGGCCTCTACGCACAGACCCAGCACGCGCGCGGTCAGGCGGAGCAGATCGCAGCGCTCAACGACCAGGTCGAAGGCCTGCAGGTGCAGCTCTCCGCCGCCAACACGCAGATCGCCACCTACGACATGCAGATCGCCCTCGTCCAGGACAGCGTCCGGGACATGTACGAGAAGATGGGCAGCCTGCTCGAGCTCGTGAGCATCGGCCCGGTGCTCGGCGAGGCCGGCGGCGGCGGCGAAGGCGAGGAGATCGCGCCCGAAGTGCGCTGACCCCGCGTTCGCAGCCGATCGTCCGGGGGTGCCCGCCCGGGCAGTTCGTCCCGCCCGTGTGACGACCGTCACCCTGCCCCGATCCCGGGGATCTGGCTCAACTCTTGCCGGCTCCTGCCGATACGAATCCCACAATCCCGCGGCGATTTGCCGCTGGGGAGGGATTCGATGCTCTTCGACGCGATCGCCGGTCTCTTCTCCCACGATCTCGCCATCGATCTGGGGACGGCCAACACGCTCGTCTACGTCCACGGCAAGGGGCTCGTCTGCTCCGAGCCGAGCGTCGTAGCCGTCACGACCGATCCGAACGGCCGCGGAGAGAGTGTCCGCGCCGTCGGTTTCGAAGCGAAGGAGATGCTGGGCCGCACGCCCGGTGACGTCCGCGCGATCCGCCCGATCAAGGACGGCGTCATCGCCGATTTCGAGATCACCGAGGCGATGCTCCGCTACTTCATCCAGCGCGCCCACAACCGCGGCAAGCTGATCCGCCCGCGCATCGTGATCTGCGTGCCGCCGTGCATCACCAGCGTGGAGAAGCGGGCCGTGCGCGAGAGCGCGTTGTCGGCCGGTGCGCGCGAGGTCTACCTGATGGAAGAGCCGATGGCCGCCGCGATCGGCGCCGGGCTCGACGTCACCGCCGCGACGGGCAACATGGTCGTCGACATCGGCGGCGGCACCACCGACGTCGCCGTCATCTCGCTCTCCGGAATCGTCACCAGCAGCTCGATCCGCTGCGGCGGGGACAAGATGGACGAGGCGATCGTCAATTACGTGAAGCGCAAGTACAACATGCTGATCGGCGAACGCACCGCCGAGCAGGTGAAGATGACGATCGCGAGCGCTTCGCCCGAGGGCAACTCGGAGACGATGGAGATCAAGGGCCGCGACCTCGTCGCCGGCATCCCGAAGGTGGTCGTCGCCTCGAGCGAGGAGATCGCCGAGGCGCTCGTCGAGCCGATCCACTCGATCGTCGAGACGGTGCACCTGACGCTCGAGAAGACGCCGCCCGAGCTCGCCGCCGACATCGTCGACCGCGGCATCATGCTCGTCGGCGGTGGATCGCTCCTGCGCGACTTCGACCACGTCCTGCGCCAGGAGACGAAGCTGCCGATTCTTCGCAGCGACGATCCCTTCTCCGCCGTGGTGCACGGCGCGGGCAAGGCGCTCGACAACATCCAGCTGCTCAAGGACGTCGCGCTGAGCTAGGGTTCTCCGGGCGCACCCGGGGAGACTCCATGACCATTCCGCGCTTCGCCGAGTACGCCGCCGCGTTCGAGAAGGCGCTTGCAAGCGACGAGTGGTCGCTCGTCGAGCCCTACTTCGCCGAGGACGCCGAGTACGAGGTGGGCCTCGGCCCGCCCTTCACGCCCGAATCCGGCAGCTGCATCCGCGGCCGCGATGCGATCCTCGCCTACTTCAAGCAGGCGCTCGACGCGTTCGACCGCCGCTTCGCGACGCGCGAGATCGTGCTGCTCGACGGGCCCCACCAGGAGGGCGACACGGTGCGGATCCGCGGCCGAGCGGATTACACCTCGCCGCACGCCCCGGATCTCTCCTTCGAGCTCGACGAGATCAGCACCTTCGCAGGGGACCGGATCTCCCGCCTCGAAGATCGCTACGACGCGGAGACCACCGCCGCGATCGAGGCCTATCTCGCTGCGCACGGCGATGCTCTCGGGTTCGGAACCGGGCCTCGCGAATAGCCCCGCGCCGCTGGTGGCGATCGGGACTCGCCTCCAGCACGTCGCCTCCTGAGCGCCGATCGCGATCGGTCGCGTAGACTCGAATCGATGCAGGCTCCCCCGTATTCCGTCCTCTTCCTCTGCACGGGCAACTCCGCCCGCAGCATGCTCGCCGAATGCCTGCTCGCCCGACTCGGCGCGGAGCGCTTCCGGTCGTTCTCTGCGGGAAGCCATCCGAAGGACGGCCCGCATCCGGGCACGATCGCGCTGCTCGAATCCCGCGGCTACGACACGCAGGGTCTGCGATCGAAGAGCTGGGACGAGTTCGCGCGGGTCGGCGCTCCCGAGCTGCACTTCATCTTCACCGTCTGCGACAACGCCGCGGGCGAGAGTTGTCCGGTGTGGCCAGGACGCCCGATCAGCGCGCACTGGGGCGTCGCCGACCCTGCGGCCGTGACGGGCCCGAAAGCGGACGTCCACCGCGCGTTCGAGCGTGCCTATGCCGAGCTCGAGGCGCGCGTCCGGGCCTTCACCCGTCTGCCCATCGAGACGATGGAACCGGCGCCGCTCCGCGATGCGCTCGCGGCGATCGGACGCGGCGAAGACCTCTCCTGACGGCGCTCCGCCCAGGTCTGCGCTGCGGTTCAGGGTCACGCGACGTGGCGACGCAGCGTTGGCGCATCCGGGTCGAGCGCACGCCATCGAGGCGTTCGCTGAAGCCCTGGACGCCCTGCGCGCGCCAATACGCCGATCCGAGCGACCGTCGCTTCCACGCCCAACCGGTCTGCAGCCCTGAGTGCGGCCCGCCGCTGGCGCTGCCGGGGCGCGACGGCAAACCCGAACCGCGGGATCCGACCCAGCGCGCGGCTGCCCTGCTCGAGAGCGGTGCAATCGTCGCGATCGAGGGAATCGGCGGCGTGCAAAGCTGATCATCGCGCCGCTTGCTGCGCTGATTCGGCCTGCGGCATCAAACTCGCACGGCGCGGAGCTTCGCCTTGATCGAGACGTCGGGCCGCACCTCGAGCATCAGGATCTTCGGCGGATCGAGATCGTAGTCGCGCATGTCGATCGTCTTGGAGCCCTCGATCTCGAGAGTGACGGCGTCGTCGTTCACCTGCACCGTCACGTCCCCATCGAGTTCGCGCGTGACGCCGTGGATCTGGATCGTGCCCTTGAGCTGGAAGTGGCCGGCGCTCAACTCGTTCACCTCGAGGAGCTCGCACTTGATCGTCCGGTACTTGCGCACCTCGATCATGCGGTGGATCTCCTTGTCGTAGAGCTCGATGCCCGAGCGGAGATCGTCGGCGCCGATCTCGATCGAGGCACGCGGGGCCGGGGAGAGCTTCAATCGACCCGGCTCGGTATCGACCTCGATGATGCCCGTGACGCCTTGGGTGCGGATCTCGATCGGGTGCACGTTCGAGCGTGCCTCGACGTAGACTTCGGATTGATCCGGCTCGATGCGATAGGCGGTCATCGGTGACCCCCTCGATCGACTCGCGATGCGGTCGAGATCACCAGACGCCGGCGCCGAACGGAACGACGAGCCACATCGAGGTCACGCTCACCCAGACGCCGACGACGATCGAAACGCTCGCGAGCACAGTGCGCCACCGCGAGCCCGAGACGAGAACGCGCACCCGAGGGAATCCCAGGGGAAGGGACACCACCGTCGACAACAGAAGCATCCCGACCGTCGCTCCGAAGCCGAACAACGCGGCGTACCCGATCGCGCTCGCGGGCAGCGCACCCTGGGAAGCGAGCAGCCCGAGCAGTGCGGAGCCGCCGACGCCGTGCACCGCGCCGACCGCCAGCGCGCGCCGCACCGGATGTTCGGGATGCGGATGCGTGGAGATCCCGTCGCGATCCTCGTCCTGATTCGCTCCCTCCCAATGGAGATGCACGTGCTTCGTGCCGTCGTCGTGCGCATGGGGCCGCACGCGTGCGACGCCGCCCTCGCGCCGTCGCAACAAGTCGACGCCGAGCCAGATCAACAAAATACCGGCCGTCGCTTCGACGTAGGGCTGCGACGCCTCGGGAAGCGTCACGCCCGTCGCCACCCAGACGAGCGCGACGAGCAGGATCGTGAATGCATGCCCCGCGCCCCAGGCGCCCGCGACGCGCAGCAGATCGGCGCGACCCGCCGAGCGCGCCGAGAGGCTCGCGACCGCCGCCAGGTGGTCGGCCTCCAGCGCGTGCCGCAGACCCATCGTGAAACCGAGGAGGAGCCAGGAGATCAGGACCGGCTCCCGTCGAAGCGATCGGCAACGGTCACGGGAAACCCGGATCGGCTTGCTTTCGTCGCACCCATCGGGCCGCCCCCACTCATCAAAATCGCGCGCACTACGACCTCGCTGATCCGGACTTCACGACCGGCCGTGATCCCACGCTTCGTCGGGATACGAGACCACACCGAGCCGGGAAAGTCGAGCGCCACTTCGGCGCGGCAGCGAGCGCCCCTCAGCGCGGCGCCTCGAGCAGCTGCCAGAGCAGGTTGTCGGTGAACGACGGATCCCGTGTCATCCCGAGGTGGTCGGTG
>JAHEJV010000137.1 GCA_024638705.1 Deltaproteobacteria bacterium | reverse complement strand
CTCGCGGGTGACCATCATCTCGAGGATCGTCGTCTTCCCCTCGCTCTGTGCCTTGCAGGCGTCGGCGAGCGCCGGACCGACATCCGAGAGCTTCTCGATCGTCTGGCCCTCGGCGCCCATCGACTTCGCGATCCCGGCCCAGCTCGCGTTCTCGAGATTCACGCCGAGGAAGCGGTTGGAGTAGAAGTCGACCTGGTTCTTCTTCTCCGCGCCCCACTGCCCGTTGTTGAACACGACCGCCGTCACCGGGATCTGCTCGCGCACGCAGGTCAGGATCTCGCCGAAGCTCATGCCCCAGGCGCCGTCTCCGACGTAGGCCACCGCGGGGCGTCCCGGCGCCGCGACCTTGCAGCCGATCATCGCGGGGAAGGCGTAGCCGCAGTTGCCGAACATCATCGCGCCGAACATCGAGCGCGGCGCGTCGAAGCCGAGATAGGAGTTGGCGATCTGGCAGATGTTGCCGATGTCGGTCGACACCATGGCGTCGTCCGGCAGGGCTCTCTGCAGCTCGCGCAGCATCGGGCGCGGATGCATCGCGCTCGAATCGCCGGCGACTTCGAGGCTCCACGGGTCCTGCTCCTGGTTCCACGTCTCGAGCTGGCCCTGCCAGATCTCCTTCTCGGTGCGGATCTGTTCTGCGCGGGCGTCCTTCGTGGCGGTGCACACGAGGGTGCGCTCGGCGAGCCGCGCTTCGAGGGCGACGGCCGCTTCGCGCGCGTCGCCGAGCACGGTGACGTCGGCGCGCTTCACGAGCCCGAGCACCGAGGCGTCGGCGTCCACCTGGATCAACTTCGCCGTCTTCGGCCAGTAGTCGAACTCGTACTGCGGCAGCGTGCCGAAGGGGCCGAGCCGCGAGCCGAGCGCGACGACGACGTCGGCCCGCGAGATCAGCGTCATCGCCGCCTTCGAGCCGTGGTAACCGATCGGGCCGCACGCGAGCGCGTGACTCGCCGGGAAGGAATCGTTGTGCAGATAGCTGTTCGCGACGGGCGCGCCGAGTCGCTCGGCGAGCGCGACGCAGGCGTCGACCCCGTTCGCCGCGACGACGCCGCCCCCCGATAGGATCACCGGGAAGTCGGCGTTCGCGAGGAGATCCGCCGCGGCGTCGAGGTCGGCGCTGCTGCCAGGGCCTCGCGACACGCGCAGCGGCGGATGGATCGCCGTCTCGATCTCACCGTAGAAGTGGTCGCGCGGGATGTTCAGCTGGGTCGGGCCGAGGTCGGTGAAGGCGCGATCGAAGGCGCGCGCCGTCAGCTCGGCCATCCGGTTCGGGTTGTTCACGTGCGCCTGGTACTTCGTGATCGCCTCGAAGATCTTGAGCTGCTCGATCTCCTGGAAGCCGCCGAGCCCGGCGCCCATCGTGCCCGCCTCGGGCGTGATCGCGACGACCGGCGAGTGCGCCCAGTAGGCCGCGGCGATCGCGGTGACGAAGTTGGTGACGCCCGGCCCGTTCTGGCCGATGCACACGCCGTGTCGGCCCGACACCCGCGCGTAGCCGTCGGCCATGTGCGCCGAGCCCTGCTCGTGCACGGTGGGGATGAAGCGGATGCCCGCGGCGGGGAAGAGATCGAGCGCGTCCATGTAGGCCGAGCCGACGATCCCGAACACGTCGCTGACGCCCTGGGCGACGAGCGTCTCGATGAAGGCCTCCGAGGGCGTCATGCGCACGGGACCGGAGGTGACGGCCTGGGAAGCTTGGGGGTTCGACATCGCGGGCTCCTTCGTGCGCTCCGTTCGTCCGGAACGGGAGTCACGTTCTATCACGGCGTGAACCCGCGCGAAACCGGGCCCGAAGGGAGATGCGGCGGGAACGGGTCGGTGGCCGGAATGGCGCGCGCAGGGTGCTATCCCATGCCCATGACGCGGGTGATCGGCGTGCTGAACGCGGGCTCTTCGAGCCTGAAGGCGGCGTTCTCCGACGCCGCCGCCGACGCCCGTCCGTTCTGGCGCGAGACGATCGAGCTGGACGCCGATGCGCCCGACCACGAGACGGCGCTCGCCGATCTCCTCGACGCGTTCGCGAAGCGCCACGCGGACGCCGAGCTCGTCGCCGTCGGACACCGCATCGTCCACGGCGGGCCCGATTTCGCGGCGCCCGCGCGCGTCGACGCGGCGGTGCTCGCCGAGATCGAGCGCCTCGTCCCGCTCGCTCCCCAGCATCAGCCGCACGGGCTCGCCGCGATCCGCGCCCTGCGCGCGCAGCGCCCCGACCTCCTCCAGGTGGCCTGCTTCGACACCGCCTTCCACCGCACCCAGGATCCGCGCTCGGAGCGGTTCCCTTTGCCGACGGCCCTCCACGACGCGGGCGTGCGCCGCTACGGCTTTCACGGCCTGTCCTACGAATCGATCGCCGCGCAGCTCCCCGAGGTGTTAGGCGACGCCGGGGAAGGCCGCGTCGTCGTCGCGCACCTCGGCAACGGCGCGAGCCTCGCCGCGCTGCGCGCGCGGCGCTGCGTCGCGACGACCATGGGCCTCACCCCGCTCGACGGCCTGATGATGGGCACGCGCGCCGGCGCGATCGATCCGGGCGTGCTGCTGCACCTGATGCGCGAAGAGGGCTACGACGAGGCGCGCCTCACCCAGCTCCTCCAGGCCGAGAGCGGGTTGCTCGGCGTCTCCGGGATCTCCCACGACATGCGCGACCTGCTCGCGAGCGATGCGCCGGACGCCCGCTTCGCCGTCGCCCTCTTCGTGCAGCGGCTCGTGCAGCAGATCGCGTCGATGGCGGCGGCGCTCGACGGCCTCGACGCGCTGGTGTTCACCGGCGGGATCGGCACACACGCGGCGCCGGTGCGCGAGGCCGCGTGCACGCGCCTCGCCTGGCTCGGCATCGAGCTCGACGCCGAGGCGAACCGCGCCGACGCCACACGCCTCACGCAGCCGGGCAGCCGCGTCTCCGCCTGGGTGATCCCGACCGACGAAGAGCGGGTGATCGCGGGCCACACCCGCCGCATCCTTGCCGAGAGCGAAGCTTCTGCGACCACCTCCGCGCTCACATGAGGGAGCCACCATGTCCGACGCCCCGTTCACCCTCGAACACCTCGACCACGTCGTGCTGCGCACGACCGACCTCGAGAAGATGATCGCCTTCTACGAGCGGCTCGGCGCGGTGGTCGTGCGCCGCATGGAGCAGATGGAGATGGTGCAGCTGCGCTTCGGGTCGTCGATGCTCGATCTCGTCGCCTCGAAGGATCCCGTCGGCGCCGACGGCGAGGCCGAGTCGCGCAACCTCGACCACTTCGCCGTGCGTATCTCGCCCTACGACGAAGCGGCGATCCTCGCGTTCTGCGAGAAGCACGGCATCGAGGCGCAGCCGATGAAGAAGCTGCTCGGCGCGGACGGCTTCGGGCCGGCTGTCTACCTGCGCGACCCGGAAGGCAACCGCGTCGAGGTAAAGGGGCCACCGATCGAACCGCCGCCGGACGCCCGCGCGTGAGCAGAATCTCACGTCTCTGCACGGACCGACGATGAACGCGCGATGAGCGGCTGGGAAGCGCTCTTCCTCGTCGTCGGCGGATTCACGGCCGGCGTGATCAACGCGATGGCCGGCGGCGGATCGATCCTGACCGTGCCGCTGCTCGTGATCGCCGGCGTGCCCGGCAACGCCGCGAACGGCAGCAACCGCCTCGGCATCCTCACCTCGACGGCGGCGTCGGCGACGTCCTTCCAGCGGCTCGGCGTCGGTGGGCTCGCCCACGCGGCACCCATTCTCGCGCCGGTGCTCGTCGGATCCTTCCTCGGCTCGCTGGCGATCGGGCAGCTCGCCGACGACACCTTCGAGACCGTCTTCGGTCTCTTGATGGTGCCCCTCGTCCTGCTCTCGCTGCGCCCGCCGAAGGCCGCGACCGACGGCGACGCCTGGAGCCGCCCGGTCACCTTCATCGTCTTCCTCGCCATCGGCCTCTACGGCGGCGCGGTGCAGGCCGGCGTCGGGCTCGTGTTGCTCGCGGCGCTGTCGCGCGCGGGCTTCGACCTCGTGACCGCGAACCACATCAAGGCGCTGATCACCCTCGCCGTGACGCTCGTCGCCTTTCCCGTCTTCGTCTGGCAGGGAAACGTGGTGTGGATTCCCGCGCTCACCCTCGCCGTGGGGCTCACCGCGGGCGGGTGGGTCGGCGCGCGCATCGCGGTCGAGGGCGGCGAGCGGCTGATCCGCGCCGTGATGGTGGTGGCGGCGCTGGCATTGTCGGCGAAGATGCTCGGCTTCCTGCCGTTCTGAGCCTCTCCGCGCCGCGAGGCGGAACCCGGCCGGGACTTCGAAGCGGCGCTAAGCCCGCAGCTCCTCCTGCACCGCCGTCTCCAGCGCGGCTGCGAGGCGGTCGGCTTCGTCGTCGGAGAGCACGAAGGGCGGCGCGAGGATGATCACGTTGCTGAGGCCCGCCGACGTGTTCGTCGTGCGGCCCACGATCAGCCCTTCCTGGGCGCAGCGCGCGACGACCTTCATCGTCGCCGCTTCCGAAAGCGGCGTGCGGCTCGCGGAATCCTCGACCAGCTCGATGCCGATCAGCAGGCCGCGGCCACGCACTTCTCCCACCTGGGGATGCTCCTCGAGCGCGTGCAGGCGGGTGAGCAGCGCGTCGCCGGTCTTCGCCGCGCGTTCGACGAGCCCCTCCCGCTCGATGATCTCGAGATTCCGCAGCCCGACGGCCGTCGCGACGGGGTGCCCGCCGTAGGTGTTCACGTGGCGCAGGTGAACGCCGTCGCCCGGTGCGCCGTGGAAGGCCTCGAAGATCTCCTGCTTCGCGACCATCGCGGCGAGTGGCTGGTAGCCGCTGGCGATGCCCTTGCCCAGCGTCATCAGGTCGGGCAGCACGCCGGCGCGCTGGTGCGCGTAGTAGTCGCCGGTGCGGCCGAACCCCGTGACGACCTCGTCGAGGATGAGCAGCACGCCGTGGCGATCGCAGATCTCGCGCACGCGCGGCAGGTAGTCGTCGGGCGGGATCAGCACGCCGCCGCCGGCGATGATCGGCTCCATGATGAACGCGGCGATCGTCGTCGGCCCCTCGCGCTCGATGGTGCGCTCGAGCTGCAGGGCGGTGTCGTGGAAGACGCGATAGGGGTCGGGCGCGTCGATGTGGAGGAAGCCAGGCGCGAACGGGCCGTAGCCGCGCTTGCGCTCGCCCTGCCCCGACGCCGAGAGCGCGCCGAGCGTATTGCCGTGATAGCCGCGGTAGCGACCGATGATCTTGTGCCGCTCGGGCGCACCGGTCTGGGCGTGATATTGCCGCGCGACCTTGAACGCGATCTCGTTCGCCTCGGATCCGCTGTTGGCGAAGAAGACGCGCCCCGCGATGCCCATCCGGTCGAGGATCTTCGACGCGAGCCGCGCGGCCGGCTCGTGGATCATCATCCCCGCGACGAAGGGCAGCCGCGCCATCTGTTCGCGCGCGACGTCGGCGAGCTCTTCGCGTCCGTAGCCCACGTTCACGCACCAGATGCCGGCTACGCCGTCGATCAGCTGTCGGCCTTCCGAGTCGGTGACGGTGACGCCGTTGGCCTCGACGATCGCGCGCGGCGGCGCCGCGGCGAAATCGCGATGCTGCGCGAGCGGATGCCACACGGATTCGAGATCGCGGGCAGTGAGATCGGACGAGGGCGGCATCGGCGGCTCCGGGAAGGGACGATTCTGAATGCTACTCCCCGCTGTCCGTACGCGTCCAGCTGCGGGTAGAATGCGACGGCGCCCGCCTCCCCGACGCCGAAGCCCGGGCGGCATCCGCCAAAGGAGGAACCCCTGCGCCGCCCCCTTCCCCGCCCCTTCGCGCTGCTCGCGGCGCTCGCGTCCGTCGTCGTTCTTGCGACGCTCGCGCCCCTCGCGATTCCCGCCGGCGCCGAAGACGCCCCGGTCTACTCCCCCGCGGTCCGCGACGCCCATCCGCGCGCACTGCTCTGGGGCGACACCCACCTCCACACCAACCTCTCCCAGGACGCGTTCAGCTTCGGCGTCACGCTCGGAGCCGAGGAGGCCTACCGCTTCGCGCGCGGCGAGGCGATCGTCGCGACCCACGGGCAGAAGGCCCGGCTCGACCGGCCCCTCGACTTCCTGGTCATCGCGGATCACGCCAGCGGGCTCGGCGCGATGCAGGCGCTGGTGGACGGAGAGCCGAGCCTGCTCGAGGTGCCCCGCCTGCGCGATTGGCGGAAGCTGTTGCTCGAAGTCGGCGGTACGAAGGCCGGCCTCCAGATCTCCGAGGAAGGGCGCATGGAGGGCTGGCCGGCCGAGCTGAACGCCCCGGCGATCGTCGGCGCCGCGTGGCAGAAGCAGATGGCCGCGGCCGAGGCGCACAACCAGCCCGGCGCCTTCACCGCCTTCATCGGGTACGAGTACACGTCCTGGCCGGGCGGCAGCAATCTGCACCGCGTCGTCGTGTTCCGCGACGACATGGAGACGCTGGGCGAAACGCTTCCGTTCTCGAGCTTCCACAGCGAAGACCCGGAGGACCTCTGGCGCTACCTCGGTGAGTACGAGGCGAAGTCCGGGGGCCGCGTCCTCGCGATCCCGCACAACGGCAACCTCAGCAACGGCTTGATGTTCGCCACCGAGACCTCGGGCGGCGAGCCGATCGACGCCGACTACGCGAAGCGACGCGCGCGTTGGGAGCCGATCACCGAGGTGACCCAGATCAAGGGCGACGGCGAGGCCCACCCCTTCCTCTCGCCCGACGACGAGTTCGCCGACTACGAGACCTGGGACCAGGGCAACTTCGCCGGCGTCGAGAAGGAAGACGCGATGCTCGAGCACGAGTACGCGCGCAGCGCCCTGAAGCTCGGCCTGCAGCTCCACGGCGAGCTCGGCGCCAACCCGTTCAAGTTCGGGATGATCGGCGCGACCGACTCCCACACCGCCCTCGCGACCGCCGACGAGGACAACTTCTACGGGAAGCACAGCGCGGGGATGGAGCCTGCCGGAGAGCGGATGACGAACGCGGTCGGGAAGTCCGGCGACGTCGTGACGATGGGCTGGCAGCAGGCGGCCTCGGGCTACGCCGGGGTGTGGGCGCACGAGAACACGCGGGCCTCGATCTGGGACGCGCTCGCGCGCAAGGAGGTCTACGCCACCACGGGTCCACGCATCACGCTGCGCTTCTTCGGCGGCTGGAGTTATGCGGACGCCGACGCGCAGTCCGGCGACCTCGCGACGGTGGGCTATGCGAAAGGCGTCCCGATGGGCGGCGACCTTCCTTCGCGAAACGACGACGGCGCGCCGACCTTCCTGATCGCCGCGCTTCGCGACGCCACCGGCGCGAACCTCGACCGCGTACAGGTCGTGAAGGGCTGGCGCAGCGAGGACGGCGCGACGCACGAGCGCGTCTACGACGTCGCGTGGTCGGACGCCGACGAGCGCCGGATCGACGAAGACGGCCGTCTCGCTCCCGTGGGCAGCACGGTCGACCGCGCGAACGCCACCTTCACGAACGCGATCGGCGCCGCCGAGCTGCGCACCGTCTGGAGCGATCCCGACTTCGACCCCGCCCAGGCCGCCTTCTACTACGTCCGCGTGCTCGAGATCCCGACCCCGCGCTGGAGCGACTACGACGCCACCGTCTTCGGCGTCGACAAGCCCGAAGAGGTGCGTGACCTCGTGCATCAGGATCGCGCCTACTCTTCCCCCATCTGGTACACGCCCTAGCGCCAGGCGCCGGGAGCAAGGAGCCCTCATGATCAAGGGATACGCCGGCCGCGTCCTCGAAATCGATCTCGCCAACCAGACCTTCTCCTTCGAGCCGCTCGACGAGGAGATCGCCCGCCTCTACATCGGCGGCAAGGGCTACGGCACGCGCCTGCTCTACGACCGCACCGAGCCGGGCATCGATCCGCTCGGCCCGGAGAATCCGCTGATCTTCGCCACCGGCCCGCTCAACGGCTCGGTGGCGCCGCAGAGCAACCGCTTCGCGGTGGTGTGCAAGAGCCCGCTCACCGGCGGCATCGGCAACGCGACGTGCGGCGGGTCGTTCGCACTGGGGATGAAGAAGGCGGGCGTCGACGTGCTCGTCGTGTCCGGAGAGTCGCCCCGCCCGGTCCGCCTCGTCGTCGACGGCGAGAACGACGCGGTCGAGTTCCTCGACGCGAGCGATCTCTGGGGCAAGGGCACCTACGACACGCAGAAGGAGCTGGGTCGGAAGCAGTATCACGCCGTGATCGGCCCGGCAGGCGAGAACCGGGTGCTCTACGCGGGCATCGTCTCGAACGAGCGCATCGCGGGCCGCACCGGCGTCGGCGCGGTGATGGGAGCGAAGCAGCTCAAGGCGATCAGCATCTCCGGGAAGCGCAAGCTCGACATGGAGGATCCCGAGAAGTTCAAGGAGTACACGAAGGGTGTGCGCGAACTCTTCAAGGACCATCCCGTCCTCGGCGAGAGCATGAAGCGCTTCGGCACCGGCGGCATCGTCAACACCACGAACGGTCGCGGCATCCTGCCCACGCGCAACTTCCAGAAGGGCCGCTTCGACGACGCGATGTCGATCAGCGGCGAGTTCGTCGAGGACCACGAGCTCAAGGGCGTGAAGACGAGCTGCATCCACTGCCCCGTCACCTGCGGCCGCGACGTCGAGGTGGAGGGGAAAGGCGTCGTGAAGGGCCCCGAGTACGAGACCCTCGCCCTGCTCGGCTCGAACCTCGAGATCGGCGACATCAAGAAAGTGGCCGAGTGGAACTACCACGCCGACGACATGGGGATGGACACGATCAGCCTCGGCGCGTCGCTCTCCTTCGCGATGGAGCTGCACGAGCGCGGGATGTTCGACGTGCCCCTCGACTTCGGCAGCACCGCCGGCGTCACGGAGATGATCCTCGATATCGGCCACCGGCGCGGCCAGGGCGACATCCTCGCCGACGGCACGAAGCGGATGTCCGAGAAGCTCGGCGGCCACGACTTCGCGATGCACGTGAAGGGGCTCGAGCTTTCCGCCTACGACCCGCGCGGATCCTACGCCCAGGGCGTCGAGTACGCGACGACCAACCGCGGGGGCTGCCACGTCCAGGGCGCGAGCATGTACTTCGAGAGCACGGGCCCGCTCACGATCAATCCCCAGAACCTGAAGCTCAAGGCCGACATTCCGATCTCGATGCAGAACCTGGCCTGCTCGATCAACTCGATGGTGCTGTGCATCTTCACCACCTACGGGATGCTCCCGAAGCAGATCCACGAAATGAATCCGAACTCGTTCCTGCACCGGCTGCTGTCGAAGCTGCTCGAGAACACACCCGGCCCGCTCTTCCGCGGTTTCATGAACGTGAAGGCCAGTCCGATGATCTGGTTCGAGAAGTGGCTGACGTTCATCACGGGGACGAAGTTCTCGAGTGGCCACCTCCAGGAGATCGGCGCGCGCATCTTCAACCTCGAACGCATGTACAACCTGCGCGAGGGCCTCACCGCGGCGGACGACGCGCTGCCGCCGCGGATGCGCAACGAGTCGATCTTCGAGCACCTCGATTCGGGCCACCCGCTCGATCAGCTGCTCCCCGCCTACTACAAGAAGCGCGGCTGGGACGCGAACGGCGTGCCGACGCCGAAGACGCTCGCGAAGCTCCAGGTGCGGGTCTAGGCGCCATGGCGGAACCGATCACCGTCGATCTCACCTACGACATGAGCAAGGAGCTCGGCGTGCGCCGTTTCGACGTCGCCGACGCCGCCACCGTCGCCGACGTCGTCTCCGCCGCGCGCGAGCGCTTCGGCGAGCGCGGCGAGGCCTTCGAGAAGCTGACCCGGGTGGCGAACGTGGCCGTGAATGGCGTCCTGATCGCCCACCGCAAGGGGATGAAGACGAAGCTCGCGCCGGGCGACCGCGTGGCCTTCGTGAAAGCGGCAGCCGGCGGATGACCCGAGTCGGTTCGCCTCGGTGGACAAGAGCGCGCGCTTTCCGTACCCAATGACTCCGTCTGGATTAACGTGACGGGCATGAGAAGCGGATAGGAGGGAATCGATGACCAAGACAGTCGCCGACGTGATGCAGCACAGCGTGGTGTCGCTGAGCCCGGAACACTCGCTGCTCGATGCCCATCGGCTCCTCGTCGAGGAAGGGATTCACGGCGCCCCCGTCGTGAACGAAACGGGAGAGGTCGTCGGCGTGGTGAGCAGCACCGACCTGCTGCGCGCCGTCACCGAGGAGCACGAGAGCGGGGGCTTCGCCTCGGATCCGAGCTTCACCGAAGCGCGCGAGTTCGGGCCTTCGATCTGGACGGTGCCCGAGGATTTCCAGGATCGGCTCTCCAACCGCACGGTCGGCGAGGTGATGACGGAGGGCGCCTGCACGGTCGAGGAGACCGAGCGCGCACGAACGGTGGCAGAGCTGCTGCACAGTCGGCGGATCCACCGCGTCTGGGTCCTGAAGGAAGGTCGTCCCGCGGGCGTCGTCTCTGCACTCGACCTGATGCCACTGGTGCGCGACGACTAGGCGGAGAAGACTGGCGAGCCGCGTCTCTGGTGGACGTCCCTCTTCGCCGCGCTGCGCGGCGCGACGTCGAGCGAACAACGGGGCGGAACGAGATGGATCTCGGACTCTCGGGCAAGAAGGCGATCGTCTGCGCGTCGAGCCGTGGGCTCGGGCGAGCCTGCGCGACGGCGCTGGCACGCGAGGGCGCCGCCGTCGTCATCAACGGGCGCGACGAGGAACGCCTCGCGAAGACGGCCGAGGAGATCCGAGCGCAAACGGGTGCAACGGTCACACCCGTCGTCGCCAATCTCGACGATCCGGCGGATCGTGACCGCCTCGTCGCGGCCTGCCCCGACGCGGACGTCCTCGTGAACAACAACGGCGGTCCGCCGCCGGGGCGCTTCGAAGACTGGGACCACGCCACCTGGCTCGAGGCCCTCGAGTCGAACCTGCTGGCGCCGGCGATGCTGATCCGCGCGCTGCTGCCGGGGATGAAGGAGCGGCGCTTCGGACGCATCGTCAACATCACGTCGGCGATGGTGAAGACGCCGCTCGCGCCGATGGCGCTCTCGACCACCGCCCGAAGCGGCCTGACGGCGCTGTGCAAATCGCTCTCGCGCGACGCGGCGGCCCACAACGTCACGCTCAACAACCTCCTGCCCGAGCGCATCGACACCGATCGTCAGCAGCAGATGGCGCAGGTCGTGATGAAGCTGCGCGACATCTCCTACGAGGAAGCGCGCGCCGAGCAGGTGGCGAGCATCGCAGCGGGGCGCCTCGGAACCCCCGAGGAGTTCGCCGACGCCTGCGCCTTCCTCTGCAGCGCCCAGGCCGGGTACATCTCGGGCCAGAACGTCCAGCTCGACGGCGGGTCCTACGCAGGGTTGATCTAGGAG
>JAHEJV010000461.1 GCA_024638705.1 Deltaproteobacteria bacterium | reverse complement strand
GGAAGCCCTCCGCCGGCAGCGAGGCGTCGCGCGCGTGCCGCGGCCGGGTCTCCGTCGGAGCAGGCGCGTCGCGCAGCGCGAACTCGCGCGGCGCGGGATAGAGACCGACGGGCGGTTCGGACATCCGGGCGGATCGTACCGTCGCGCGACGGTGTCGCGCAGGAGTCCGGCGTTACTCGGCTGCGGCGCCGGGCGGCGGCGCCTCCCACAGCCACGGATCGTCGCCTCGCGGCGGCTTCGTCGTTTCGCCCACCGGCGCGGGACGGTCGAGGCTCGACTCGGCCACCTCGGCGGCGTCGCCCTCGCCGGGACGCGGCGCGGCGTCCCGGTCGGCGACGCCCCGCCTCGGAGTCGCGCGGTTCCCCGATGCGGCCAGCGCCCGGCGCGCCGCCTTCAGGTTCTTCACCACCTGCACGTTCGCCGGGCCGCCCGCGACCAGCGCCGCCTCGTACTCCTCGATCGCCAGGTCGTACTCGCCGCGCTCGAAGTGCGCGAAGCCGAGATTGGCGCGCGCGTTCTGCTCGTCGCCCGCCCGCCGGAACGCGGCGAGCGCCTCCTCGAAGCGTCCCTGCATCGCGAGCGCCAGCCCGAGATTGTTCTCGCGCAGCGCGGTGTCGCGGGTGTCGAGCCGCAGCGCGGCGCGGAGATGGCGAGCTGCGTTCTCGTACTCGCCGATGCGCAGGTAGAACGAGCCGAGATTGCTCTGGATCGTCGAGCTCTTCGGCGCGAGCTCCGCCGCCTTCTCGAGCTGCGTGCGCGCCTCCTCGCGACGACCGACCTCGTCGAGCGACACGCCGAGTGCCTCGCGCGCCATCGACGAACGCGGCGCGAGATTCACGGCCTGCTCGAGATGGGCAATCCCTTCGTCCCGCCCGCCCGCCGCGAACAGCGAGAGACCGAGCCCGCGATGCGCCGAAGCGTGGTCGGGATCGATCTCGAGCGCGCTCTCGAAGAGCGGGCGCGCCCGCTCCGGCTGGGCGCGCAGATGGACATAGCCGAGCCGCACGCGAGGCTCGGGAGATCCGGGCTCGATCTTGTGGGCCGCGCCGTACTCCCAGACCGCCGCCGAGATCTCTCCCTTCGCCAGACGATCGTCGCCGCGCTCGAGGCGGTCCTCCAGGGTGAGCGGGTTCTCGGCGCGATCCTTCTGCCGCGACTCCTCGATCGCGCGCTCCTCGCGCACCATCCGCTTCTGCTCGGCTTCGAGCGCCTTCATCTCGGCGGTCATCGGATCGTCGCTGTCGTCGGCGAACGGATTCCAGTTCCAGGTCGCACACCCGAGGCTCTGGGCCACCAGGATGGCGAGCACGCAGGCCCGTCGGCCCGCTCCGAGAGAGAGGGCCAGCCGCGAACGCATCGGCATTCGATCCCCTTCTGATCCCGAACTATCGGTTCGAGAAGTACTCCGACATCTTCAGGGCACCGGGGCCCATGATGATGATGATCATCGCGATGAAGATGAAGACAGTAGGCAATAGCATCTTCAGGGGGGCGAGATTCGCGAGTTCTTCCGCGCGCTGGAGGCGCCGCAGACGCATCGCGTCGGCGTGGACCCGCAAGGTGTCGGCGAGACCGGTGCCGAAGCGCTCGGTCTGGATCAGCATCGCGACGAGCGAGCTGACGTCGGAAACGCCGGTGCGATCGGCGAGGCCGCGCAGCGCTTCGGTCGTGCTCTTGCCCGCGCGGGTCTCGAAGTTGGCCAGCTCGAACTCGGCGGCCAGCAGCGGATGCGTCGTGCGGAAGTCGTCGGCGATGCGCTTGAGGCTCGCGTTGATGCCGAGACCGGCCTCGACGCACACGACCATCAGGTCGAGGGAATCCGGCAGCGCCAGCTCGATCTCGCGCTGCCGCCGCTTCACGCGCCTGTCGAGCCAGTAGCTCGGCAGCACCAGCCCGAAGCCGCCGCCGACGCAGAGCGCCGTGATCAGCTGGAGCTGGTTGAGCGACCAGGTGGCGGGCAGCAGGAGCACGAGGACGGGCAGCGCCAACGCGAACGCGACGCGGCTGCCCATGTAGGTGACGACGGCGCTCTCGTTGCGATAGCCGGCATGGATCAGGCGGCGACGGATCGGTCCGAGCGACACCTTCTTCTCTTCCGAGGAGGTATCGCCGGCGAACACGCCGAGCAGCTTCCCGACGAGACCCGGCTCGGCCTTCGTGAGCACGCCTCCGGAATCGACCGGCGACGACGTCTCGCCCGAGGCGAGCTTCGCGAGTCGCTCCTGCTCGGGCCGGCGGCCGAAGCTCATCACACCGACACCGAGGAAGACGATCGAACCGAAGATCAAGAGGACGACGAGTTCCATGGCTCTTAAACCTCGATCTTCGCCATCTTGCGGCAGAAGATGTAGCCGATGACGACCAAGCCGAATGCCGTCGCGGCCATCATGTAGCCGGGCACCGTCGTGTAGAGTGGCTCGATGTAGCTGCGTCCGCCTTCGCCGCCGCAGGTGTAGAGCGTGGCGACCAGCACGAAGGGCATCGCCGCCAGCAGGTTCGCCGAGGCCTTCCCGATGGCAGTGAGCGCCCGCACCTTTCCGTAGAGCGCGAAGCGGTCGCGGATCAGCGAACCGAGCTTCGAGAGCACTTCGGCCAGATTGCCGCCCGTCTCGCGCTGGATCGTGATCGCCGTGACGAAGAACGGGAGGTCGCCGGCCTCCATCCGGTAGACGAGATTGCCGAGCGCGACGCGGAGATCCTGACCGAGCTTGATCTCGTCGGCGATCTGGGCGAACTCGCCGCCGATCGGATCGGGCAGCTCATCGCCCACCATCTGGAAGCCGAAGGTGAGCGAGTGGCCGGCGCGCATCGCGCGCGTCATCAGGTCGAGCGCCTCGGGGAACTGCTCTTCGAACTTCCCGAGCCGCTTCGCGCGCAGCTGGGCCACGCGCCAGAACGGCACCAGGCCGAGCGCGACCAGGGGCGCGGCGACCGCCGGGTTGAGGAAGTAGATCGATCCAAGCAGCCAGGCGCCGAGTCCGATCGCGAAACACATCGCGATGAACACCGTTGGCGAGATCGTGAGACCCGCCTGGTAG
>JAHEJV010000460.1 GCA_024638705.1 Deltaproteobacteria bacterium | reverse complement strand
TCGCGGCCTCGAGAGTGGCGGCGACGTCTGGGAAGAGCGTGCGCTCGTCCCCGATCACTTCGAGCTTCACGAGGTCGGTGCCAAGCAGCTCGCGTCCGAGACGCGCGGTGGTGATCGCATCCTCCGCGGTGAAACACCCCGCGGTGTTGGGCAGGATCGTGAACCGCTCGGGTGAAACGATGTCGAGCAGTCGCGTGCCGGGCGGGCCGTCGAGCTTCGTGCGCCGCAGCGCGACGGTGACCATCTCCGCGCCACTCGCTTCGGCGCACGCGAGATTCTGCTCGAACGACTCGTACTTGCCGCTGCCGATGATCAGCCGCGACGAGAAGGTGTGCTTTCCGAGGGTGTACTGGTCCATGCCGTTCTCCTTAGCCTCCGCCCACTGCTTCGAGGATCTCGATCCGGTCGCCGTCGCGGAGGACGCGCTCTGCGTACTCCGAGCGCGGCACCACTTCGCGTTCGACCGCCACCGCGACGCGTCGGCCGTCGAGCTGTAGCAGCTCGACGAGGTCACGCACCGTCGCGCCGACGGGCGCCTCGCGCGGCTCCCCGTTGACGGTGAGCGAAAGCCTGACGACGGCGGTTTCGGACATTGGAGGCGATTCCGATGCTACCGATGCGGAGGCGCGCGTCGAGATGGCGACATCCCGAAATCACGCGGTCGGGGTCACGCACGGGAGTGCGCGCGACGATGATACGCTACGCGACGCGCGACGAGCGCGTGGGTGGGGGTGGAATTCATGGGGAGCGCGCGCGGGCTCGGGCCGGCCGTCGCGGCGATCGATCTGGGGGCGCTGCGCGCCAACGCCGCCGAGGCGATCCGGCTCGCGCGGGGCCGGGCGCTGATCGGCGTGGTCAAGGCCGACGCGTACGGGCACGGCGCCGTGCCGGTCTCGCGCACCCTGCTCGACGCCGGTGCGGCGATGCTCGCGACCTGGAGCGTGGGCGAGGCCGTCGCGCTGCGCGACGCCGGGATCGAGGCGCCGCTGCTCGTGCTGTCCGGCGTCCGCGACGCCGCCGATGCGGACGCCGCCGCCGCGCGCGACCTCACGTGCGTCCTCCACGACCCGGAAGGTCGCGACCTCCTCGTCGCCGCCGCGCGTCGCCGCGGTGTGGCGGCCCGTGTGCACGTCGAGGTGGATACGGGCATGCGTCGGATGGGCGTGGCGGTCACGGACGCCGTCGAACTCGTCGCCTCGATCGCCGACGCCCCGGATCTGTCGCTGGCCGGCGTCATGACCCACTTCGCCCGGGCCGACGAGGCCGATCTGTCCCCGACCCGGGACCAGCTGCGCGCGTTCGCCGAGGTGCTCGGCGCGGTCCGTGCGCGCGGCGTCGATCCGGGCCTCGTCCACGCGGCGAACTCGGCCGCGCTCGTCGCCGCGGAAGACCTCTCCGAAGCAGGGCCTCCCCAGGACGCCGTCCGGCCCGGCCTGATGCTCTACGGCGCCCAGCCCTTCCGCGACCGTCCCGCCGCGCTGCGCCCGGTGATGAGCCTGCGCGCACCGGTCGTCGCGCTGCGCCGCGCGAGGAAGGGCGACGCGGTCGGCTATTCGGCCCGTTATCGCGCTCCGCGCGACACCTGGATCGCCACCCTCGGCCTCGGCTACGCGGACGGCGTGCCGATCTCGGCCACCGGGCGCGGCGCGGTGTGGCTCGGCGGAGCCCGCTGTCCGCTCGCCGGCCGCGTATCGATGGACTACGTGACGGTCGAGGTCGATGAAACGGTGGTTGCGCGGGTCGGCGTCGGCGACGAGGCGGTGATCTTCGGTCGTGAGAGCGGTTCGAGCGAGGCGGTGTTGCCGGTCGAGGATGCGGCGGACGCGGCGGAGACGATCTCCTACGAGTTGCTGGTGCGGGTCGCCAGCCGCGTGCGACGCGTTTTCACCGACGGTGACGCCCCGATCTGACACGACGCCGCGCATTCGTTTGACGCCGACACGCGGCCTCGGTACACCTCCGCGCGACCCCCCGGTCATTGCCTTCCTTCCTCCGTCTCCTGCGAGGATCCGCTTCATGACCTCCCCCCGCTCTGCGGGTGACACGGGAACGCGTCCCGTGGCACGCGCTCTGCTTTCCGTTTCCGACAAGACGGGCCTCGTCGATTTCGCGCGTCAGCTCAGCGAGCTGGGCGTCGAGCTGGTGGCGTCCGGCGGCACCGCCGGTGCGTTGCGCGAAGCCGGTCTCGAAGTCGTCGACGTCGAGACCCTCACGAGCAGCCCCGAGATGTTGGGCGGTCGCGTGAAGACGCTGCACCCGCGCATCCACGGCGGGATCCTGGCGCGCCGCGATCTCGACAGCGATCGCAACGACCTCGAGGCCCACGACCTCCAGACGATCGATCTCGTCGTGGTGAACCTCTATCCCTTCGAGGCGACGGTCGCGAAGCCGGACACCACCCTGGCGGAGGCGATCGAGAAGATCGACATCGGCGGCCCGTCGATGATCCGGTCCGCCGCGAAGAACCAGGCCTATGTCGGTGTCGTCGTCGATCCGGCCGACTACGACGCCGTCATCGAGGAGCTGCGCGAGCAGGGCGGTCTCGGCGACGCCACGCGCACGCGCCTCGCGCTCACCGCCTTCGAGCGCACCGCCCGCTACGACACCGCGATCCATGCCTGGCTCGCGGCGCGCACCGCCGACCGCGAAGATCCGTTCCCGCCGCGCCTCGAAGTGCAGCTCGCCCGCGCGGCCGAGCTCCGGTACGGCGAGAATCCGCACCAGGCGGCGGCGCTCTACGGACGCTTCCTCGAGGTGGCCGAGCCGCTCCACGGGAAGGAGCTCTCCTTCAACAACATCGTCGACGTGCAGGCCGCGCTGGCGCTGATCGGGGAGTTCTCGGGGGCCGATCGCGCGGCCGTCGCGATCCTGAAGCACAACACGCCCTGCGGCGTCGGCCTGGGCGACACGCCCGCCGACGCCTACCGGCGCGCCTTCGAGACCGACCCCGACTCCCCCTTCGGCGGCATCATCGTCGCGAGCCGTCCCTTCGACCTCGAGCTGGCGAGCGCCGTCGACGAGATCTTCACCGAGGTGCTGAT
>JAHEJV010000459.1 GCA_024638705.1 Deltaproteobacteria bacterium | reverse complement strand
AGTCGGGCCCGGTCCCGGTGTCCCTCGACCAGGCCCTCCCGACCTGCGGCTGCCAATAACCCTCTCGGCTCACCCCACGCGAAACGGCGTCGGTCCCTCGGGACCGGCGCCGTTTCTTTTTTTTCCCTGCGGTTCATGGAGGCCCTGTGGGTCCGGGGGACAGAGAGACTTCCCCTACCAGGCCGGCGCACTGCTCCTCTTCTTCCAGACGCATGGCGCGCTGAACATCGGGGAAGTCTCTCTGTCCCCCGGACCCACGCGGTGCGCGGTGCGGATCGGGGGTGCGGGGAGTCGGAGGGACGCCCTTCTGTCAGATCTTCTCGACTCGTGCGCGAGGGATCACGTCCCCTGCGGCGCTGCCCACCCAGCGTACGCCTAACGTTCCGTGGCGGTGCCCCGCCGTCTCGAGCCAGTTGGGGTGACCCGGATCGCGATGCGCGACGACGACGCGCAACGAACCGTCCGCCTCGAGGACCGCATTGGTGTCGTTCAAAGTGATCCGGTGATAGCGATAGTCGAGGCTCTCGAGCCAGCGGTTGTGGACGACGAACATCCAGTAGTCGCACGCGGGCGGACGTGCGTCGACGACAAGCGCCTCGTCTTCGGCCAGCTCGAACCATGCCACGTGGAACGCGATGTTCGGATCGCGGAAGATCTCGGCCGCGGGCGGAATCGCGTCGGCGAACGTGTTCGGGTGCTGCTCGAGAAAGCTCCCCCAGCCGAGCGCCATCTCGGTGATCGCCGTGAGGAAGCCGACGGTCGTCGTCAACGCGTGGTCGATCCGCTCGGGCGTCAGCGGCGTAGGCGGCTCGACGGCGCCCAGACGTTCGATCTTCAGGTCGGACGGGATCTCGCGCGCGCGGTCGGCGAGGTTCTGGCGGATCACGAGGGAAGTCGCGTCCGGCGGCAGCGCGATCCAGTTTCCCGCGCGCTCGGGCCCGCCGAGGAAGAGCTCGAACTTCCGATCTGCGCCGAGCGCGAGATCCTTCGCGTCGAGGACGGCTGCGGTGCCACGACCGCCGGCGCCGAACCCGCCCGCGTGAACGTTGAAGCTCGTCCAGCTCGCCGTGCCGAGCGTGCCCCACACGCGATAGGCGTTCCGTCCGTCGATGCGCGCGCCGAGGTAGAGCGAATCGGGGTTCTCCATGATGATCTTGATCGTCTCGTGGGTGGCGCAGTGCAGCTCGGGCGTCTGCGGATCGGCGTACTCGAGGAAGCTCTCGAATCCGTAGCGGACGAAGCGCGTGAGCAGCCGGTAGCCCTCTACGCGATCGAGTTCATCTTCTCCGGCGCGCGCGTCGAGCACCTTCTGTCCGGCGGCTTCCAGCCCGCGGCAGAACTCGCTCCACGTCTGGCCCGAAAGCACGCGACTGCGCGAATCCTCCGACATTCCGGCCCCCTCTCAGGATTCGATGCGCACGCCGCAGCGCGCGATGTAGGTGTCGAACGCGTCGTGGACGACGCCTTCGTCGAGCCCCCAGTCGGCGAGCGCATAGCGGTGCTCGCCGTGGCGTCCGTGCGGGTTTGCGTCGACGTGCGCGCGCATCGCGGCGCGTGCGTCGTCGCTCGGTTTCATGCCGAGGCCGACGTACACGGTTTCGATCGCCGCGAGCGGATCGTCGACGAGCGCGTCGAAGTGGAGATCGACGAATCGATCCTCCGCGAGGGCGTCGCGTACGGCGAGTGTGCGCTCGACGGCGAGCGTCCAGGCATGCAGCTCGCTCGCGCCCAGTGCGCGCGGGTCGGGACGCTCGCCCGTCATCTCCTGTACCGTCGCGATCAGGCTGCACACCGAGCCGAGCACGCGCGCCGGGTCGCGATGTGTCATCACGAATCGCGCGTCGGGATAGACCCGGACGATCGCCGCGAGGGCGAAGGAGTCCGAGGGCGACTTCAGATGCCACGACGTCGGCGGGCAGCGCCACTGCAGTAGCTTCAGGACGCGACGGTGGTAGCGGTAGGCGTCCACCATGTCGCAGCCCTGCCACCAGCACGCGTAGTCGGGCAGCCACGCCATGCCGAGGAAGTGGTTGGTGCGGAAGCTCATCCCGAGCAGGTCCTGGTGCTCGGTGGGGCCGGTCGGCGTGTCCTCGTGCATCGATGCGAGCCGCGGCGACATCTGCTGCAGGGCCGCGATCTGCGCCTCGGCGCGCGCGATACGCGGGTCGCTGTGTTGGGTCGCCGACTCGGGAGGCGGGGTCGGTTCGGCGGATTCCCACACGCGCAGCGAGCGGATCGCGGGGTCTCGGGCGAGCAGGTGCGAGAGCGCGGTGGTGCCCGTGCGCGGCAGGCCGACGATGAAGATCGGCGCGGGGATCGCCTGCGCGTCGATCTCCGGGTGTCGCGCGTACCAGTCTTCCACCCGAAGGCGCTGCACGAGCAGGCCGTGGAGCCGGTGCCGCCAGACCGCCCGCCCGAGATCGTTCAGCGTTGCCTGCTCGGCAAGGGAGCGCGTCAGCACTTCGAGGCCGCTCTCGAAATCACCCTCACCGAACGCGTCGAGCCCGGTCTCCGTTCGCGCGGCATCGATCAGCGAGGAGGAATCGAAATCGAGGGACATGGCGGCTCAGCATAGTCCGGGCGCACCGGAGCCCGTGATGGTTTCCCGGCCGCCGATCCGGATCCCGCCCTGCCCCGACCCTCCTTCGAAGTCACCCCTCCCCGTGCAGCGCTTGCACCGACAAGAAACACGCTGCAAGAGGGTGGCCCCGGGCCTCGACCCACCCGCCCCAGCGCGAAGCCCTTGAAGACGGCGTCGGTCCTTCGGGACCGGCGCCGTTTCACTTCTCCCTGCGGTTCATGGAGGCCATGTGGGCCCGGGGTACAGAGAGACTTCCCCTACCCGGCCGTCTTCCTCATCCCCTCTCGGTTCATCGAGGCCATGTGGGTCCGGGGGACGGAGAGACTTCCCCTACCAGGCCGGCGCACTTCGCCTGCTCTTCCAGACACATGGCGCGCTGAACATCGGGGAAGTCTCTCTGTCCCCCGGACCCACGCGGTGCGCCGTGCAACTCCGCGGCGCGTGGGTTCCGGGGAGTCAC
>JAHEJV010000136.1 GCA_024638705.1 Deltaproteobacteria bacterium | reverse complement strand
GCGTTGTTCACCAGGATGTCGAGCTTGCCGAAGTTGTCGAGCGCGGTCTGGATGATCGCCTTGCCACCCTCGGGCGTGGCGACCGAGTCGTAGTTCGCGACGGCCTTGCCGCCGGCCTCGGTGATCTCCTTCACCGTCTCGTCGGCCATGCTGCTGCCTCCGCCGGTGCCGTCAGCCGAGCCGCCGAGGTCGTTCACCACGACGCTCGCGCCGCGGCTCGCCATGTCGAGGGCGTAGGTCTTGCCGAGGCCGCCACCGGCGCCGGTGATGACCGCGACGCGGCCGTCGAAACGAATGTCACTCAAGGGAATCTCCTTCTGTGGGGTTCGCGTGCACGGAGGCGGGGCGACGCCGCGCCGATCCGGCTCGTCTCCGTCGCGGAGTCTCCGTCGCGGCGTCGCGCCGCGGGAGGTTCTGCTCCGGAGGGTCTGGGGGAAGGGGCTCCGCGCGGTGCCGCCGGTCCGGGTCCTTCTGCCGGTCGGATCTTCGAGGGAGCGCCCGGCCGCCGGGAAGCGGCCGGCGGGCATCCTAGCACCGCTGCAGGGGGTTGGATTCGACCCCCGCGGTGGCCCGCGAAGCGGGTTTCGGGCACGCTGCCGCACCGGAAAACGGTGCGACCGCTCGGGCGCGGGACTCGCCGGGCGGGACCGGCAAGGTCGGCACGAGGCCGGGCGAGAGATCGAAGAGAGTCAGGTAGGGGTAGAGAATGGGAGCCGTGCGACCCGAGAGCCTGTCGACGCGGAGCCTGCGGGCGACGTGCTGGCTTGCCGTCGCGGCCGCGCTCGTCGCGGCTGCGCCCGCCGGCCCCGTCCACGACCTTCCGCCGCCGAACGACCCGGCCTGGAAGCCGCTCGAGCTGCCCAACGTCGAGCGTCCCTCCGAATACCGGGCGGTGAAGGACGGCGACGGCTGGGTGCTCGAGGCATCGGCGGATTGTGGCTGCTCGGCGCTGGCGATCGCCGCATCCGACATCGATCTCGCTGCCACGCCCGTGCTCCGCTGGCGTTGGTGGGCCGAAGAGCTGCCCCGGGTCGCCGACGAGTTCACGCGCGAGGGCGACGACTTCGCCGGACGCGTCAGCGTGATGTTCGCCTTCGAACCGGATCAGGCGAGCTGGATCGAGCGCGTGACCCACGACCTCACCGGCCGCGTCGTCGGGCGCGAGATGCCCGCGTCGGCACTCCACTTCCTCTGGACCGCCCAGGTCGCACCGGGAACCATCTGGGACAACCCGCGCACCGCCCGCGCGAAGAACTGGGCGCTCGAACGGGGCCCGGCCGTCGGCTGGCGCGACGCCGAGATCGACGTCGCGAAGGCCTACCGCCACGCGTTCGGGCGCGAGGCGCCCCCGCTGCTCGCCGTCGGCGTGATGACCGACGGCGACGACCACTGCGGGCGGGCCCGCGGTCGCTACGCCGATTTCCGCTTCGCCGCCGCCCGCGACCGACGCGCGGACCCTGCCGCCCGCTTCGGCATCGAACCCGAACCAGAACGCGAAACGAAACCCACCGAGACCCCATGAGCCCGCCGACGCTCCCCGGCCCGACCGCGTCCCCCGACTTCGACGCCCACCTCGAGGCGCACGGCGCGCCGTTGCGCCGCGCCCGCGTCACGACGCTGCAGGTGAACGTGGGCAAGCGCTGCGACCTCGCCTGTCACCACTGCCACGTCGAGGCCGGCCCGAAGCGCACCGAGATGATGGAGACGCGCACTGCGGAGCGCCTGCTCGAGCTGCTCGCGAAACACCCCCGGATCGAAACCCTGGACCTCACCGGCGGCGCACCGGAGCTGAATCCGAACTTCCGCCGGCTCGTCCGCGGCGCGCGCGAGCTCGGACGTGAGGTGATCGACCGCTGCAACCTCACCGTCCTCTTCGAGCCGGGCCAGGAGGACACCGCCGCGTTCCTCGCGGAGAACGGCGTGCGCGTGGTCGCGTCGCTGCCCTGCTACACGCGGGACAACGTCGACGCGCAACGCGGCAAGCACGTCTTCGATCGCAGCATCGAGGGGCTTCGCCTGCTGAACACGCTCGGTTATGCGCAGCCCGGCAGCGGGCTCGTCCTCGACCTCGTCTACAACCCGCTGGGAGCGTCCCTGCCGCCGTCGCAGGCCGAGCTCGAAGCCACCTATCACGCCGAGCTAGACGAGCTCTTCGGCATCGCCTTCGACCAACTGATCACGATCACCAACATGCCGATCAAGCGCTTTGCCCACACCCTGGTGCGCGAGGGCCAGCACGAAGACTACATGGGCCTGCTGGTCGAGAACTTCAACGCCGCCACGGTGCCGGGGCTGATGTGTCGATCGATGGTGTCGGTCGCGTGGGACGGCACGCTCTACGACTGCGACTTCAACCAGATGCTCGAGATGCCGCTCGGCGCCGGTCCGGGGGTCGGGAAGCCCGTCGACCTCTGGCAGATCGATTCCTTCGATGCGCTCGAAGGCGGCGCCATCACCACCGCCTCGCACTGCTTCGGCTGCACGGCCGGCGCCGGATCGAGCTGCGGCGGCGCGCTCGCCTGACCGCGGGCCCGGGCCCGCGAAACCTTCGGGCGACTCCGCGCATCACACGCCCCGAAACGTCGACGCCGTGTTTGAATGGCCGGCGAAACCAGAGGGACGAGGCCATGGAAACGAGCACGGTCGCCGAAGAAGCCCCCCGCGCGGGGATCCCGTGGACGAAGGTGGCGATCGGCATCGCCGCGCTGGCCGCGGTCATCGCCATCGGCCGCTCGGCGGGCGATCAGGTGCAGGCCTTCGCGCAGTGGGTGGACGGGCTCGGCGTATGGGGCCCGATCGTGTTCATCGTGGGTTATGCGATCGCCGTCGTCGCCTTCGTGCCAGCGTCGTTGCTCACGCTCGCCGCGGGCGCGGTCTTCGGCCTCGGTCCGGGCACGGCCTACGTGATCGTCGCCGCCACCACGGGCGCATCGCTCGCCTTCCTGGTGTCGCGTTATCTGGCGCGCGGCGCCATCGAACGGCGACTCGACGGAAACGCACGCTTCGCGGCCATCGACCGCGCGGTCGGAAACCAGGGACGACGCATCGTCTTCCTCCTACGCCTGTCCCCGGTGTTCCCCTTCAACCTGCTGAACTACGCGCTCGGCCTCACCCGCGTCCGCTTCGTCGACTACTTCATCGCCTCGCTGGGCATGCTTCCCGGCACCTTCCTCTACGTCTATTCGGGGAAGGCGGTCGGGGACGTCGCCGCACTCGCGGGCGGCGTCGCTCCCGAGCGCGGAGCGTCCGAATACGTCCTGCTCGGCGTGGGGCTGCTCGCCACGGCGATCGTGACCATCCTCGTCACGCGCATCGCCCGGCGCGCCCTCGACGAAGCCCACGTCGCCCCCGAACCGACCGACGATTCCACCGCGTCCGCCTAGCGCAGACGCTCTCCCCGATCCCGGAGAACCCATGACCTCGCTTCCCGAAGTCTCACCCCAGGACGCCTACAACCAGACGCTCGTCGGCAACGTCCATCCCGCCGACTGGACGAATCCGAAGCCCGAAGGCCGCTACAACCTCGTCGTCGTCGGCGCCGGGTCCGCGGGCCTGATCACGGCGGCGATCGCAGCCGGGCTCGGCGCGAAGGTCGCGCTCGTCGAGCGCCACTATCTCGGCGGCGACTGCCTGAACGTCGGTTGTGTGCCGTCGAAGGGCGTGATCCGGGCGTCGCGCATGGTCGCCGAGGCGCGCCGCGCCGAGAAGGAGATCGGGCTGCCGCTCGCGTCCGGCGCCGAGGCCGACTTCGCGCTGGCGATGGAACGGATGCGACGCGTGCGCGCCGAGATCAGCCACGAGGACGCAGCGTCGCGCTATCGCGACGAGCTCGGCGTCGACGTCTACCTCGGCGAAGCGCGCTTCGCCGGCCAGGACACCGTCGACGTGGACGGCACGACGCTGCGCTTCGCAAAGGCCGTGATCGCCACCGGCGCACGCGCCGTCGCGCTGCCGATCGAGGGGCTCGAGGAGGCCGACTATCTCACCAACGAGACGGTCTTCAATCTCACCGAGCGTCCGCGGCGCTTCGGCGTGATCGGCGCGGGGCCGATCGGCTGCGAGATGGCCCAGGCCTTCCGCCGCCTCGGATCCGAGGTGACGGTGCTCCACGCCGACGACCACATCCTCCCGCGCGAGGACACCGACGCGGCAAAGATCGTGCAGGACCAGTTCCAGAACGAGGGCATCCACCTCGTCAACGCCTGCAAGATCGAGCGTGTCGAGCGGGCCGACGGCGAGCGCACCGTCCACTTCCGCCACGCCGACGGTCGCGAGGACCGCATCACCGTCGACGAGCTGCTGCTCGGCGTCGGTCGCTCGCCCAACATCGAGGGCCTCGATCTCGACAAGGTCGGCGTCCGCTACGACGCGCGGCGCGGCGTGCAAGTGAACGACCATCTCCAGACGACCAATCCGCGCATCTACGCAGCCGGCGACATCTGCATGCAGTGGAAGTTCACCCACGCGGCCGACGCCGCCGCGAAGATCGTCGTGCAGAACGCCCTCTTCTTCCATCGCATCCCGTTCATGAAGAAGAAGCTCTCCGATCTGGTCATGCCCTGGTGCACCTACACCGACCCGGAAGTCGCGCACGTCGGCATGTACGAGGCCGAAGCGAAGGCGAAGGGCATCGAGATCGACACCTACACCGTGCCACTCACCCAGGTGAACCGCGCGGTCACCGACGGCGAGGACGAGGGCTTCGTGAAGATCGTCACGAAGAAGGGCAGCGACGAGATCCTCGGCGGGACGATCGTCGCGTCCCACGCCGGCGAGATGATCAGCGAGATCACGCTCGCGATCGTCGGCAAGCTCGGACTCGCGAAGATCCTCGACGTCATCCACCCCTATCCCACTCAGGCCGAGGGGATCAAGCGGGCGGCGGGTCTCTACACGCGCGGCCGAGCCACCCCGACCGTCGTCAAGTGGATGAGCCGCTGGATGGCGCTCCAGCGCTAGGGCGCTATAGCCACCTATCCATCCTGGAGGCGAACATGAGCGACGATGTCTATCAGGACGCGCGAGCGCGCGTCGAGCGGATCGCGAAGGAAGCCGAGGTCGCTCCCGAGGTGATCGACGCGCTGATGCAGCCGAAGGCGGTGCTCACGGCCGACATCCCGGTGCGGATGGACGACGGGTCGACCGAGCACTTCGTCGCCTATCGGTGTCGCTACAACGACGCACTCGGGCCGACGAAAGGCGGCATCCGCTTCCATCCCGGCGTCTCGCTCGAAGAGGTGAAGGCCCTCGCGCTCTGGATGACGATCAAGTGCGCCGTGGTCGGCATCCCCTACGGCGGCGGCAAGGGCGGCGTGATCGTCGACCCGAAGCAGCTCTCGCGTCTCGAGCTCGAGCGCCTGTCGCGCGGCTACATGCGTGCGATGGCCGACTTCGTCGGCCCCGACACCGACATCCCCGCGCCCGACGTCTACACCAACGCGCGGATCATGGGGTGGATGGCCGACGAGTACGAGACGATCCACCGCCGCAAGTCCCCCGCCGTGATCACCGGCAAGCCCATCCCCCACGGCGGCAGCCTCGGTCGCGACGAGGCGACTGGACGCGGCGCCTTCATCGTGATCCAGGAGTACGCGCAGCGGCGCGACATCGACCCGAAGGAGACCACGGTCGCGGTGCAGGGCCTCGGCAACGCGGGCTATCACGTCGCCCGGCTGCTCCAGAAGGAGGGCTACAAGATCGTCGCCGTGAGCGACTCGAAGGGCGGCATCCATTCCGAGGACGGCTTCGACGTCGAGAGCCTCTACCAGCACAAGCAGGACACGCGGAAGCTCGAAGGGGTGTACTGCGAGGGCTCGGTGTGCGAGATGATCGAATCCAAGTCGATCAGCAACGAAGAGCTCCTCGAGCTCGACGTCGACCTGCTGATCCCGGCCGCCCTCGAAGGCGTGATCAACGAGGGAAACGCCAAGAACATCCGCGCGAAGGTGATCGCCGAGGTCGCGAACGGCCCGATCGAGGGCAACGCCGACCAGATCCTCCTGGACGCCGGGGTCGAGGTGCTGCCCGACGTGCTCACCAACGCGGGCGGCGTGACCGTCAGCTACTTCGAGTGGGTGCAGAACCGCCAGGGCTATCCGTGGTCGCTCGAGAAGGTGCGCGAGCGGCTGGAGGACGAGCTGTCCACCGCCTTCGCGGACATGTGGAAGATCTACGAGGAGAAGAACGTCCCGCTGCGCGCGGCGGCGTACACCTCGGCGCTCGAACGCATCGGCGAGGCGATCGAGCTCCAGGGCACCCAGGCCTGGTTCTCCGACGGAAAGTAGGCGGCCACGCCGGCCGGCGGTCGGCTATCCCTGCTGGCTCCGCGCACTGAGGATCGCAGTGACGAGCGCATCGGGCACCTCTTCGGGAACTTCGTCGTCGCTCGCACACAGGCTCTTGCCGAGGCGAACCGTCTCGCGATAGGTGTCGAGATAGCGTTCGCAGGCGGGACACGCGTGGAGATGTTCCTCGAAGACCTCGCGCTCGCGCGCGCGCAGTCCGTCTTCGAGGTACTCCATGAGGAAGTCGGCGAGTTCACGGCAGGTCACGGGGTGGCGCCCTCACGCAGGTGCGGCTCGAGCAGCTCGCGCAACGCCTGGCGCGCGCGGTGGAGTCGGGTCTTCACGGCGCCCTGGCTGATGCCCATCGCTTCGGCGGTCTCCTCGGTGTCGAGATCTTCGATGTCGCGCAGCATCAGCACGTTACGGTAGCCCTCGGGAAGCAGCTGGATCTTCTCCATCACGAGCGCCTGAACTTCACTGCGCTCCAGCGATTCGAGCGCGTCGGTGCGCCAGATCGAGGCCGGTCGCTCGGCGTGGCCGTCCGCCTGCCAGCTCGGGAGCAGATCTTCGATCGACGTCTCCGGCTTGCGTCGCTTCGTGCGCAGCCTCATCAGGCACGCGTTCACCACGATCCGATGCAGCCAGGTGGAGAGCTTCGCGTTTCCCTCGAAGCGATCGATCGAGCGGAAGGCGTTGAGGAACGCGTCCTGGACGGCGTCGCGCGCGTCGTCCTCCGACCTCAGGAAGCGCCGCGCCACCGCCAGCATCCGACCGCCGTGGGTGCGCACCAGCTCTTCGTAGGCGGCATCGTCACCCGCGCGGAGTCGCCCGACGAGCGCGCGGTCGTCGTGCGGCGTTTCGGCGGGCATGGCGCGACACGCTAATCGAAGCTCCCCTAGAATGGAAGCCGTCCTCGGAGGATCCATGTCACTGCTTCGCTTCCTCGGCCTCGGCTCGTCGCCTGCGAGACGCGACGCGCGCGAGAGCGAGACCGTCCATCGCATCGCCAGCCAGCTCGAGCGGCTCGACCCTCAGCAGGCGAAGTATCTCGCCGCCTTCGCCTATGTGCTGGCACGGGTCGCCAACGCCGACCTCGTGATCGATGAGACCGAAACCGCCGCGATGGAGGCGGCGGTGCAGAATATCGCGCATCTCTCCGAAGCCGAGGCCAGCCTCGTCGTCCAGATCGCGCAGAGCCAGGCGAAGAACCTCGGCGGAACCCAGGACTACGTCGTGACGCGTCAGTTCCGACAGATCTCGACGCGCGAACAACGCGGCGAGCTGCTCCAATGCCTCTACGCCGTCGCCGCCGCCGACGGCTCGATCCGCTCCGAGGAGAGCGCCGAGATCGTGAAGATCGCCGAAGAGCTGGGCTTCACCCGCGCCGAAGCGAACTCGCTGCGCGGGCAGTACAAGGACAAGCTCACCGAGTTCCAGGGTCGCTGACCGGAGGACGACATGAGCGCCACACCGATCCATCCGCACGACCCGATCGAGGAGATCTTTCCCGATCTCTTCATGGTGCGCGGCAGCATTCCGCTGAACGCGATGATGAAGATCTGCCGCAACATGGGCATCGTCCGCCACGCAGGCGAGCTCACCCTCGTGAACCCGCTGCGACTAGACGAGGGCGAGGAGCGCGAGCTCGAGAAGCTCGGCGACGTCAAGCGCATCCTGCGCCTCGGCCCGATGCACGGCGTCGACGACCCCTACTACATCGCGCGCTACGGCGCCGAGCTGTGGGCGCCTGGCGATTCGGAGCTCTACCCCGAGCCGAAGCCCGACGTCTACTTCGGCGCGGACACGCCGCCGCCCTTCCCCGACGCCGAGTTCTTCTGCTTCGAGAGTTCCCTCCAGCGCGAGGCGGCGCTCCTCGTGCGACGCGAAGGCGGCGTCCTCTTCACCTGCGACGGCATCCAGCACTACGGCGACTACCGCTACTGCAGCCTCTTCGCGCGCCTGATGATGCCGCTGATCGGCTTCCCGAAGACGACGATCGTCGGCCCGGTGTGGCTCAAGATGATGACGCCCGAAGACGGCTCCCTGGAAGACGACTTCCGCCGCCTGCTCGATCTCGACTTCGAACACCTGCTCAGCGCCCACGGCAGCCTGCTGCAGGGCGGCGCCCACGCGAACGTCGAACGAGCCGTCGAAACGGCCTTCGCCGACTAGCGTCCGGCCCCCGCGCCGACAGGCGTCACGCGCCGAAAGGCGTCACGCGCCGACAGCGGGGGCATCGTGGGGACGTCGCCGATGTTCAGCGCGCCATGCGTCCCCGAAGAACAGGAAACGCTCCGCCGGCCTGGTAGGCGACGTCCCCACGACGCCCCCGCAACCCAGCTACGAACGAGATAGCGAAGCGGCGTGCGTCCGCTCGACGCTAGTTGCGCACCAGCAACAGCGTCCGCGGATCGAGCGCCACGTGCAGGTCGGACACGTTCGGGTTGTCGTGGTCCTTGAGCGCGCGCAGGCGCACCGCCCGGTCGCCGGGCTCGAGTGCCAGGATCACGCTGATCTCGTCGCCGAGCGCCGACACCTCGGCGGGCACCGTGACGTCGCGCTCGGCGTCGCTGTTGGCTTCGAGCCAGAGCTCCGCGTCGAGCTCCTGCGCGAGACTGCGCAAATCGCCGACGTCGCCCTTGTCGAGTGTCGCGACGTCGAGACCTTCGAGGACGATCAGGGTGGGGGCGCCGCCAGTCTCGGTCTCGAGCTTCACCGCGTCGCGCAGCTTCTCGGGCGTCAGCGTGTTGGGCGGATAGACGCGGATCGAACGGTGCCGGTCGATGTCGCGGTGGATCGTCTCGACGTTCTCGAGGTGCTTCGTCGATGCCAGGTCTTCGAACACCGTGTCGTAGTGGGTGCGGACGTGCGCAACGGGGTGCGAGCACGAGACGTGCAGCACACGCCCTTCGCGCAGCAGCTCGTCGACGGCGACGCCGACCAGGAACGACGTCTTGCCGACGCCGTGTCCCGCGATCACGACACCGAGGTTTCCCGGTCCGAGGCCGCCGTGCAGCCCCTTCTCCAGCAGCCGGAGCGGGCTGCGTGCATTGAGGAATCGTCGCTTCAAGGGACCTCCGAGAGCGGGCCGCAGGCGCGCCCGACGCGTTGCCTAGTCTTCGTCGTCCTCGACGACCTTCGAGCCGTGTTCCTTCTTGAGTTCTTCCTGCACCTCCCCGGGAACCCGGAGATAGCGCGCGAACTCCATGCTGAACTCGGCCTTGCCCTGGGTGCAAGAGCGAAGATCGGTGGCGTAGCCGAACATCTCCGAGAGCGGCACCTCGGCCTCGAGGCGACAGAAGCCGTCGTCCTCGGTCGTGCCGACGACCGTGCCGCGTCGCTGCATCACCGTCTTCAGGATGGCGCCCTGGAACTCGCCGGGGCCCTCCACCTCGAGCTTCATCACCGGCTCGAGCACGACGGGCTTCGCCTTGCCGTAGGTCTCGCGGAACGCCTTGCGACCTGCGGCCTGGAAAGCGTTGTCCGACGAGTCGACGCTGTGCGACTTGCCGTCCTGGAGCACGACGCGAACGCCCGTCACCGGGAAGCCGATCAGTCGGCCCTTCTCCATGCAGGCCCGGAAGCCCTTCTCGACCGAGGGGATGTACTCGGTGGGGATGTTGCCGCCGCGCACCTCGTTCCGGAACTCGAACTCGCCCTCCTCGAGCGGCTCCATGTAGCCGACCACCTGACCGAACTGGCCCGAGCCGCCGGTCTGCTTCTTGTGCGTCGTCTGGAACTCGGCTCGCTTCGAGATCGCCTCGCGGTACGCCACCTGCGGGGCGCCGGTCTCCACCTCGGCGTTGTACTCGCGCTTCATCCGCTCGACGTACACCTCGAGGTGCAGCTCGCCCATGCCCGAGATGACGGTCTCACCGCTCTCCGGGTCGACGCCGGCGTGGAAGGTCGGGTCCTCGCGGACGAAGCGCCCGAGCGCCTTGCCCATGTTGTCCTGGGCCTTCGTGTCCTTCGGCTTGATCGAGAGCGAGATGACGGGCGTGGGCACGTGCATCGAGCTCATCGCCACTTCGACGGACTCGTCGGTGAAGGTGTCGCCGGACGCGCAGTCGATGCCGAACATCGCGACGATGTCGCCGGCGAACGCCTCCTCGATCTCTTCCATCTCGGAGGCATGCATGCGTCCGAGGCGGCCGACCTTGTGGCGCTTCTTCGTGCGGCTGTTCACGATCGAGCTGCCGCGCGTGAGCTTCCCCTGGTAGACGCGCAGATAGGTGAGCTGGCCGTAGCGACCGTCCTCGAGCTTGAACGCGAGGGCCACGAGCGGCTTGTTCGCGTCGGAGGACAGGGTGATCTGGGCCTCGTCGTTCGAGAGATCGACGGCCGTGTTCTCCACTTCGGTCGGGTCCGGGAGATAGCGGGTGACGGCGTCGAGCAGGAGCTGCACGCCCTTGTTCTTGTAGGCCGATCCCATGAAGACGGGTGTCAACTCCTGGGCGATCGTGCCCTTGCGCACGGCCTCGTGGATCAGCTCTTCGGTGACGTTCTCGTCGAGGATCGCCTCGGTGAGCTCGTCGGAGAAGAGCGACACGGCGTCGAGCATCGTCTCGCGGGCCATCTCGGCGTCGCTCTGCATCTCCGCCGGGATGTCCTCGACGCGGATCTTCTCGCCGTTGTCTCCATCGAAGTAGATCGCCTTCATCTTCACGAGATCGATCACGCCCTCGTGCGCGTTCTCGAGCCCGATCGGCAGCTGCATCAGCACGGAGTTGTGCTTGAGCTTGTCGGCGAGCTGCTGCGAGACGCGCTGCGGATTGGCGCCCGAGCGGTCGAGCTTGTTGATGAACGCCAGGCGCGGGACCTTGTAGCGGCGCATCTGGCGGTCGACGGTCATCGACTGGCTCTGCACGCCGGCGACGCCGCAGAGCACGAGCACCGCGCCGTCGAGCACGCGCAGCGAACGCTCGACCTCGATGGTGAAGTCGACGTGGCCGGGCGTGTCGATGATGTTGATCTGGTGGCCGTCCCACTCGCAGTGCGTGGCAGCGGAGGCGATCGTGATGCCGCGCTCCTTCTCCAGCTCCATGAAGTCCATCGTCGCGCCGACTTCATCCTTGCCGC
>JAHEJV010000458.1 GCA_024638705.1 Deltaproteobacteria bacterium | reverse complement strand
TCGTGTGCGCGGCGAAGGCAGGTGGCAAGCCGCCGACGATCCCGTCCTCGCAGTACAAGCTCTTCACCACGTCGCTGTCGCAGCGCGTCTGCAAGGACGCCCTGGACATCTGCGGGGTCGCAGGGCAGCTGCGCGTCGACCAGGACGACGCGCCGGTGTCGGGCCGCTTCGAGGGCGCGTACCGGGCGACGGTGAACGAGACGGTCGGCGGCGGCTCTTCGGAGATCCAGAAGAACATCATCGCGCGCCGCCATCTCGGGCTTCCGAAGAACTTCTAGTGATGGGCTTCGTTCGGCTTCGCCTCACTGCGCGCGCCCTTCGGGCGCTTGCGGGCCTCTCGTGAGCACGGCTCCTGCACCGCTGGAGGGCGTCACGGTGCTCGACCTCTCGACGGTCGGGCCGGGGACGCGCTGCACGCGCATCCTCGCGGACTACGGCGCGCGCGTGGTGAAGGTGGGCGTGCCGCCGAAGAAGTCGGGCCTCCAGGTGCAGCCGGCGTTCTGGAGCTACTCGGCGAGCCGCGGCATGCAACAGGTGCGCATCGACCTCAAGGATGCCGATGGCAAGGCCGCCTTCGAAGCACTCGTGAAGGGCGCCGACGTCGTGCTCGAGAGCTTCCGCCCGGGCGTGATCGGGCGCCTCGGCTTCGGCTACGACGCCCTGCGCGCGCTGAACCCGCGCATCATCCTGTGCTCGACGAGCGGCTACGGGCAGGACGGTCCGGCCTCGCGGTGGGCCGGGCACGACATCAACTACCTCGCGGTCGGCGGCTATCTCCACACCAGCGGACGCGGGCCCGACGGCGCCCCGCCGCTGCCCGGCGCGACGGTTGCGGACAGCGCGGCCGGCGGCATGCACGCGGCAATCGCGATCATGGCGGCGCTGATGCGCCGCGAGAAGACGGGCTGTGGCGAACATCTCGACGTCTGCGTCGCCGAGGGCGTCCTCCAGCTCACCTCGCTGTACGTCGACCAGTTTCTCGCAACCGGCGCCAAGCCCGCGCCTGGTCACGACATTCTGACCGGGCGCTACGCCTGCTACGCCACCTACACCTGTGGCGACGGCGGGCACGTGGCGGTCGGCGCGATCGAGCCCCACTTCTACGCGAACCTCTGCAAGCGGCTCGGCTGCGAGCAGTGGCTCGAGCACCAGACCGACGACGACGTGCAGGAGAAGATCCGCGCCGATTTCGCGGCGGCCTTCAGGTCGCGCAGCCGCGACGAATGGGTCGCCGAGCTGGCCAGCAACGACACCTGCGTCACGCCCGTGTACGCGATCGACGAGCTCGCGGAAGACGCGCAGTTCAATGCGCGCGGCATCTTCGTCGAAGCCGAGCATCCGACCGAGGGGCGCTTCCGGCAGGTGGCGCCGCCGCTCGCCGGCATGCCGCGTGGCGACGAGCCGATCGCCGTGCCCGACACGACGAAGACCGACACCGAAGCGCTGCTCGCCGAAGCCGGCGTGGCGCGCGAGACGATCGAGAGGATGCGGAGCGCCGGCGTCGTTTCCTGAACGCAAGCCGGCTACGCCGGCGCGCGGCGAGGCGCAGCCGAGCGAAGCCCAGTAGACGAGGAGAACCCCAATGTCCGACCTGCCCGCCGAGATCCAATCCTGGATCGGCCAGAAGCGCTACGAGATGGACGGCGATTTCGATGTCGAACGCGGCTACATCTTCACCACCTGCTCGTCGGTGCGGAACGGCAACCCGATCTTCTGGGACGACAAGGTCGCGGCCGAGATCACCGGCGGTCCGATCGCGCCGCCCGCGATGATCTCGGTGTGGTTCCGGCCGCATCACTGGGCGCCGGGCCGCGTGGAAGGGGAGGGCGCCGTGCCGCTCCAGGTGCACTTCGACCTGAAGGAGGCCTTCGATCTCCCAGAGGCGGTGATGAGCGACAACACGATCACCTTCGGAGCGCCGGTGCGTCCGGGGGATCGGCTGCGCACCTGGCAGGTGCTGCGCAACGTCAGCTCGCCGAAGACGACGAAGCTCGGCAAGGGCCGCTTCTGGGACATCGACGTCGAATACGTCAACCAGAACGACGAGTGGATGGCCACCGAGAGCTACACGGGCTTCGGCTACCGGAGGGGCGAGTGATGGACGTGCACGTGTTGACCGCAGAACAGGTGGAGGTGGGCGATGCGCTGCCCGAGCTGTCGATCGACGTCGAGCCGGTGGACATCGTGCTCGGCGCGATGGCGGCGCGCGACTGGCGTCCCCAGCACCACGACTACAAGTTCGCCACCGAGCGCAACGGCGTGCAGGACATCTTCATGAACACGCCGAACCTCGCCGCGTGGTTCGAGCGCTACGTCACCGACTGGACGGGGCCGTTCGGTCGCATGGGCTGGATCCGCTTTCGCATGAAGGACAGCGTGTTCCCCGGCGAGACGATGGTGTTCACCGGCGAGGTGAAAGCCACGGACAGCGACGACCAGGGCTGTGCCTGGGCCGAGGTGGAGCTGACGCTCACCTCCGGTGGCCGCATCACTACGGTGTGCACCGCCCGCGTCGCGATTCCCGCCTCCGAAGGCGACAACCCCTGGAAGCGCGCCGGCGACGACTGGAAGCCGCGCGCCGCGGCCTAGAAAACCGACCGAACAGGCTCCCCCGCAAGCGCCCGAAGGGCGCGCGCAGCGAGGCGCAGCCGAGCGAAGAAAAACGGCGGGAAGCCGAGCGAAGGAAAACAGCCATGGATCTCGATTTCAGCGAAGAACAGCAACTCGTTCAGGACATGACCCGCGCGATGCTCGCCGAGCACTGCCCGGTCGAAGTCGTCCGCCAGATCGAGGACGATCCGAAGGGCTACCCGGACGGGCTGTGGAAGCAGCTCTCCGAGCTCGGTCTCACCGGGATCCGGATCCCCGAGGAGTACGGCGGGTCGGGGCAGTCGCTGCTCGACGCCGCGCTCGTCTACGAGGAGTTCGGCCGCGCGATGGCGCCCACGCCGCACTTCGTCTCGTGCATCGTGTCCGCCGGCGTGCTGCTCGCCGCCGGCAGCGACGAGCAGAAGAACGCGTGGCTCGGCCGCGTCGCGAATGGCGAGGCGATCCTCACGCC
>JAHEJV010000135.1 GCA_024638705.1 Deltaproteobacteria bacterium | reverse complement strand
TAGTAGATCGGTTTCTCGCGGAAGCGGCGGATCGTGCGTGCGATCGCGCGCTCGCGCCCCTCGTGCTCGAACTCCTCGTAGATGTGCTGCGAGAAGAACATCCGCATCGGCTGGCTCGCGTTGCAGAAGAGCGCCTTCTCGGGGTGGAAGCCCGCGTCGTCGGGCGCGAAGTTGCGATGGACGAACGCGAGGCTTTCGCGCTGCACGGCCTGGGTGTCGCGCAGGCTGTCGATCGTGTGCAGGCTGGCGAAGAGCACGAGCCCGCCCCACACCACGGGCGTCGCGAGCCGCGTGGCGTCGGGAAGCGACGCGTCGAGTGCGGCGCGGATCGCGGGCAGCGCGAGCGTGAGCGCGGTGCAGACGAGGAAGCCGAGGATCATCAGGAAGTAGGCGAAGGCCGCGCCGTGGAAGGCGCCGACGGCGAACGCGACGGCCGCGGCCGCCCAGGCGACGGCGAGCCGACGATCGCGCGCGACGGGCGCGACGAGGGTGACGACGACCATCGCGCCGAAGAGTGCTACGTGGATCGCGAGCATCGGCAGCGCGGCGACGTACTGCGAGAAGCCGATCGTCTTGCGGTAGAAGGTGAACAGGTCGAGGTAGCCGCCGACCGACTCGGCGCCGGAGAGCGCCGGATGGGACTCGCGCACGGCGAACGCCGCGGAGACGAACGCCGCCCAGCCGAGGACGACGACGGCGCCGCCGACGGCGAGTGCCGCGGCGCGCGCCGCCTCGCGCGGCCAACGCCACTCGCGGCGCACGAAGAGATCTCCGACGGTGAGCACGCCCGCGAGTGCGACGATGTACGCGATCTTCTGGGTCCCGAGCCAGCCGACGCCGAAGCACAGGCCCGCGACGAGTGCGAGCCAGGGCCGTCGACGCGACGCGACGAGCGCCGCCGCACCCCACGCGCCGCCGGCGAGCGCCACCTGGTCGGTGCGTACCTGGATCGACCATTCGAGGAAGACCGGCGCCAGTCCGAGCAGCGCCGTGCCGAGCGCGGCGTCGTGTACGCGGTGTCGCGTGTCGGGGAGGAGCTGGAGGAGGAGGGCGAACGCGCCGCCCAACGCGACCCAGGTGAGCGCGAGCCAGGCGATGCGTCCGTGGCGAGCGACGGTGATCTCGTCGGTGCACTCCTCGGCGAGCGGCGCCAGCACGGCCTGCGGCAACCCGGCGTGGCCGCCGCTGTGGAGCACGCCTTCTTCGGCGGTCTTCACCACGTCGTTCCAGATCGCGAATTCGTCCCAGTTGAACGCGACCCGGTCGACGGCGGAGAGCCGCAGGAAGGCGAAGGCGAGCAGCGCCGCGGCGATCGCCCACTTCTTTGCGTGTCCCTGCACGGGGTGTGGATCGGCTCGGGGGCGCCTCGGATTGAGGAGAAGCGACCCTACGCCCCGTGGATCCTCCGGTATTCCGGGTACGCCCAGCCGGTGAGGCCGGCGAGGCGGCCGACGCCCGCCGCGGCGAGGGCGGCGCCGCGCGCCGCCGCGCCGTGATCGAGGGGGAGGTGCGCGAGTGCGGCGCTCACGCCGCGGGCGATGCACCACAGTCCGTGCGCCACGATCCGCAGTGCCGCCGTGCGCCCGGCGTCGCGGGCCTCGACGACGGTCTGGGTGCTGCCCGTCCGCAGTGCGCGACGCAGCAGCCAACCGAGTCGAGCGCGCGACGCGGGGATCCACTCCTGGGTGCGCGCTTCGTCGCACCACACGATCGCGTGCCCGGCGCGGGCGAATCGGGTGAAGAACTCCGAGTCGCTCGATCCGGTGAGGGCGAGACGCTCGTCGAAGAGCGCGGGCATCGCTTCGAGAGCGCGCGTCGCGACCAGCACGTTGTTGGTGTAGGCGACGGACACGCGCGTGCCGGTCTCGTGGCGCGGACCGTCGAACAGCCGGCTCTCCGGGATCCACCGCGGCGGCGGCGTCTCGAAGGCGGGCAGGGCGGGTCCGGTCACCGCGGCGGCTTCGTGAGTGTGTTGCGCACGCCAGAGATGGGTGAGCCAGAGGGGATCGGGGGTTTCGTCGTCGTCGAGGAAGGCGACGAAGTCCGCGTGGGGCAGCGCCGTGGCCAGCGCCTTGTTGCGCGCGTGGGGGATGCCGCGCCGCTTCTCCGTCGTGTAGTGGAGGGGCCAGCACAGCCAGGTGGCGGCTTCGCGGCAGACGGATCGCGCGGACTCGTCCGCGTCGTTGTCGACGACGACGACGCGCACGGAGCAGTCGTCCGGCACGCGCAGCTCCTGGAGCGCGCCGAGCAGTCGACGCAGCGAGCGCGGACGCTGGCAGGTGATCACACAGAGATCGACGCGATCCACGTTCCCCCCGTCCTGTGGATCGGCGCGCGGCGCGGCGGGATTGAGGCGGGGCCCTCCGAGGCGCTTCCACCCCGGATCAAGCGCGCTGCGACTTCGGCCGATCGGTGTAGGGCGAGGGGGGCCGTTGGGCTTTTTCGGAACCCGTTTGGGAAGCTTTTCGGGAAGCGTGACGACGAAACCGGAAGGGTCGTACGGCGACGCGACCTGTCCGTCCGTCGCCCACTTCCGGCCCGTCTGGTACCACGCGACCGAGACCTTCCTCTTCAACACCGTGCGCAGCGCGCAGCGCACGCGTCCGCTGCTCGTGGGCTACGAGCGCGCCCGCGCCGACGCGTTCCCCCACGACGGCCCGGTGCTCTCGCTCTATCCGCCGGGCAGCCTCGCCTCGCGCTGGCGTCGCGCGCGACTGCGCCTCGGCGGCGAGGCGTGGGACCCGGGATTCGCCGCGCGCCGCGTGCTTCCCTGGCTCGAACGCCACGAGGCGCGACTCCTCCACGCGCACTTCGGTGACGTCGGCGTCTCGCTCCTGCCCGTCGCGCGCGCGAGCGGACTGCCGCTCTTCACGTCCTTCTACGGGCACGATGCGTCGCGCCTCGGCCGCATCCCGGCCTGGCGCGAGAAGTTCCGCGCGCTCTTCGACGAGGCCGACGCGCTGCTCGTCGAGGGGCCGGCCCTCGGCGAGAGCCTGCGCGCCCTCGGCTGCCCGGCGGAGAAGATCGCGACCCAGCGCATCGCGATCGATCCCGCGCGCTATTCGTTCCGCGAGCGCAAGCCGACGGAGGGTCGTCCGGCGACGCTCTTCTTCTGCGCGCGCTTCACCGCGAAGAAGGGCCTGCTCGACGCGCTCGCCGCCGTCGCGATCGCGCGCGAACACCACCCCGACCTCGTGTTCCGCATCGCCGGCGACGGTCCGCAGCGCGCCGAAGTCGACGCCGCGATCGCGCGCCTGCACCTCGGCGACGTCGTGCAGAAGCTCGGCATGATCTCCCACGAGACGCTCCGCGCCGAGCTCGATCGCTGCGACGTCTTCGTGCAGCCGAGCGTCACCGCGCCGGACGGCGATTCGGAAGGCGGCGCCCCCACGACGCTGCTCGAAGCCCAGGCGAGCGGCGTCCCGATCGCGACGACCGACCACGCCGACATCCCGAACGTCGTCGACTCGGGACGCAGCGCCCTGATCTCGCCCCAGGGCGACGTCGACGCGCTCGCCGAGAACCTGCGCGCGCTGCTCGACGCGCCCGATCGCTGGGCGGCGATGGGCCGCGCGGGGCGCGACCATGTGAAGCGGCACCACGGCGTCGCGGGCGAGGGGGCGCGCCTCGAGACCCGCTATCTCGAGCACATCGCCGCCTCTTCCGGCTCCCGCCGCGCCGCTCAGTAGGCGGAAGAAAGCGGTCGAGTCGCCCGTCCTTCCTGCCGAAGAGCAGGATGGAGGTATGTGCCCTGCGCCCGATCGACACCCAGCCTGCGTTCATGGGCGGGAAGCCCGTCCGCGAAGCGGATCGCTACCTCGTGTTCGGTCGTCCCGCGATCGGCGAGGAGGAGATCGCCGAGGTCGTCGACACGCTGCGCAGCGGCTGGATCGGCACCGGTCCGAAGGTCGCTCGCTTCGAAGCCGAGTTCGCGCGCTACATCGGCGCCGAGCACGCGGTGGCCGTCTCTTCTTGCACCGCGGCCCTGCACCTCGCGATCCAGGCCAGCGGCATCGGGCCCGGCGACGAAGTGATCACCACGCCGATGACCTTCTGCGCCACCCTCAACGCGATCCTCCACACCGGCGCCACGCCGGTGCTCGCCGACTGCGATCCGGAAACGGGCAACCTCGACCCGGAGCAGGTGGCGAAGCGGATCACGAAGAAGACCCGCGCGATCCTGCCGGTGCATCTCGCCGGCCGCGCGTGCGACATGGAAGCGCTGCGCACGATCGCCGATGAACACGGTCTGGCGCTGATCGAAGACTGCGCCCACGCGATCGAGACGAAGACCGAAGACGGTCGGCACGTCGGTACCCACGGCCAGGCCGGCGCGTTCTCCTTCTACGTGACGAAGAATCTCGTGACCGCCGAGGGCGGCATGCTCGTCACGGACGATGCCGAGTTCGCCGCGCGCGTGAAGGTGATGGCGCTCCACGGCATGAGCGTCGACGCGTGGAAGCGCTTCGGCGACGACGGCTACCAGCACTACGACGTCGTCGGCGCCGGCTTCAAGTTCAACATGACCGACCTCCAGGCGTCGCTCGGCCTCCACCAGCTCGCGAAGATCGAGACGGGCCTCGTGCGCCGCGAGGAGATCTGGCGCCGCTACGACGAGGCCTTCGCCGACCTCCCGCTCGAGACGCCGCTCCCGCCCGAGCCCGGCACGCGCCACGCGCGCCACCTCTACACGGTGCTCCTCGAACGCGACCGCTGGATGCTCTCGCGCGACCGCTTCCTCACCGCGCTCCACGCCGAGGGCATCGGCAGCGGCGTGCACTACCGCGCGATCCCCGAGCACGCCTTCTACCGCAAGCAGCTCCACTGCCGCCTCGGCGACTTCCGCGTGGCCGAGGACATCGGCCGTCGCACGGTCTCCCTGCCGCTCTCGCCGGCGCTCGGCGACGACGACGTGGAAGACGTGATCACCGCGGTGCGGCGCATCGCGGCGGCGTGTTCGGTCGTCTCCGGCTGAACGCGATGGCCTTCGAAGTCGCAGAGGGGGTCGAGCGGGACGAGTGGGAACGCGCCGCCGAAGCCGGCGCGGGCGTCACTTTCTTCCAGACCCCGGCCTGGCTTCACGCCTACGCGTCGATCGACCCGCGCCTGGACGTCGCGGTGAGGAAGTTCGTCTTCGAGGACGGCCGGACCGCGCTGCTTCCCCTGCTCGCGTGGCGTCGTTGGCGGGGGCTCGCGACCCGGCACGACGTGAGCGTGGCCGGTTGTTATGCCGGCTGGCTCGCGCCCGACGGGCTCGATCGCGATCAGGCCCATGCGATCGTCGACTGGGCGACCACGCACCTGCGCACCTTCACCTGGCGGATCGCGCCTTTCTCCGTCCATCGCGACGTGCTCGACGGCTACGCGACCCGCCGCGACACGACCGAGGTGCTGATGCTCGAAGAGCTCGCCGGCGAGGAGGACCTCGAGCGTGGCTACAAGCCGACCGTGCGGAACAAGATCCGCAAGGCGGTGCGCGCCGGCCTCGCCGTGCGGCGGGCGACGTCCTGGGACGACTGGGAGCGCTACTACGGCCTCTACGAGCAGGCGCTCGCCCGTTGGGGCGATCGCGCGACGACGACCTATCCACGCGCGCTCTTCCGCGCCCTCCACGACCTCCGGAGCGACGCGGCGAAGCTGTGGCTCGTGACGAGTGGGGACGAGATCGTCGGCGGCAGCGTGAACTTCGACCACGCGGGCCATGTCATCGAGTGGCATGCCGCATTCGACGAGCGCTTCTTCTCTTCCGGCGCGCGCAACTTTCTCGTCCATCGCGTCGTCCTCGATGCGCTGGGAAGGGGAGGCCGCTACTACGACTTCCACCCGAGCGGCGGCAACGAGGGCACGCGCAGGTTCAAGCAGAGCCACGGAAGCACGGCGGTGCCGGCGAACGTGATCGATCTGCGCGGACCGGGCGCGCGCGAAACCGCGTCGAAGAAGCTGCGGAGCTTCTGGCGATGAATCGGACGCGGTGGGTCGCGGGTGTCGAGCGCGCTTTGTTGGCCGCACCCTGGCAATGCCGGCAGCCGGTGCTCTTCATTCTCGGGCTTCCGCGTTCCGGCACGACGCTGGTCAGCCAGGCGGTGGTGGCGCGGACGCGCGTCGCGTACTTCACGCACGGCGTCGGGCGGAATCCGCAAGCGCCCGCGCTCGTCTCGGCCGCGCAGCGCCTGCGCCACGGCGCCTACGTCTCTGACTTCGCGAGCGTCTATGGCAAGGTGCGGGGGGCGAATGCGCCGCGCGAAGCGGGTGGCGTGTGGATGCGTTTCTTCCCGCGCGACGCCTACGTCGGCGCGGACGGTCTCACGCCCGAGGCGGCGGTGCGCCTGCGTCGCACCATCGCCGCGACGCAATGCCTCTTCGGCGGGCTTCCGTTCGTGAACAAGAACGTGAAGCACCTGCTGCGCATCCCCGCGCTCGCGGGCACCTTCCCGCACGCCCACTTCCTCGTCGTGCAGCGCGATCCACGCGACGTCGCCCTCTCGATCTGGCGTGCGCGCCACAAGGAGGCGTCCGACCCGCGCGCATGGTGGTCGGTGCGACCTCCCGAGTACCCGACGCTGCGCCATCGATCGATCGCGGAGCAGATCGCAGGGCAGATCGTCGGCCTGCGCGAGCGGATGCAGCGGGATCTCTCGGAGCTCGCGCCCGAGCGCGTGACCTGGCTCGACTACGACGCCTTCTGTGAACGCCCCGACGTCGTCCTCGATTCCCTCGACGCGGCCGGCGTGCGGCTGCGGCGCGTCGGTCGGCCGCTGCCGTCCTTCGAGCAGGTCCGCCATACACCTCGCGACGCAGCCGAGGCCGAGCTGCTCGAGCGACTTCCCGAGATCGGGCGCTGAACGCGGCGCTCAGGCGCGCGAGTCGGCAGAGAGCGGTTCGTGCAGGGTGCGCAGTCGCTCGGCGAAGAGTCCCCGGGCCTCGCGCCACGCGTCGAGCCGCGTCAGGTGGGCGAGGCCGGCGAAGACGGCGACGCCCGCGGTGACCTGCACGCCGAGGGCGAAGGTCGGCGGCGCGATCGGGAGCAGCACGAGGCCGAGGAGCCAGACCGCAACCGCCATCGCGACCGAGCACGCGAACACCCCGGCGACGTTTCCGACGAACTCCCCGAACGTCATGCCGATCAGGCGGCCGGGGACGCGGATCGCCGGCACCCACAACAGGTATCGCGTCACCGCGTAGGAGACTGCGACACCGTAGGCGCCCCACTGCAGGCCGATCACGAACCCGATCATCGTGACCGTCCCGATCCGGATGCCCCAGCGGCGCATCAGGTCGGTGCGTCCCTGGGACTGGTAGATCCACCCCGTCGTCGCGCCGAGCGGTTGCTTCACCGCGGCGAAGCAGAGCACCTGGAGGAGCGGCGCGACGGGCGCCCAGTCCGCGCCGAGCACGACTTCGACGAGGGTCGGCGCGACGACGAAGAGTCCGCAGACGGCGGGGATCGTGACGAGGCCGATCATCCGCGTCGCGCGCAGGTAGGCCACTTTCACGCGCACGCGGTCGTCCTGCACGGTGGAGAGCGCCGGGAACATCACCCGCTGGAACACCTGGGTCACCTGCTGGAGCGGCATCATCATCAGGCGATAGGCCATGCCGTAGTGGCCGAGGGCGCCAGCGCCGACGAAGCGTCCGATCAACAGGTCGTCCGCGTTGCGCGTCCAGTAGTTGAAGAGCTGGAAGCCGAGCAGGTGACCGCCGAAGTGGAACAGGGGCCTCAGGCGCTCCACCCGGAGCACCGCCCGCGGACGCCAGCTCACCGCGGCGTGGGAGCCGAGACAGTGGAGCGCGCTCGCGCCGAGCAGTTGCACCGCGAGTGCCGTGGCGCCGAAGCCCGCGAACGCGGCCGACAATCCGGCGATGCCGCCTCCGATCGACGCGGTGAGCTCGATCCGCGCGATCGGGCGGAAGGCCATGTCGCGTTGCAGGAGCGCTGCGGGGACGACGCCGACCGCTTCGAAGAAGAGCGCTGCAGCGAGCCAGCGCGTGAGCGGAACCAGGCGCGCATCGTCGTAGAGCGCACCGACGATCGGCGCCGACGCGGCGACCCCGGCGGCGAGCGACGCGCCGACGAGCACACACACCCACCAGGCACTCTGGGTCTGCTCCTCGTCGAGTTCGGGAGCCTGCACGAGCGCGGGCCCGAGCCCGAGCTGGGGAACGAGACCGACGAAGGCGGTGAACACCGTCACCATGGCGATCAGCCCGAAGTCACTCGGTTCGAGCAGCCGGGCGAGGACGACGAGCAGGACGAGGCCGACGCCCTGTCGGGCGAGCGAAGCCGCGCCCGTCCAGCCGAGGCCCGAGAGGGTGCGCTCGCGAAGACTGCCGTCGCGGCGCGCGACGCCCGGGTTCAGGTCCCGCATCGCGGGGCCGCCCGACGCGCGAGCTCCGTCGCCGCGGTGGCGCGCAGGCTCGCGATCAAGGCCGCGCGCTCGCGGCGTCCGGGTTCGGCGAGGAGCTCGTCGCGCTGGCGGCGTCTCTGCCAGGCGTTCCACACGGCAAAGGCGTAGCGTTGCACGCGGCGGACACGCGCCGGCGCGCCGGTCCAGGCGCGCGCATAACCGAGCGCGTCGAGCTGGTCGCCGGCTTCGCTCTCGAAGAGGGCGAGTTCGCGCGAGGAGAGCTCGCGGTGGAAGCGTCCGCGGTTTTCTGACTGCACCGGCTTCGAGAGATTCTTCCAGTAGGCCGTCTTCGCCGCCTCGCTCTTGCTGTCGTCGGACTCGTGGAAGGCGAGCATCGCCGGGACGAACTCGAGATCGAGGAAGGAGCACAGGGCGCGCAGGGTCGCCTCCGGATCTTCGATCAGGTCTTCGTAGCGAAGCGGGTGGGACGCTCCGACCGCCGCGAGATCGGCGTGCACGAGCCGCGCCCTCCGCTGCTCGTCGCGCCACTCGCGGGCGATGTAGGTGATGTGCTGGTCGTGACTCGGCACGCGCTTGACCGAACACGCGACGTCGCGTCCGTCCCGGTGGAGGTAGATCACCCGCGTCTCGGGATATACCGCGCGGATGCGGTGCGCGTGATCCCAGAGGTGGTTCTCCTTGATCACGCAGGCGTCCACGCCCTCGCGCGCGGCGAAGGCGGCGTACACCGCGCCGGCGACGCCGCTCAGGTTCTCGGCGCGCAGGTGCTCGCGCACCTCCCCGGGCACGAGCTCGTGCTTCCAGGAGAGATGCGATCGCTCGACCCGGGTCATCGCCAGCGCGGCGTCGATCCACACGTCGACGTTCCGCTCGAGCCCGGGCACGTCCATCGCGAGCTCGGCGAGATGCCGCCAAAGATGGGGCGGCGGCGGTCCGACCACGCCGGGGTGTTCGGCCAGCATTCGGCGCAGGAGGTTCGACCCCGAGCGCTCCGAAGACATGATGAGGATGGGCTTCACGCTCTACGCGTATCGGGTTTCGGGGCGTCCGGGTTGACCGATGAGTTGCCGGCTGCCGAAGGCCCCGGACCGGGCCGATCCGGGTGCTGTACCGTGCCCGTCGCAGGGGAGGGGTGATGGAAACGCAGGCCTGGCAGGCGTGCTCGTTCGACGCGCCGGCGCCCATCCCGTCGATGATCTCCCCGGAAGAGAAGCAGTATCTCTACTGGCTCGGGGCGCAGGTCTGGCGGGGGCGCGGCGACGTGGTCGAGTTCGGCCCCTGGCTCGGCGGCAGCACGGTGTGCCTCGCCGCCGGCATGCGCGACTCGGGCCACGACGCCCGCGGACGCCTCGCCGTCTTCGACAACTTCCTGTGGCGCGCGTTCATGGCCGACCGCGCCGACCTCCCGCTCGCGCCCGGCGATTCCTTCGAGGCGCACTTCCGCGCGAACGTCGCCCCGTTCGGCGAGATCGTGACCAGTCGCGCCTGCGCGTTGCCCGACGAGACGATCGCCGGCGATCGCGACGCGGGCACCCGCCGCTTCGCGGAGACCCACGAAGCCGCCGTGCCGCTCTTCGCCGGCGGAATCGACGGACCGGTCGAGATCCTCTTCATCGACGGCGCGAAGTCGTGGCGCGGGATGCGCCATCTCCTGTGCGTGCTCGGCGACGCGCTCGAACCGGGTTCGCTGCTCGTGTGTCAGGACTTCAAGCATTGGGGCGCCTACTGGGTGCCGGCGATGATGGCCCGCCTCGCCGACCACCTGCGTCCCGTCCACGACGTGCGCAGCGCCACGACCGTCACCTTCGAGGTGACGACGCCGATTCCGCGCGCGACGCTCGAGGCGCTCGAAGACCACGTGTCCGACCTGCCCACCCAGGCGACGCTCGCGGCGATCGAGCGCGCGGCGTCGTGGCTCGAGGAGGCAGGCGACGCGGCCGGGGCGCATCGCGTCCGCCTGTGTCGGGTGCGCTTCCTCGCGCACCAGGAACGGGTCGAGGCGGCCGTGGCGGCGTTCCTCGAGGCGGAAGCCCGCTGGCCCGACGGGGAGCCGACCGAGCCGCTCGACCGGGCGCGCGCCTATCTGCGTGACGAGAAGGGAGTCGCGCTGGCCGCCGCGAAGCCCGCGCGAACGCCGTGGTGGCGACGCGCGGTGCGGTTCGTGCGTCATCTCCGCGCGCGCGGGTAGCTCGCTACGACCCCCGGCGTGATACGTTGAGCGCGATGCAACCGACGGTGGAGACGCGGGCGGGCCGACTGCGCGGTGCGCGCGATGCCGGCGTCTCGGTGTTTCGCGGCATTCCCTACGCAGCGCCGCCGGCCGGGTCGTTGCGCTGGCGCCCGCCGGCCCCCGAGAAGCCGTGGACGGGCGAGCGCGACGCGACCCGCGACGGACCCGTTGCCCCGCAGAACGCGGGCTACGTGGCGCGACTCCTCGGCTCCCACGACGAAGGCTGGAACGAGGATTGCCTGTCGCTCGCGGTGTGGACGCCGGGCTGCGACACGGCGCGGCGTCCCGTGATGCTGTGGATCCACGGCGGCGGCTTCACGGTAGGCGCCGGGTCGTGGTCGGTGTACGACGGCAGCGAGCTCGCGCGGCGCGGCGACGTCGTCGTGGTGGCGATCAACTACCGCCTCGGCGCGCTGGGTTTCCTCGCACTCCCCGACCGGGGCGACGGCGCATCCGCGAACTTCGGCCTGCTCGATCAGCTCGCGGCGCTGCACTGGGTGCGCGAGCACGCGACGAGCTTCGGCGGCGACCCCGAGCGCATCACGCTCTTCGGGGGCTCGGCCGGGGCGATGAGCATCGCGTCGCTGCTGACGGCGCCCGCAGCGCGCGGACTCTTCGCCGGCGCGATCCTCCAGAGCGGCGCGGCGCGCAACGCGCACGGACGCGACGCGGCCGATCGCGTGGCGGCGCACTTCGCGCGCGAGCTGGGCGCCGGCCCGGGCGACATCGCCGCGCTTCGCGAGCGCACGGCGTCGGACGTGCTCGCGGCGCAGATGCGCACGGCCGAGGTGCTGCGACCGGAGATGGACGCCCTTCCGTTCCAGCCCTGCGTCGACGGCGCGCTCCTGCCCGCCTTTC
>JAHEJV010000134.1 GCA_024638705.1 Deltaproteobacteria bacterium | reverse complement strand
AAGGACACGACGTGGGCGCGCTGGGGGTGGCGGAGCCGCTCCCAGACGTTCTCGTCGAGATTCATCCGCTTCGCGGCGGCGTCCAGCTGGGCGATCGCCAGCCGGAACATCGGAGTATCCCACTCGTACGCTGCGTCCACGCCGTTCATCCCCCCCGGATCGGTCGATCAGGTCTCTCGCAGTAGTTCCGGAGCCAGCGCCTCGACCATTTCGCGCATCCCCTGGCGCCACGGCACCTCGGCGGGACCGGTGATCTCGCGCATCCGCGAATCGTCGGTCATCACGCTCTCGAGCGTCTGATCGGTGGGCGCGAACTTCGGCTCCAGTCCGGTCAGCTCGCCCAGGTAGGCGCACCACTCCTCGATGCTCACGTGCTCGTGGCCGCACCAGTTCACCGTCAGTGCGGGGACCGACGCCGCCTCGATCAGGCCGGGCAGGGTTCGCTGGATGTCGCGCTGGTGGAAGAGCGTATACCGGCTCGGCGCGTCGGTGTGCACCGGGATCGGGACGCCCTGCTTCATCATCAGCAGGTGGAAGTACGGCCAGCCGCCGGTCTCGCCGTACGGGGTGTTGAGCCGCGCGATCACGGTCGGCACGTCGAACAGGCGCGCCACCGTGCGCACCACCGCTTCCGCCGAGATCTTCGCGATGCTGTACGTCGGCATCATCACGCGGTGGTTGTCGCCGAGGGGGCTGTCCTCGGTGAAGACGGTGTGCCCGGCCGCTTCGTAAACGCCCGTCGTCGAGCAGTGGAAGAAGGCCTTGCGCGGACGCGTGTGGCCGAGCAGGAGGCCGGCCGCCTCGGCGTTGGCGCGCAGGTCCCGATCGAAGTCGGGCGTCGGCGCGCGGCTCACCGCGAAGTTCAGCACGACGTCGAAGTCCTGAGGAAGGGCGCTGAAATCCCCGGCCTCGAGGTCGATCGTCTCGCAGCGCACGCCGCCGGCTTCGAGCTGCTCGCGTCGCGCCGGATCGGAGAAGCGCGCGAGGCCCCAGACTTCGTTCTCCTTCGCCAGATCGAGAGCGATCGGTCGCGCCACCTGGCCGGTCAGCCCGGTGACGAGGATCTTCAGGTCGCGCATGGCTTTCATCCTCCGGTGATGAGTCGCTGGGGGCTGCGGCGGTCGGCGCAGCGCACCGCGGCGCCGCCGATCCGCGCGATGCGGCTGTCGCCAAAGGGTGTGCCGACGCCGCTGTTCACGGTCAGGGCGACGGAGAGCTGGCGCGCGGGATCGGCGAAGGCGCCCGACCCGCCGAAGCCGTAGTGGCCGAAGCCGGCCGGCACCTTCGCACCGATCGTGAAGACGCGGTGGTAGCCGAGGCGCCAGCGCATGGAGATCGGGATCACCTTGCCCATGCCGCGATTCTGCTCGGTCGCGGCCTGACGCACCGTCTCGGCCGAGAGCAGGCGCGTGCCGTCGAGCTCGCCGCCGCCCGCGAGGCAGGCGTAGAGCCTGGCCAGCGAGCGCGCGGTGAACATCCCGTTCGCGGCGGGGATCGACGACGCGCGGAACGCTTCGCCGTTGAACTCCACTTCCTCCATGCCGGGGGGCGCCAGCGCGGAGAGCGCGTCGCTCGGTTGCCACGTGATGCCGACCCTGGCGAGCCGGCCGTCCCAGCGCCGCGCGCGCTCCCAGGTCTTCTCGGCGTTGCGCCGGCGCACTTCGTGGGGCGCCTCGAAGCCCCTTGCCATCAGGTGTGCGCAGCGGTGCTGCTGGTCGATGGGGACCCCGCAGTAGAGGCCTTCGAGGCCGAGCGGTTGCGCGAGCTCGCTCGCGAGCAATTCGCCGAAGGGCTTCATGCCGGCGACGCGGCGCGCCACCTCACCGACGAGCCAGCCGTAGGTGAGAGCGTGGTAGCCGTGCGCCTCGCCGGGGGTGTGACGCGGCTTCGCGGCGGCGAGGCGCTCGATCATCCCGTCCCAGTCGAGGATCTCGTGACCGCGGTCGATCATGTCCGAGAGCGCATACAGCCCGGCCTCGTGGCACATGAGCTGGCGGACGGTGATCGCCTCCTTGCCGTTCCGGGCGAACTCGGGCCAGTACTTCGCGACCGGCGCGTCGTATTCGACGAGGCCCCGGTCGACGTAGAGGTGCAGCAGCGTCGAGGCGACGCCCTTCGTGGTGGAGAACGAGACCGAGAGGGTGTCCTCCTCCCAGGGCTTGCCTGCGGCATCGCTCGTGCCGCCCCAGATGTCGACGACCTTTTCGCCGCGATGATAGACACAGACGGCGGCGCCACCGGGCTTTCCGCGCGGCAGGATACGCGAAAGCGAAGTGGCGACTCCGGCGAAATCCGGGTGCACCGAACCAGACAGCATGGAAGCTCTCCTCGAGAATCAGGGGGCGTGTGTTCGTCAGGCCTGGGACGCGCGTTCGGCGGCCTTCACCAGCTCTTCGAGGGACTCCGCGAAGAGATCCTTGAAGCGCCATACGTCGGGCACGAGCTCGCGGCAGGCGATCAGGCCGAAATCGAGATGGTCGCGGTAGCTCGTGACCGTGATGTTGAGTCCCTGGCCGTCGGCGACGGCGGACACCGGGAAGTAGGTCTGCATCTCGGCACCGCCACAGTAGAGCGACTCGCGCGGACCGGGCACGTTCGAGATGATCACGTTGAACGGCGGGTTCAACCGGTCCATGACTTTCGTGCGCGCGGCGATGCGCGCGGCCTGAGCGAGCAGTGCGGGCGCGGGCACCTCCGTCCAGTCGGTGAGCAGCGTCGCGGGTGTCGCCTGCTGCATGCGCTTCGCTTCCTTCATCGCGCGATGAATGCGCTGCAGGCGTGCGACCGGGTCGGCGATCTCGGTGGCCAGCTCGGCCACGACCTGCGTCACGCGGTTGGTGAACTCCTGCTTCTGGGACTCGGTGCGCACCGAGACCGGCACCATCGCCTTGAGCGGCTCGGCGGGCAGCGCGCCGCGGTCTTCGAGGTAGCGGCGCAGCGCCGACCCGGAGACCGCCATCACCGCGTCGTTGAGCGTGGTGCCGAAGGCCTTCTTCACGTGCTTGAAGTCGGCGAGGGGCAGCGAGAAGAACGCGAAGCGGCGGTGCGCGGTGATCGAGCGGTTGAAGGGCGTGCGCGGCGCCGGCGTCTGCGGGATCGGGTCGGCGTCCACCTCGGGGCCTTCGAAGAAGCGGCGTCCGACGTAGGGCAGGCGATCGAGGCCGACGGTCTTCGCGACGGCGCCGAGCGCCTCGTTGCTCTCCCAGAGACTGCGCGCGGTGCGGTAGACGGTGCGCGCGGTGCGGCCGGGCGAGAGCGCGAGGCTGGTGATGCCGCGCGTCAGCATCTCGGTGGCCGGCGGGATCGCGTCGGGCTTCCAGCGCTCCTGCGGCGGCGGCACCGGGTCGCCTTCGGGCGAGCGGTCGAGCAGCACCTGGGTCATCTCGGCGCCGGACACGCCGTCGATCGTGCAGTGATGGATCTTCGAGTAGAGCGCGACGCGACCGTTTGCGAGCCCTTCGATCACGTAGATCTCCCACAGCGGCTTGCTGCGGTCGAGCGGACGCGCGTGGAGGCGCGACACCAGCTCGGAGATCTGCTGATCGTCGCCCGGGGGCGGCACCGCGATGTGTCGGATGTGGAAGTCGAGATCGAAGTTCGGGTCTTCGATCCAATAGGGGCGGTCGAGATCGAGAGGCACCTCGACGAGGCGACGCCGGTAGGGAGGCAGCAGGTGCAGGCGCTGCTCGAGCGTCTCCTCGAGGACGTCGCGGAACGAGCGCCCGCGCAGGTGATCGACGTCGAAGAAGGACAGCGACGCGACGTGGCCGAGCTGGCCGCCGGCCTCCATCACGAGGAACGCGTTGTCGAGTCCGGAGAGTTGCTGCACGGGGGCCTCCTCAGGCTTCGGATCGTTGGGCGCGCAAGGCCGGGTCGGCGTCGAGCGTGGTGGCACCCAGGGCGTTGTAGGAGGCCTGGAGGCACTCCTCGTAGAATTCGGGGTCGGGCAGCATCTCGCGGCACGACGTGAAGGAGATGCTGATCTCGCCGCAGTAGCTGAAGATCGGATGGATCAGGCCCATGCCGTCGAGGATCGGACCGAGACCATAGTTCGCGACGAGCCGGGCGCCCGCTGAGTAGAGCGGCGTCTGCGGGCCGGGCACGTTGGTGATCACCGTGTTGAAGAGCGGGTTGACCGTGTTCGCGAGGCCGAGGCGGGTGTAGGCGCGGGCGGCGAGCCCGGCGAGCATGCCGGGCATGAACTGGCTGACGTCGGTCATCAGCGTGGCGCCTACCGCCTCGGTCATCTTCTTCTGCGACTGCGTGCCGAGGAACACCGCTTCGAGACGTTCGGCGGGATCTTCGATGTCCGAGTGCACCGTGACGCTCATCGTCGCCACGCGATTTCCGGCCGTTCCCGACTCGGACTCGGTGCGCACCGAGATCGGCGCCATCGCGATCAACGACTCCTCGGGCAGCTCGCCCTTCGCCTCGAGATAGCGACGCAACGCACCGCCGCACACGGTGAGGATCACGTCGTTCACCGTCGCGCCGGGCACGCTCTTCTTCATCTCGCGCACCGAGGCGAGGTCGACGACGATGCCGCCGGCAACGCGGTGCCCGGACACCGTCGTGTTGAAGCGTGTGCGCGGCACCTCGCCGATCGGGACGTAGCTCTTCGCGTGGCGCTCCTCTTCCGCACGCTGCCAGGCGGGCAGGGCGCGACGGGCGAGTCGCGCGACACGCAGCGGCGACGTCACGGTGCCGCCGAGCGATCGCCCGATCAGCTCCGACCCGGAGGGCGTCCGCTCGGGAACCCACGGCTTCTCGGGCGGCTTCGGCTTTGCGTCGGGGGTCGTGTCGTGGATGGCTGCGATCAGCTCCGATCCGGACACGCCGTCGATCGCGGCGTGGTGGACCTTCGTCACGATGCCGAAGCTGCCCGGGGGCACGCCCTCGATCCGGTCGATGCCCTCGATGAGATACATCTCCCAGAGCGGCTTCGTGAGGTCGAGCGGCCGCGCGTGGAGGCGTGCCGCCTGGACGCAGAGCTGCCGCCAGTCGCCCGGAGAGGGCAGGGCGATGTGCCGGACGTGGAACTCGAGGTCGAAGTCCTCGTCTTCCACCCAGTAGGGATGGTCGAGGTCGAACGGGACCCGAACGACCTTCTGCCGGAAGCAGCGCGCGAGGTGGAGACGCCGTTCGGTGTTCTCGAGGATGCGCTCGTAGGTGATCGGTGCGGAGAGCGTCGAGGGGTCGTAGAGCGCGAAGCCGCCGATGTGCATCGGCGCGTTCGGGGTCTCGAAATAGAGGAACGACGCATCGAGGCCCGAGAGCTGTTGCACCGGGAACCTCCAGGGATGGGGATTGGCGCGCGGGGGTACGGCGCTTTCGCATTCTAGGCCGGGAGCGGCGTTCGGGGAATGGTCGTCTCGCGGGCGCTGAATCCCCGTTCACTGCGCCAAAGGGTCCTCTCGAAGGGGGATTCGCGCGGAATCCCCTTGAAGCCGCCCCGCTAGCCGCCGAGAATCAGCGCAGACCCGACCTCCCGGGCCGCATCCAGGAGCCCCATGCAACAACTGGCGGGCAGCGACGCGATCTTCCTCTCCCTCGAGACGCCCAACACCCACGCGCACATCGGCGGCGTCTTCGTCGTCGAACCGGTCAGCGACGACTTCGGCTACGAGCGCTTCAAGCGCCACTGCGCCGAGCGTCTGCCGCTCGCGCCGCGCTTCACGTCGAAGCTGCGCGAGGTGCCGCTCGGGCTCGACCGTCCCTACTTCGTCGAAGACCGCGACTTCGACGTGTCGAATCATCTCCACCGCATCGCCGTGCCCTCGCCCGGCGGACTGCGTGAGCTCGCCGAGGTGGTGGGAGACCTCTACTCGCCAAAGCTCGACCGCCGGCGCCCGCTCTGGGAGATGTGGTGGATCGAGGGGCTCGAGGGCGGCCGCGTCGCGATCCTCACGAAGACGCATCACTGCATGATCGACGGCGTGTCCGGCGTCGGCCTCGCGGAGCTGCTCTGCGACCTCCAGCCCGACCCGCCGCCGCGCGCGACCGGTCCGGCGAAGCCGAAGAAGCACGCGCGCGAGCCTTCCGACTTCGAGCTCTATCTCGGCGGCCTGTGGAACACCTTCGGCACGCCGATCCGCGTCACGCGCTATCTCGGCCAGGCCGCGGCGCGCGGCGTCGCAATGCTTCCCTATGCCCGCAAGTCGGGGCTCACCGCATCGGTGCCGAAGCTGTCGTTCAACGACGACATCGGTCCGCGTCGCGCGGTGGCGTGGACGACCGTTTCTCTCTCGGACATCCGCGCGATCAAGAAGCACTTCGACGTGAAGGTGAACGACGTCGTGCTCGAGCTGTGCTCGTCCGCCGTGCGGCGCTATCTCCAGGCCCAGAACGAGCTGCCCGCGGATCCGCTCGTCGTGTCGGTGCCCGTGTCCACCCGTTCGAGCGACGACAAGGAGCTCGGCAATCAGGTGGCGAGCATGATGGTCGGTTGGGCGACCGACGTCGCCGACCCGATCGAGCGCCTGCGCACGATCCAGGAGAACACCGCGCGTGCGAAGGAGATGACGAAGGCGATCCGCGCGCGCGAGATCCAGGCGATGGGCGACACCCTGGCGCCGGCGGTGCTGAACCTGGCCTATCGGGCGATCGCGTCGACGGCGGCCACGATGTCGACCCCGGCGAACGCCGTGGTATCGAACGTCCCGGGATCGCCGGTTCCGGTTTACCTCGCCGGAGGACGCATCGACGCCACCTACCCCGTCTCGATCATCATGCCGGGGATGGGGCTCAACATCACCGTGCTGAGCTATGTCGACCGGGTCGACTTCGGCTTCACGGTCGACCCCGACCTCGTGCCCGATCCGTGGTACCTCTCGGACGGCATCCCGATGGCGATCGAGGAACTGAAGGAGGCGGCCGGCATCGACCGCGCCACGCCTCTGCGAACGACCACACCCGAGGAGAATCACAGCGAATGAGTGCCCGCAAGAAGAAGACCTCTCGCAAGAAGAAGACCAGCCGCAAGAAGTCCTCCGCGCGCTCGCGCGCGCGCAACACGATCGATTCCGGCCTGCGCGACCTCGAGAAGCGCCTGCCCACGAACCTGCGCGGTCCGGTCCGCGACCTGCGCGCGAACCTGAAGTCGTTGCAGAAGCAGGTCGACAAGGCGCGTGCCGATCGCGAGGAGCGCTGGGATCGCTTCGAGCAGCAGGTGCGCAAGGACACGGCCAGCGCGCTGCGGCGCCTCGAGAAGGCCGTCGCCGGCACGGCGAAGAAGGTCGCGCCGAAGAAGAAGAAGAGCGGTGCGAAGAAGAAGAAGAAGAGCTCGCGCAAGAAGGCCGCTCGCAAGAAGACGACGCGGAAGAAGGCCGCGCGTAAATCCAGCCGCAAGAAGACGGCGCGGCGTTAGGCGGGGCAGCCGTCCGCCATGCGGTCGGATGCCATCGATCAGTGGCTCTCGAGCTATCTCGAGCTGCCGGTCCGGCTCGCCTGGGAGGGCGGGGTCGGCGACGCGATGCGCGGCGAGCTCGACGGCGTGCATTTCGAGGTGGCCGGGGTCGCGACGGCATGGATGCCGATCGAGCGGATCGCGGTGCACGCCGATCGCGCCCGGCTCACGCCGGGTCTGCCGGCGCGTCTGGCGGTGGAGTCGCCGGTCGTGCAGGTGACGATCGGCCAACGCGACCTCGACCGTTGGCAGGGCGGCTTCCAGCTCCCGTTCAAGATGGAGCTCGGCGAGAAGGGCATCGTCGTCCACACCGCGGTGGCCGGGCTCGCGCTCTCCGAGTTCGAGACGACGCTCGAGGTGGTGCGCGGCTGGTTCGTGCTCAAACCGCGGCGCGCCTCGATCCTCGGCGTGTCGAGCCAGGTGGCGCGCCTGTTCCGCGCCTACCTGCCTCTTCCGCCGCTCTCGCCCGACGCGCGCCTCGTCGGCATCGAGCATTCGAAGGGGCGTCTCGCCCTCCATTTCGGCATCTCCGACTTCGAGGAAGACGTGACGGCGGGGATGCTCTCGCGGATCCGCCAGCGGGTGCTGCCGTGGACCGGACGGGCCCCTGCGCCGCCGCCGACGGGTGTAGAGTAGGCCGACCATGGGGGCCGCTTGGACATCCGCACGCGCCTGATCTTCGCACTCGTCGCGATCTCGATGGTGAGCATGGCCGCGGTCGGCGCCTTTGCCTACGGCGCGGTGCAGGACCTGCTGCTCGAGAACCAGATGCGCAAGCTCGAGGCGGTGGCGGTGAGCAAGGAGAACGACCTCCAGCGCGTGCTGGTCGCGTGGCGCGATCGCGTCAACCTCGTGACGAGCCGCACCCAGCTGCGCATCCTGCTCGACGCGATCGGAGACAACGGCAACGAGGACTATCGCGCGCGGCTCCAGCGCATCCTCGACGACGCGCTCGCGTCGGTGGATTCGCTGCGGGGAATCGAGCTCTATTCCCGGCAAGGGAAACCCGTCGCGCGAACCGGCCTCGTGTCGCCGGGAGGGCGCCCGAAGCCGGACGATCTCGCCGCCCTCGACGACGTGAAGGTGCACCACGACGCCGCGCACGCGCCCGACGGCGAGCTGCAGATCTCCTTCATCGCTCCGATGAACCTCGTCGACCGCCGCATCGGCAGCGCGTGGGTCGTGCTGTCCGCCCACGAGCTCGACGACGTCACGGCCGACACGACCGGGCTCGGCGAGACCGGCGAGACCGTGATCGTCCGCTCGGACGCGGTGGGGCGCCCGATCGCTCTCTCGGGCCGCCGCCACGAAGCGAGCGAGAGAGCGGCTTCGCGCCGCGCACCCGAACCCGAGCGCGAAGCGATCGGCGGAAACGAGCGCGTCTTCACCGAGGCGGTCGACTATCGCGGCGAGCCCGTCCGTGCGGCGACGCGGTGGATCGCCGATCCCGGTTGGGGTCTCGTCGTGAAGGTGGACGTCGCGGAAGAGGTCGCCGAGGTCATCGCGCTGCGCGACACCCTCATGAAGCTCGCGCTCTCGCTCTCCGCCTTCGGCATCGTAGTCGGGACGGTGCTCGGCCTCGTCTTCGCGCGTCCGGTGCGCGAGCTTACCGAGGTGGCCGAACGCATCGGTGACGGCGAGTGGGACCTGCGCGCCGACGAGAGCTCCGAGGACGAGATCGGGCAGCTCGGCATGCACTTCAACCGCATGACCGAAGAGCTCGTCGCGGCGAACCGCGCCCTCGAAGCGCGCTTGAACGGGAAAGACGACTCGTCTTGCTGATCGCGCTGGAGATCATCGGGGGATTGATCTACCTGCTGCTCGCCGGCGACCTGCTCGTGCGCGGCTCGGTGTCGCTCGCGCGGCGCACGCAGATTCCGCCGGCGGTGGTCGGGCTCACGATCGTCGCGTTCGGGACGTCGGCGCCGGAGCTCTTCGTCTCGGTCGGCGCCGCGTTGCAGGGCCACGCACAGATGAGCGTCGGCAACGTGGTGGGCAGCAACATCGCCAACTCGCTGCTCGTGCTCGGCCTGCCGGCGCTCTTCGTCCCGACCGGCGCGACGAGCAGTCCGCTGCGCGAGGACACGATCTGGATGCTCCTGGTGAGCGGGTTCTTCGCCGGGCTCTGCTTCCTCGCGCCCCTCGGCGCGCTCCAGGGGATGGTGTTGCTCTCCCTGCTGGTCGTGATGCTCTACCGCTCGCTGCGGCGCGAGCAGGCTGCGGGCGAAGAGGCGATTCGCGAAGTCGAGCTCGACCGCGCGCTCGGCATCCCCCGGAGACGGCGCATGATCGGGCTCTTCCTCCTGCTCGGCGCGATCGGCCTCCCGCTCGGCGCATATCTGATGGTGGACGGCGCGGTGCAGGCCGCCGAGGCGCTCGGCGTGACGGAGGGCGTGATCGGGCTCTCGGTGGTGGCGTTCGGCACGTCGCTGCCGGAGCTGGCGACGACGATGGCGGCGGCGCTGCGCCGCCACGCGGACGTCGCGATCGGCAACGTGCTCGGCAGCAACCTCTTCAACATCCTCGGGATCATGGGCACCGTCGCGGTGATGACGCCCGATCCCGTCGTCGTGCCGCCCGCCTTCCTGCACTTCGACCTGTGGGTGATGCTCGGGTCCGGAGTGCTGCTCGCGGTGCTCGCCTTGCGCGGCGGCGCGGTGAGCCGTCCGGTCGGCGGGTTCTTCGTCATGGCCTATGCCGTCTATCTCATCACGCTCTTCGCGAGCGCACCGCATCGCGCGACGGTGGCCTGGGTGACCGCCCTGAGCTGACCGACCGGAAGCGTCGCCGAGGAGGCCGCCACCATGTTGAGCCACACGCGCGTGATCGATCTCGCCTCGGATCGCGGTGCGCTCTGCGGACGCTGGCTCGCCGACCTCGGTGCCGAGGTGATCGCGGTCGAGCCGCCCGGCGGGGTGGCGTCGCGTCGCGAGGCGCCGTTCGCGGGCGACGAGGCCGGGATCGAGCGGTCGCTCGTGTTCTGGGCGGGCAGTCGCGGGAAGCGCAGCGTCGCTCTCGACCTCGAGCACGAACAAGGGCGCGCCGTCCTGCAGCGGCTCGTGGCGGGCGCCGACTTCCTGATCGACTCCGAGTCGCCGGAGAGGCTGGCCGCGTGGGGGCTCGGCGCGGCCTGGCTCGCCGCGAACGCGCCGGCGCTGGTGCACGTGAGCATCACGCCCTTCGGCCGCACGGGACCGAAGGCCCAATGGGCCGCGAGCGATCTCACGCTGGTCGCCGCGTCGGGGCTCGCGCACCTGAACGGCGAAGCGGAGAGCCCGCCGGTGCGCTGTTCGGTGCCGCAGGCCTGGGCGCACGCCGCCGCCGACGCCGCAGTGGGTGCCTTGATCGCGCACTTCGCGCGCAAGCGCAGCGGGCGCGGCCAACACGTCGATGTGTCGGTGCAGCAGTCGCTCACCCTGGCCACGATGTTCCGCAGCCTCGACGCGCCGCTCGCCGAGGCCTCGGCGAACCGCATCTCCGGCGGCGTGACGATGGGCGGCGCGTTCATCTCCACGCGGCACCGCACGCGCGACGGCTGGGTGGCGCTCGGCCCGGCGTTCCTGCCGTCGACCGGCCACTTCATGAAGCGTCTGCTCGCGTGGGCGCACGAGGAGGGCTTCGGCGACGCGGCCGCGATCGAGGACGACTGGGGCCAGTTCGCGCTGCGCATGATCCGCGGCGAGCTGCCGAAGGACGCCTACGCAGCGACCGAGCGCACGCTCGACGCGTTCTTCGCGACGAAGACGAAGGCCGAGCTGGTCGAGGCGGCGTGCAAGCGGAAGCTGTTGCTCGCGCCGGTCCTCGATCTCGGTGAGATCGCCGACAGCCCGCAGCTCGCCGAGCGCGGGTTCGTGCGCGAGGTGCCGGTGTCCGAGGTGGGCGCGCCGGTCCGCTTCCCCGGCCCCTTCGCGCGCTTCGCGGCGGCACCGCTCGCGGTCGAGAAGCCGCCGCCGCGCCTCGACGAGCACGGCGACGCGCTACGCGCCGAAGCGCCGCGCTCGCCCGAGACACGCAAGCCGCCGCAGGCAGCGTGCAGCGAGGCGAAGCCGAG
>JAHEJV010000457.1 GCA_024638705.1 Deltaproteobacteria bacterium | reverse complement strand
CACCGGCGGCAACCCGGGCTCGACCCGGGCCGCCTGCTCCGCGCCTTCCGGAAAGATCTTCGACAGATCCGGCTCGCGCGGCTCCTCGTTCGGATCGAAAGGCTCGACGTTGCGGTCGCAGCCCGCGAGGGCGAGCAACGTCGAGACGATAATGGCGGCCGCGATTCGCATGGCCGGCACACTAGCGACCACGAGCCGGCGCGGCCCCCGCGCCAGCCGCGCGAAGCGCGGCGCAGCTACCGCTCCACCTCGATCGCCGAGCCCGAGAACCGGAGCCCGCCGCGACTCGTGCCAACGCGCCACCACGATCGCCCGCGCACCGCGACCCCCGAACCCAACCCCTCCTGAAACACCACGCCGGCATCCCCGCCGCAGAGAGCCGCGTCCCGCTCGCCACCGGATCCGGTCCCCGAACGCCGACCGGGCCGCAACCGGGCAGACCTCGCTCGGACATCGGGAGGAGTGCGCCGCGCGTCGCGGTCGGCCGGGATGCCCACCCGAAACTCAGCGCAGCCCAGGAAAACCCGCTGCAGACGCCGACGGCCGCGGGCGAGCCATTTCGCGGTGGGCATTCCGGCCGACCGCGACGCTCTCCGACCACCGCCCCCGAGGACTCCCGCACCCTCCGTCACCGAACCCCCGCGTCCGCAAACGGATCCCTGTGCCCGTCGACCCAGCGACCCCACACGGCGTGGTACGTTCCGACCCACGCCATGACACCCCCCAAGTCGCGATCGGGCCCGAAGTTCAACCTCCCCCTGCTCGGCGGCAATCCGTCGACGGACGCGCAGGGCACCACCCCGGGCAGCTTCGCCAACCCGGGCCAGGTGGGCGGGGCCTACGCCTACAGCTCGCCCGACACACCGGGCATGCCGCCGCCGTCGCCGCGCACAGCGTGGGACTTCATGCCGCCCGACTGGACGCGAGGCGCCGACGGAACATGGCGTGCGCCCGCGGGCTTCGTCCCCGTCACGCAGCTCGAGCACGCGCGCCTCGGCGCGATCACGCCCGAGATGGAGCGCGTCGCCGAGCGCGAGCCGCACCTCACCGCCGAACAGGTGCGCGACGAGGTCGCCGCCGGTCGCATGGTGATCCCCGCGAACAAGGTGCACCTGCAACACGGGCTCGACCCGATGTGCATCGGCCGCGCCAGCCAGACGAAGATCAACGCCAACATGGGCGCGTCGCCGGTGTCGAGTGGCATCCACGAGGAAGTGGAGAAGCTGCACTGGGCCGAGCGCTGGGGCGCCGACACGGTGATGGATCTCTCGACGGGCGGCGATCTCGACGCTACGCGCGATGCGATCGTCAAGAACGCGAGCGTGCCGATCGGCACCGTGCCGATCTATTCCATGATCATCGGGCGCCAGATCGAAGACCTCGACCGCGAGATCGTGCTCGAGAGCCTCGAGCACCAGGCGCAGCAGGGCGTCGACTACTTCACGATCCACGCCGGCGTGCTGCGCGAGCACCTGCCCTTCGTGAAGGATCGCCTGATCGGCATCGTCAGCCGCGGCGGTTCTCTGCTCGCGAAGTGGATGCTCCACCACGGCCGCCAGAACCTGATGTACGAGATCTGGGATGACATCTGCGAGCTGATGCGTCGCACCGACGTGACGTTCTCGATCGGCGACGGGCTGCGCCCGGGCGGTCTGGCCGACGCGAGCGACCGCGCGCAGCTCGCCGAGCTCGAGACGCTGGGCGAGCTGACCGAGCGCGCGTGGCGCCACGGGTGCCAGGTGATGATCGAGGGCCCGGGCCACGTGCCCTTCGACCAGATCGAGTTCAACATGAAGCTCGAGCGACGGCTGTGCCACGGCGCGCCCTTCTACGTGCTCGGGCCGCTCGTGACGGACATCTTCCCCGGCTACGACCACATCACGAGCTGCATCGGCGCGACCTCGGCGGCCTATCACGGCGCCTCGATGCTCTGTTATGTGACGCCGAAGGAGCACCTCGGCCTCCCGAAGAAGGACGACGTGAAGCAGGGCGTGATCGCGTACAAGATCGCCGCCCACGCCGCCGACGTGGCGCTCGGCATCCCCGGCACCCGCGACCGCGACGACGAGCTGACGAAGGCCCGCGCCGCGCTCAACTGGGAGAAGCACTTCGAGCTCTCCTGGGATCCGGACACGGCCCGCGCCTACCACGACGAAGACCTCGACGTGGACACCGACTTCTGCGCGATGTGCGGCCACGACTGGTGCTCCGTGCGCATCAGCAAGGAGATCACCGAGTTCGTCTCCGGCAAGGACGAGAGCTACGCCTGGGAGCTGCCGAAGGTGTCGGAGGCGTTGTCTTCGGAGCAGCGGGAGATCCTGGAGAAGCGCGGCGTGCTGACGCCGGAGGAGATCCACCGGCTCGCGGGCAAGACGCGTCGCGCGATGGGCGCCGACGTAGGCAAGCAGGCCGCCTGCCACAGCGACGCCACCAGCGACGACACCGCCCACGAGCTCCAGCACCGCGAACTGGATCCCGTGACGCTCGAGCCGCTCGCCTGACGGTTCGTGCTCTCGCGCGCGTTTTCGTTGCGAGCGTTGGCGGGCCTCCTCGGGATCGCGGATCCGAGAGCGTCGCGGTCGGCCGGGATGCCCACCGCGAGATGGCTCGCCCGCATCCGTCGGTGTTTGCAGCGGGGTTTCCTGGGCTGCGCTGAGTCTCGGGTGGGCATCCCGGCCGACCGCGCCGCGCGGGCGCACGCCTCGCGACGCCCGATCGAGACCTGCTGGATTGCGGTCGGGGTGGCGCTCGGGGACGCGATCCGGTGGAGAGCGGAACGCGGTTTTCGGCGGGGACTTCGCCGACCCGGAGTTTCAGGAGGAGTTGGGTTCGGGGGTCGCGGTGCGCGACGGTCGAGGGCGCTTCCGCGTTCGAGTCACTGCGGGCTCCGGTTGCTTTGATCTGCGGCGGAGCCGGGGCGGTAGCTGGGCCGCGCTTTGCGCGGCCTGAAGGACTTCACCCCGGTCCCAACTGTACGTGGGCCGGGGCGAGTCGTTCGAGCCTCACCCCCCCCTGGTTTGGCTCGAACAATGAACTCTTCGTCTTCGCGTTGCCGGCTCTTGAGGTTTTTCTGCGGATCGGGTGCA
>JAHEJV010000133.1 GCA_024638705.1 Deltaproteobacteria bacterium | reverse complement strand
CTCGCCCGCGCCGAGGCCTGGATCCTGCGCAACGCCCTGGAGCGAAACGACGGACGCCGCGCCGCGACCGCACGTTCGTTGGGGATCACGCGCGAGGGCCTCTACAAGAAGATGAAGCGGTTGGGGATCGAGTGAGGTGCGCCCAAACGTTGGCATGCCGTCGCGCCCGCGCTCCCGACCTGGCCGCCAGGAGCAGGGGGCCATTCCTCGTCGAAACATCAGAGCAGTTCGACGATGACGGTGTGCTATGCCCCGCGTCTGCCTTCCGCAGCCCAGGGGCGGGGGCTGTCGAGAAGATCGGGACTCGTCTGGTTCTGCTCGCCAGCCCGGTGGTCCTCTTCTTCGTGCTCTACGCGACGCTCGCCGAAGTCGAGGAGGTCGTCGTGCTGAAGGCCACGGATTCCTCGGGTGAGGCCGCGGATCTCCGTCTCTGGATCGTCGACCGCGAAGGGTTCGGTTGGATCGTGACGCCCATCGAGAAGGCACGCGAACACGTCTCGCCGCGCGGGTTGCCCGGAATGAAGGCCGCGAGTCGATGATCCCGCAGGTCGACCGGGAATGAGACCTCCACGAGAGGAAGTCATCCGACTCCTCGGCCGAGTCCTTCGATCGCCTGGCGGATCGCGCGCTCGATCGCGGCGTTCGAGAGTCGCGGTCGTCGATGCAGCGAGGCCAAGGCGGCTTCGGCCAGCACGGCGTTCAGGAATCGGGCGGCGAGTTCCACCGACTCCACCTCGACCTCGCCGGCACGCTCGGCCCGAGCGATGCCGCGCATCATCAAGCCGAGACTCGTGCGCGCCTCGAGGTCGCGGGCGCGCTTCCATCCCAACACCTGGGGCCCCTGCTCGATCACGATGGCGGCGACGGTCGGCTTGCGCACTTCGCGAAGCCAACGCAGAGAGACCTGGACCAGGGTTTCGAGGGGCGAGTCCGTATCCGGCGCGCCGCGGACCGCCCGTTCGATCGCGGCGTCCGAGACACGCTGGAACACGGCTTCGAAGACCGCCTGCTTCGTCGCGAAATGGTGGTACAGGGCGCCGCGACTGATCCCGCACGATTCGAGAATCGCCTCGGTCGAGGTCGCCTCGTAGCCGGCTTCCGCGAACAACGCCTCGGCCGCGTCGAGCACCAGGGCACGGGTCGTGGCACGTCGTTCTGCCTGGCTGGCCATCGCGGTACTTTACAGACTGCTCGTCGGTTTGCTATACCGACAGACAGTCTGTAAATGGAGATCCTCGATGTCCCGACACCCCGAATCGCTCGAACACATGATGGCCGCGTGGAACGAGCCCGACCCGAGCCGCGTGCGCGCCCATCTCGAGAAGGCCCTGTCGCCGGAGGTCGTCTTCATCGACCCGAGCATCGTGACGCGCGGGATCGACGAGTTCGAAGCCAACGTCCACGAGGTTCACGGACGCCTGCCCGGCGCGGCGTATCGCCGCGCGAGTGGCGTCGATCGCCATCACGACGTGGTGCGATACGCCTGGGAGATCCGCCGCGACGGAGAGCTCCTCCTTCCCGGCTTCGACGTCACCGAACTCGACGGAGCGGGACGCGTCGTGCGCGTGCTCGGCTTCTTCGGACCGCTGCCCGAGAGCGACGCCTGACCCGACCGCCGTCGCTGCCTCCGAACGACGACTGGCCGCGCCCGCGATTTCGTGGAAACGTGCCAGCCGGGAGGCCCGTTCCTTGTCGCACGACTCCGTCCCTTCGAGCCAGTCGCCGTCCGAGACCGGCGTCGTGCACCACGTGTTGTGCGATGGCGGCCTGAGCAATCGCTTCAACTCGCTGCTCTTCGGCCTGGTCCTGCGCCAGAGGTTCGGGGGGGAGTGGCGCATCTCGTGGCCGATCAACAACTGGTGCGGCGCCGCCCTCGACCAGCTCTACCGATGCGAGGTGCCGGTCGACGACGCCACCATCGAGCACTACAAGGAGCACGAGCGCGACCATCTGCTGTTGATGCACGACAACCAGATCGGGTTCGCCCCGGAGAATCTGGTCATGAACACCGGGCTCGAGAGCTATGCCGACTACGCCCCGCACTTCGCAACCGGCCGCTCGATCGTCTACTACAACGACACGATCCCGTCCTTCGCCGGCGACGAAGAGATCGGGAAGGCGCTTTCGCTCCTGCGCCCCAACGCCGACGTCGAGCGGAGTGCCGCCGAGTTCTGCCGAGAGCACGACATCGACCACCGCGTGTTGGGCGTACACATCCGCAAGACCGACTTTCCCGAGAACGTCGACGACGAGGGCATCTACCAGAAGGTGCGCGCGACACAGCAGCGATGCTTCGTGTGCTCGGATTCCTCGGAGGTGCTCGAGCGCTTCGACGCCCTGCCCCACTGCGTCGTCTTTCCGAAGACCTCCTTCCCGGAGAAGCTCGCGGACGACGCGGAGTGGGCCGACTGGCGGAAGGACGAAGAGGGGCGCTGGTTCCCCTACAACATCACGCGCTCGTCGGTGGCCGTCGTCGAGGCGATGATCGACCAGCTGATCCTGTCCCAGACGACGATCCTCGCCACCTCCCACTCGAGCTTCCAGCAGACCGCGCGCCTGTTCCAGACACACGGCTTCTTCTTGTCGCCCCCCCGCGCCGCTTCGGCGCCGGCGGCGCCCCGCGATCGGCGCGCCGCCGAGACCCGGCTCGAGCGCCGGATCCGCAAGTGGAAGAGCAAGCTGCGACGGCTGGTCCACGGCCGTGAACGGGCCCGCACCCCCGATTTCGAGATCCCGCTGATCGCCCACGACGCCAGCGCCCCGGGTGTGGCGACATCGGGCCCGCCGGTCACCCAGGCCGACCTGCTCGAGCTGATCGACGCCATCCGTCCGTGGAAGATGTCGGGCGACACCAAGGTTCGCATCGGCAGCGCGGGCGACGGGGGCTACGTGATGCCGTCGTCGGCGCGGCGCACCAACACCGTGCTCTCGATCGGCATCGGCGACGAGACGAGCTTCGACGACGAGCTCGCCGCCCAGGGCGCGCGCGTGCTGCAGTTCGATCACACGATCGCCGCGCCGCCGACCTCACCCCCGGGCTGCGAGTTCCACCGCCTCGGCTGGGGCCTGCGCGACGAGCACCCGATGATCACGCTGCCGAGCATGCTCAAGATGATCGACTGGAGCGACGCGCGTCATCCGATCCTGAAGTTCGACGTCGAGGGCGCGGAGTGGGACGGCCTCGCCATGACCCCTTCGTCCGACCTCGTCCGCTTCGAGACGCTGGCGGGCGAGTTCCACGACTTCGAGCGGCTGCTCGAGCGCGATTTCTTCGAGCGGGTGAAGTCGGTATTCGCGAAGCTCAACGAGACGCATCGCGTGGTCCACCTGCACCCGAACAACGCCGGGAGACTGGTGCTGCTCGAAGGCGTGCCGATGCCGCGCCTGCTCGAGTTGACGTGGGCGCGGATCGACGCCTTCCCCCTCGACGGTCGTTCCGACGAGCCGATTCCCGGCCCGCTCGACAGTCCGAACCTGCCGGATCTCCCCGACCTGCAGCTACGGGCGTTCTGAGCGCGACGAGCGCCGCGAACTAGCGCGTCAATCGGAGCCGAAGCGTTCGCAGAAATCGGCGTAGGCCATCGCGATGCCGTCTCGCAGGTCGACATCCGGCTTCCATCCGAGGGAGAACAGACGCGACGAGTCCAGCAGCTTGCGCGGAGTTCCGTCGGGCTTGGAGCGGTCCCAGACGATCTCGCCCTCGAAGCCGACCACCTCGGCGACGGCGCGGGCGAGCTCGCGGATCGGGAGATCGGAGCCGAACCCGATGTTGATCAGCGGAGGCTGGTCGTTCGGGAAGCTCGCGAGGACGTGATCGATCTCGCGCATCAGGAAGACGCTGGCGCGCGCCATGTCGTCGCTGAAGAGGAACTCGCGCTGTGGCGAACCCGTGCCCCAGGCGCTCATCGTGCGCGCTCCGGAGATCTTCGCCTCGTGGCACTTGCGGATCAGCGCCGGGAGCACGTGGGAGTTCATCGGGTCGTAGCTGTCCCCGATGCCGTACATGTTCGTCGGCATCGTCGCGAGGTAGCGCGTGCCGTACTGGCGGTTGTAGCTCCAACACATCTCGATGCCCGCGATCTTCGCCAGCGCATAGGGGCGGTTGGTGGGCTCGAGCGGCCCGGTGAGCAGGGCGTCCTCGCGGATCGGCTGCTGGCAGTCGCGCGGATAGATGCACGACGAGCCGAGGAAGAGGAGCTGCTCGACGCCGGCGCTCCACGCCTCGTGGATCGTGTTCGTCTGGATCGCGAGGTTCTGGTGGACGAACTCGGCGGGATAGGTGCTGTTCGCGTGGATGCCGCCGACCTTCGCCGCGGCGAGGAACACGGCGTCCGGGCGCTCGCGCTGGAAGTAGTCGCGCGTCGCGAGCGGATCCGTCAGATCGAGGTCGCCGTGGCTGGGGAGGAGGAGATCGTCGAAGCCCTGCTCGCGCAGGCAGCGGACGATCGCGGAGCCCGCCAGCCCGCGATGTCCTGCGACCAGAATGCGGTCCTGTTTCTCCATCGCCAGCGCGAACCTTAGCGCCGCGCCCCCTCCGCCGCAGCGAAGCGAACCCCTCGCTCAATCGCCCAGCAGCTCCAGCGCCACCTCGCGCGCCTTCTTCCCGTCGACGTCGCCCTTGTGCGCCTTCATCAGCGCGCCCATCACGCGGCCCACGTCTTTCGCGCTGCTGGCGCCCGACTCGTCGATCGCAGCCTGCACCCAGGCGCGCATCGTGGCGTCATCGGCGAGGCTCGGCAGGAAGCTCTCGATCACGGCCTTCTCGGCGCGTTCGGCGTCGGCGCGATCGTCGCGGCCCGCCTTCGCGAAGGCATCGATGCTCTCGTCGCGCTGCTTCGACAGACGCCGCAACACCGCGATCGCCACCTCGTCGTCGAGTGTCTCGGCGCCGTCCTTCTTCATCTCGTTCAGGAAGACGGCGCGAATGCTGCGCAGCGCAGCGAGGCGGGGGGCGTCCTTCGCCTTCTGGGCTTCTTTCATCTGCTGGGAGACTTCGTCGACGAGGGCCATCGCGAGATCCTAGTCGATCCGGGAAGCACGTCTGCATCCAGGCGGGCGCCGATGACGCCGGTCACGCCGGGACGAGCGGCTCAGCCAGGGTCGAGAGGCTTCGCGTCCACCTCGAAGAGGGCGACGAGGTCCTTGAGCGCAGCCGCCATGTCGAAGAGATCCGCGACCGAGCTGCGCAGATGGGTGGCTCCCTGGGTCGTCCGTTCCGCCGTCTGGGCGACGACCTCGATGCGCTCGGCGATCTCGGCGCCGCCGCTCGCCGCATCGGCCACGCGGCGCAAGATCTCGTCGGTGGTGGCACTCTGCTGCTCGGCGGACTCGGCGAGCCGGTCGGAGATGTCGTCTACCTGCTCGAGGATGCCGGCGATGTCCGCCACCGCTTCGTCGGCCAGGCCGGCGTCGCCCTGGATCGTCTCGATCTTCTTCTCGATCTCCTGGGTCGCCGATGCCGTGCGCTTCGCCAGCTCCTTCACCTCCTGGGCCACCACCGCGAAGCCGCGACCGGCCTCGCCGGCCGTCGCCGCTTCGATGGTCGCGTTCAGGGCGAGGAGCTTGGTCTGATCGGCGATGTCGGTGATCAGACGCACCACGTCGCCGATCTCGCGGCTGCTGTCCCGCAGGCGTCCGACGACCTGCGTGGTGACGCGGGTCGCCTCCACGGCGCGGGAAGTGACGTCCGAGGCCTGCGTCGCGTTCCCGACGACCGACCGGATGCTGTTCCCCATCTCCTGCCCGCCCGTCGATACCGCCTTCAGGTTCGCGCTGACGGCGGCGGCGGCGTCCGAGGTGCCCTTCGCCTGATCGGCCGTGCGCTCGGCGACGGAGTCCAGATCTCCGCTCAGTCCCGACAGGCCCGTGGCCGAGTCGGCCAGCGTTCGCGCGTTCTGGGCGATCGCGCCGATCCGTTCGCGGAGGTCCGCGAACAACCCGCCCAGCCCCTGAGCCAGGCGCCCGATCGCACCGTCGTACTCGACGTCCACCTGACGGGGAAGGCGGCCCTGAGCAGCATGCTCCACCACCCGCAGCAGCTCGTCGACGCCATCCTGGAGGCTCTGGGAACCGGCCAGCTCCCGAGCGCGCGCCTCCTCCAGCTCCCGAAACGAAGCATCCCGGGCCGAGGCGGCGTCGCGAAGCTCCGCGCTCAAGGCGGTGACTTCCAGGAACTGCTCGGTCTGCCGCAGGACGATCCAGCCGTAGCCCGCAGCAGCCGCCACCACGAACGCAGCGTGCAGCATCACGATGCGGAGGTCCGCGCCGTAGTTGAACACGAAGAGCGGCAATCCGCCGACGCTGATCTGGTACTGCTGGCAGACGCTGAAGACCAGGTGATGCACCGCGACGACGCCGGCCGCGACGCCCATCGGCACGATGTCCTTGTATCGGATCAACAGCCCCATCGCGATGAACACGTGGAAGTGCATCTCGATGCGACCCATGTGCTGCTGGATGAACAGGGCCGAGAACAGCATGAGCGAGGCCGCGACCAGCGACCGCGAGAGCGCCGTCCCGCCATACCAATGTCTTCCCGCCCAGGCCAGACCCGCGATCGCGCCTCCCATCAGGAAACCGAGCAGATGCGTGCCATAGGTCCACGATGTGACGAACGTGGCGATCGCCCAGTGCGCCCCCAGGAGTCCCACGAAGAACCGGTCCGCCTCTTCGCAGTCGTGGCGCAGTGCATCACGAAGCGAATCGGGTAGATCGGAATAGATCGGAAGGAAGCGGCGTCGCCAGTCGGAAGCGGTGGGCGTGGTCACGAGAGACTTTCGAGCTGCGCGAGCAACGAGTCCGCGTCGGGCGGCTGGCGACGGTGGACCCCGCGCAGCTCCCATCCATGATCCTCGCGACGCAGCAGATAGATCCAGGATCGATGCGCCTCGGAGAGGCGCGAGTCCGTCGACGTCCGTCGCTGGATGCCGAGCGCGCTCAGGAGCTCCGCGGTCTCGGGCTCATCGGCGCGCAGGACGCGGAAGTCATCGTGGAACGCGCGAACCCATTCCTCGGAGTTCGTCGCGGCTTCCGCGGGGCTCAGCTCGACGAAGACGACGCCGAAGGTCGGGTGGTCCGGGACGGCGTCGAAGTCGCGAGACACCGTCCGCAACACCGCGAGCGCCTGGGGACAGACGGCGCCACAGCGCGACTCCCCCACGAACACGGCCACCAGCCGAGCCTCGGGATCCGGCGCCGGGAACGCCACGGCGCGGCGCATCGGCAGCGGCGCCAGGGCCACGATGCCCATCAGGACGCAGGCAACGGCGCAAAGGGCGACAGCGCCCAATCCGCGGCGCAACCCCTTCCCGCGGTCGGCCTGCGACCCCACGTCGGGCTTCCAGCTCCCCATCCTCGCCTCTCCACCGTGACCCGCGAGACCGCGCGTTTCGCGCTCTCTCCTGGTTATCGGATGGCGACCGGCCGATGGGAGGCATGACGACAGGAAGTGACTCTTTCGGTGCGCGCCGCGACCGAACGCTTCGGTCGTGCAGCGGAGCGGGGTAGGTAGAACGTCGGAGGAGGCCCAGCCTCGACGTCCCCCGTGCGTTCGTCCTCACTGCTGGCGGCCAACGCCCGCGCAACTGCGTTACCTTGCCGCGGCCCGTAGGCACCCCCAGCCGTCGAAGTCCGGACGGCGGCGCCGCGCGCGCTCGCTCCCCATGGGGAGCCGGTCCGATCGTCCCACCCCAACCCCTTTTCCGGACGCCGTCCGGCAAGCCGGGAGCAGAGAGCAATCGACATGAACCAAGCGCAGTTCGACAAGGTCCGCAGCCAGGACGGCTTCATCGCAGCACTCGACCAGAGTGGCGGCAGCACGCCGAAGGCGCTGCGCCTCTACGGCATCCCGGAGAGCGACTACTCCGGCGACGCCGAGATGTTCGACAAGGTCCACGAGATGCGCTGCCGCATCATGACCAGCCCGAGCTTCGGCGGCGACCGCATCCTCGGCGCGATCCTCTTCGAGATGACGATGGACCGCGAGGTCGAGGGCAAGCCCACGCCCGAGTACTTGTGGAGCGTGAAGAACGTCGCGCCCTTCCTGAAGACCGACAAGGGCCTCGCCGACGAGAAGAACGGCGCGCAGGTGATGAAGCCCTTCCCGGATCTCGGCGACCTGCTCGACCGCGGCGTCGCGAAGGGCATCTTCGGCACGAAGATGCGCTCGGTGATCAAGCTCGCGAACGAGTCGGGCGTCAAGGCCGTCGTCGACCAGCAGTTCGAAGTCGCGCAGCAGATCATCGCCAAGGGCCTGGTGCCGATCATCGAGCCCGAGATCGACATCCACAGCCCCGAGAAGGCGCAGGCCGAAGAGATTCTGCGCCGCGAACTGCTCGCCGGGCTCGACGCGCTCTCGGCCGACCAGAAGGTGATGTTCAAGCTCACCCTCCCCGAGCAGGCCGGCTTCTACAAGCCGTGCCAGGACCACCCGAACATGGTCCGCGTCGTCGCGCTCTCCGGCGGCTACAGCCGCGAGGAAGCCAACGCGCGTCTGTCGCAGAACCCGGGCATGGTCGCGAGCTTCTCGCGTGCGCTCACCGAGGGGCTCTCGGCACAGCAGAGCGAGGCCGAGTTCGACAAGACGCTCGATCAGTCGATCCAGAGCATCTTCGACGCCTCGCGCACCTGATCCGTCGGCGGACGCGTGCGCCGGTCGCGACCGGCGCACGCGCCGTCGCGGCGCGCGATCCGCGGTGACCACGAGTCATCGGCGCGCGTGACGCACGAGCGGATCGGAGGCCCGCGATCCGCCATCGGGATGGTGTGCGCCCGCCGTGCGGGACGTCCGGGTTTCGCAGGCGGGACGCCCGCGCCGCCCTACACTTTCGGGCGCGCGATCGGACGACCGATCCGCCCCCCACTCCGCTCCACGAGGTGCACCATGGACCGCTTGGTTCGATTCCTGGATCTGACCGAAGACGAGCAGCAGATCGTCGCCGACTTCCGACCGCTCGCCGAGGGCCTGCGCGAACACGCGCGCTCGATCGACCTCGAGCCGGAGCGTCTCCCCGAGTGGTATGGCGACAAGCTCCAGAGCGTCCGCGCCGAGCTCGCGAAGAAGCTGGGCGACGACGCCCCGGAGATCCCCGAATACAAGGCGCGCTGGTATCCCGTCGATTACCTGAACGAGCTGAAGGAAGCAGGCATCTTCGGCGCGGGCATGCCGGAGGAATACGGCGGTATCGAGTTCAGCTACTGGCAGTTCATCCTGATGTCCTTCGGTCTGTCCTACTACGACGCCGGCTTCTCGGTGGTGATGGGCGCCCATGCGAAGCTCGCCGCGCCGCCGATCATCGACTTCGGCACGAAGGAGCAGAAGGAACGCTTCATCCCGGACATGGCCAGCGGCGAACGCCTCGGATGCTTCGCGCTCACCGGCCCGGAGACCGGCTCCAACCCGGCGGCCGGGAAGTGCACCTACGAGCGGTCGCTCGGCGGCTTCAAGCTCAACGGCGGCAAGGCCTGGATCTCGAACGCTCCGATCAAGCACTATCACCCCGAGCAGAAGCTCTACGCCACCACCTTCGCGCGCAACGAAGAGGGGAAGTGGAGCTGCTTCGTCGTCGACCTCGACGCAGCGCTCGAAGCGGGCACCGTCGACATCGGCAAGCCCGAGCACAAGGTCGGCATCCGCAGCTCGCCGACGTCGACGCTCTACTTCAACGACTGCATGGTGCCCGAGGAGAACCTGATCGGCGAAGAGGGCGCGGGTCTGATGATCGCGTTCAACACCCTCAACCGCTGCCGGCTCTTCGTCGCAGCACAGGCCCTGGCGATCGGCTACGCGGCCTACGACGAGGCACGCGACTTCGTGCAGAACCGCTCGAGCTTCGGACGCCTCGCCGACAACGGACTCGTGCGCAAGCACATCGCCGACATGGCCACGAAGCTGCGCGCGGGCGTCCACCTCGTGAAGGACGGCTCGAAGCTGCTCGACACCGGACGCACCGCCGACGAGCTGCAGCAGATGGCCTCGGAAGCGAAGGTCTACGCCACCGAGATGGCCGAGGAGGTGTGTCTGCTGGCCCTCAAGCTCCACGGCGGCAACGGCATCACGATGGAGTACGACGTGAACCGCCACGTGCGCGACATCCTCGTCACCTCGATCTACGAAGGGCCGAACGACGTCCTCCGTCAGTACGTGATCGCGACGCAGGCGTTCAAGGGCTGACCGGCCTCCGCCCGCGCGACCTCCGCAAGGCGAGGGATTCCGGACGGCCTGAGCGCATCCCCGGAAACGGCACTAGGATCGCCGGCCGCGGGGAGAGACCGGGTTGGATTCGAAGGATCGCTACGCCGACGACGTCGCGGGCGTGCTCGAGATCGAGCAGCTCGACCGCCACCTCTTTCGCGGCGCCAACGCCGCGTCGGCGCGTGGGCGCGCGGCGCTCTACGGCGGTCAGGTGGCCGCGCAGGCGCTCAAGGCCGCCGGGCTCTCGGTCGAGGACGGACGCCGTCCCCACTCGATCCACGGCTACTTCCTCCGCCCGGGCCGCGTCGACCGCCCGGTGATCCTGCGCGTCGATCCCGACCGCGACGGCCGCTCCTTCTCCGCGCGACACGTCTCGGCGATCCAGGACGGCGAGGTGATCTTCTCGATGCTGGCGTCCTTCCACGCGGGCGAGCACGAGAGCGTCCTCGACCGCGTCCCCGAGGACGGCATCCCCGGCCCCGAGGAGTGCGACGACCACCGCAGCGACACGCTGTCCGAGATCGAGATCCGCGAAGTGACGCGGCGCGAGGTCGTCGACGGCCGCATGCGCTTCCCCGACTGCATGTGGATCCGCACCGTCGGGAAGCTCCCCGACGATCCGCTCGACCAGGCCTGCGGCCTCACCTATCTCTCGGACATGGGCACCGGCTTCGGCCAGATGACCTGGGACAGGCCGAACGGCGGCCCGAGCCTCGACCACGCCGTGTGGTTCCACGAGTCGGTGCGCGCCGACGACTGGGTGCTCCTCCACATGTGGCCGCGCAAGGCGATGGGCATCCGCGGCCTCTACGACGGTGCGATGCGCGCCCCCGACGGACGCCTCGCCGCGGCGCTGGCCCAGGAGCATCTGCTGATCCACCTGATGCCTCCGAAGCCGGGCGGCTCGGACGACTAGCGCAGCGCCCTCCGCGATCGCGATACGTATCAAACGCGACCCCGCGCCGTGATAGAACTGGGCCTCGGTCGCCACACCGACGGAATCCACCGTCGGTGGAAGGCGTTCCAATGGAGGTCCAGGTCATGAAGCCCGTGACTCGCACATTTTGTCTGCTCGCCGCCCTGGCATTGTTTCCGGCGCACACCTCGGCGCTCGTCGTCGCGCTGACCAACGACGACGGGTGGGATGCGCCCGGCATCCAGGCGTTGCTCACCGCGCTCGAGGGCGCGGGGCACACCGTCACACTCGCAGCGCCGCTCGACGAGCAGAGCGGCAGCAGCGCCGCGGCGAACTTCGTCAGCGATCTCGTCATCACCAAACGGGCGAGCAACCAATACTCGGTGGCGCTCGCGGGTGGCACCGAAGGCGCGGAGCCGGCGACCAGCTCGCTGATCGCGATCGCCATCGCG
>JAHEJV010000456.1 GCA_024638705.1 Deltaproteobacteria bacterium | reverse complement strand
GCGCAGGAGACCGTCGATCTCCGGAACGTCCCGCTCGCGGCAGTTGACGACCAGCCCGAACTCTTCGGCCGAGAAGCGCGCGCTGTAACCGGGGCCCATCTTGAAGCTGGGAAGCCCGCCATTGAGGAAGAGGCCGAGGACGGTCGCGAGACCGCCGAAGAGGATCGTCAGCTCGAACGCGATGATCGTATAGGGCGGAATCGAGGAGAAGGGCTTGCCGCCCACCATGATCTGCCAGTCGTTCGCCATCCACAGCGTCAACGCGTAGCCGGTGACCACGCCGAGCAGGCCGCCGATCAGCGTGTACAGCCGCACGGGGCTCGGTTTGTCGATGACGGCGTCGTCGACCTCCGGGAAGGGAGCAGGCGAGTAGGTTTCGAGGTCTTCGTAGCCACGGTCGCGCAGCCGCCGCGCGGCCCCCGCGATGTGATCGGGTTGTTCGAAGACGCCCAATAGAGTCGGCATCAGTGACCCTCCGCGCCGTGCGCCTTGGCGTGGATTTCCAGTTCCTTCACCTCGGCGATCGCGACCATCGGAATCAGCTTGAGGAAGATCAGGAAGAACTGGGCGAAGAAGCCGAAGCTGCCGGCGACGATGATCAGCTCGGCCCAGCTGGGCGTGTAGATGCCCCAGACCGCCGGATCGTATTCGCGCGAGAGCCCGGTGATGATGATGACGTAGCGCTCGAACCACATGCCGATGTTGATCAGCACGCTCACCACGAAGAGCGTTGGGACGTGGGTTCTCGCCCATTTGAACCACAGGATCTGTGGGACGAGGCCGTTGCATATGATCATCGTCCAGGTGGAGATCCAATAGGGACCGAAGGCGCGCAACCAGAACGACGATTGCTCGGGCTCGACCGCGCTGTACCAGGCGATGAAATACTCCGACGCGTAGGCGTACGAGACGATGATCGAGGTCAGCAGGATGAACCGCGACATGTTCTCGAAGTGGTAGTCGGTGATGTACTCCTCGAGGCCGAAGATGCGGCGCACCGGGATCATCATCGTGAGCACCATCGCGAAGCCCGAGAAGATCGCGCCGGCCACGAAGTAGGGGGCGAAGATCGTGGCGTGCCAGCCGGGCACGATCGACATCGCGAAGTCCCAGGAAACCACCGAGTGCACCGAGAGCACCAGCGGGGTGGCGAGGCCGGAGAGGTGGAGCACCGTGCGATTGTGCGACTTCCACTGGTGCGACGTGCCCTGCCAGCCCAGCGCCAGGACGGTGTAGAGCACCTTCCGCCAGCCGGTCGCGCGGTCGCGGGCGATCGCGAAGTCGGGGATCAGCCCGACGAAGAGGAAGACGATCGAGATCGTCGCGTACGTCGTGATCGCGAACGTGTCCCACAGGAGCGGGCTCTTGAAGTTCACCCACAGCGCGCGCTGGTTCGGATAGGGAAGGATGAAGTAGGACTTCCACATCCGGCCGACGTGGATGCCGAGGAACTGCGCGGCGGTGAGGACGGCGAAGACCGTCATCGCCTCGGCGGAACGGTTGATGGCATTGCGCCACTTCGCGCGGAAGAGATAGAGGATCGCCGAGATCAGCGTGCCGGCGTGGGCGATACCGACCCAGAACACGAAGGTGACGATGTAGGCGCCCCAGAAGACCGGGTGCGCATAGCCCGCGATGCCCAGGCCCTTGTAGACCTGGTAGACCCAGACGGCGCCGGCCGCCAGCATGAAGAACACGGCGAGGTGGAGCAGCAGCCAGTAGCCGAGCGACGTGCCCTCCATCACCCGGAGCAGGTCGCGGTTGACCTTCGAGTCCTTCTGCAGCGGCGCGGGCCGGATCATCGCGGCGACCGATTCAGCGGGCGGCGGCGTCATCCCTCGTGTCCTTCCTCGCGCGCCACCTTCGCCAGGTAGGTGATCGCGGGTCGCGTGTTGAGCACGTGCAGCGCGTGGTAGCTACGGCCCGAGTTCGCCTCGGCGGCGGCGGCGGCGGTGTTCCCCGACAGCTTGAGATTGTCGAAGGTGATCGCGTTCGTCGGACACGTCTGCTGGCAGGCCGTCTGGACCTCACCGGCGTTCAGGATCCGTCCCTCGTCCTTGGCGCCCTGACGTGCGAGCTGGATGCGCTGGACGCAGAAGGTGCACTTCTCCATGACGCCCTGGGCGCGCACGGTGACGTCGGGGTTGAGACCGAGGCCCATCGGCTCGGGCCATCCCTCGATCTGGTAGTCGAACCAGTTGAAGCGTCGCACCTTGTAGGGGCAGTTGTTCGCGCAGTAGCGCGTGCCGATGCAGCGGTTGTAGATCATGCCGTTCAGGCCGTTGGGCGCGTGGTAGGTCGCGAAGACCGGACACACCGGCTCGCAGGGCGCCGCGCCGCACTGCTGGCACATCATCGGCGAGTTGCGGATGTCGGTGTTGCCCAGCTCTTCGCGGTTCTGCACGCCGGGTCGGCCGGCCTCGAAGGTCTTCTCGCCGTCGCCGACGAAGCGCTCGATGCGCAGCCAGCTCATCTGTCGGCTGCGCAGTACACCCGCTTCGCCGACCATCGGGATGTTGTTCTCGATGGAGCAGGCGACGACGCAGGCGCTGCAGCCCGTGCACTTGTCGACGTCGATCGTCATGCCCCAGCGGTAGGGATCGCTCTCGTCCGCGTCTTCGCGCGGATCGAAGGCGCGCAGGATCTCGTGGGACCCGCCGTGGCCGTCGCCATGGCCGTCGCCGTGCGCGGCCGCGGCGCCGTGAGCGCCCTCTTCGCCGTGCCCGGCCTCCTCGCCGTGCCCGTCGCCGTGGCCATTTGCCGCGGGGCCGTGATGCATACCCGGCATCTCGTTCGCGGCCCACGGGCTCTCGCCTTTCGCGAGCGCCACCAGCGAGATGCTCTGACCGAGCAGGCGCCCGCGCTTGTTGTCGGTGCCCTGGGTGAAGGGCAGGCGCTGGTAGCGGCCGGTCGGGGAGAGCTTCGCCTTCGCGGTGAGCCAGGCGCGCGCGCCCGACTCGTCGGTGAGCGCGGGAAGCGCGTCGTTGACGTTGACGCCGCGCGCCGCGCCACTCGTCTCGCCTTCGGCGGCGAGCGATGCATAGCGTCCCTGGGTGCGGCCCTGACCCGTCGCCACGGCGACCACGTCGTCGCGG
>JAHEJV010000455.1 GCA_024638705.1 Deltaproteobacteria bacterium | reverse complement strand
GCGCGGCCCTGGTAGATGCCGTCGATGAAGAGGCCCACGCTCGGGTCGATGCCCGCGTTGGTGCCGACGGACCCGATCCCGCGGATCCGCACGGAGGTGCTGCGCGTGTCGGTGCCGCCCTCGATCGAGAGGTTCGGTACGAACTTCTGGATCTCGCTGAAGTCGGTGACGCCCGCCTTCTCGAGCGCGTCGCCGTCGAGGGCCGTCATCGAGATCGGCACGTCCTGGAGGCTCTCGGCGCGCTTGTTGGCCATCACCAGGATGACTTCGGTGTCGTCGTCGGGGAGGACGGCGGTCGGCGCATCCGTCTGGAGGACGACTTCGCCGTCGCTTCGCCCGACCTCCGCATCCCCGGCGTCGCGTGCGTCCTCGAGGTCGTCTTCGTCGAACCGCACGCCGTCGTCAGAGCGCGGTGCGGAATCGGAGCCCGCCTCTTCGGGCATCCTGCCCCGATCTGTGGGCGCTGCGTCGTCGGGGGGCGGCGCTTCGCCCAGCTCGTCGGCCAGCAACGCCTCGAGATCGTCCTCGATGCTGTCGCCCGTCTCGGCCGGGATCCCGGTTGCGAAGAGCGCCGGGCTGACGAGCAGGAAACCAATCAGCCCTGCGACCTGGGCCACCCTCGCGCGCATCGGCATCTGGCGTTCTCCGGTTGGTCGGCTCGATCCGGTCGGCGGCGGCGTACGGCGGCGTTTCGGATCGCCCGCGGTCGAGTATGTTTTAACGCGTTATGGCACCTGTGCGATACTGCGAAATGCACATTCGCTCGACGAGGAGGATCCGATGACCGACGTCCCGCGCGACCCCCGAGGCGAAGGCCCGGACGCTCCGTGGCACCTGATCGAGAGCCGCAAGCCCGTCTTCGAGGAGCTCACCCTCACCGGCCTCGAGGTGAAGGGCGAGATTCCGCGCGAGCTGAACGGGCGCTATTTCCGCAACACCGCCAACCCGCAGACCGGATACACCGAGCACTGGTTCATCGGTGACGGGATGATCCACGGGGTCGAGCTTCGCGACGGTGAGGCGCGCTGGTATCGCAACCGCTGGGTGCGCACGCCGATGTACGAACATCCCGGGGTCGATCGGCTCACGCTCGCCCTCGACAAGGAGAAGCTCACCTTCGACCACGCCGTTTCGGCGGCGAACACGCACGTGATCGCACACGGGGGGAAGATCCTCGCGCTCGAAGAGGGATCGTTCCCGTACGAGCTGACGAAGGAGCTCGACACCGTCGGCGCGTGCACCTTCGATGGCGAGCTCGCGGGTTCGTTCACGGCGCATCCGAAGTTCTGCCCGGAGACCGGCGAGATGCTCGCCTTCGGCTACGCGCAGATTCCGCCGTACCTCACCTACCACCGCGTCGATCCAAAGGGTCGGCTCGTGCAATCGACCGAAATCACCGTGACCGGCCCGACGATGATGCACGACTTCGCCGCGAGCCGGAACTTCGCGATCTTCATGGACCTGCCCGCGATCTTCGACATGGAGCTCGCGATGTCGGGCGGGATGCCGATCCGCTGGAGCGACGACTACCCGCCGCGCTTCGGAGTGATGCCGCGCGAAGGGACGGACGACCAGGTGAAGTGGTTCGACGTCGCGCCGAGCTACTGCTTCCACACCCTCAATGCCTACGAAGAGGGCGACGACGTCGTGGTGTACGGCATGCGCGTGCCCGAGATCTGGCGCAACTCGTCCGACATGGACTTCACGGCGCCGGCGAAGCCCGAATCGATGCCGCGCCTCTACGAGTGGCGCCTCAACATGACTTCGGGGTCGGTGAAGGAGCGCTATCTCGACGACGACTCTTCCGAGTTCCCGCGGATCTCGGCGAGGGTTCAGGGGCTGCCCAACCGCTACGGCTATTCGCTCGGTGGCGACCCGAGTGGCGAGACCGGCGGGATGGGCGGGCAGATCAACAAGTACGACCTCTCGGGCGGCGCGACGAAGGATGTGCACAAGTTCCCGGCCGGCCACGAGCCCGGCGAGGCGGTCTTCGTGCCGCGCGAGAACGGCACCGCCGAAGACGACGGCTACCTGATGACCTACGTCTGGAAGCCCGACACCGACACCAGCTACATGGTGATCCTCGATGCGGCGAACGTCACGGCCGAGCCGCTGGCGGAGATCCACATCCCCGCGCGCGTCGTCGCCGGGTTCCACTCGAGCTGGATCCCCGACGAGGCCTGATGGCGGGGAGACGCTTCGAGGGGCGGGTCGTCGTCGTCGCGGGGGGGTCGAGCGGCCTCGGCCTCGACATCGCGAAGGGCTTCGTGCGCGAAGGCGCGCGCGTCATGATCTCGGCGCGCAACGCCGAGCGTGTGGCGCAGGCCGCCGAGGAGATCGGCGCGACCCCGATCGCATGTGACATCACCGATTTCGAGAGTGTGGAGGCGTTGGCTGCCGAGACGCTCCAACGCTGCGGTCGGCTCGACGTCGCGGTGAACTCCGCCGGCTTCGAGCAGCAGACCGCGATCCGCGACATCACCCCGGAGACGCTCGAGCCGATGGTCGCCGTGCAGTTCACCGGCGCCGTCTACTTCCTGCGCCACATGGCGAGCGCGATGAGGCAGGGCGGGGCGATCGTCACCGTGTCTTCCCTCACCGGCGTGCTCGTGCCGCAGAACTACGCCGCCTATGCGGGCGCGAAGGCGGGCATCAACCACGTGACGCGCATCGCCGCGAGCGAGTACGGCGGCGACGGGATCCGCGTCAACGCCGTGGCGCCCTCCGTGATCGAAACGCCGATGACGGCGCACCTGCTGGCGATCCCGGCGGTGCAGTCCGCCTTCCTCGAGCAGACCCCGATCGCGCGGATGGGCGTGCCGGCGGACGTGACGTCCGCGGTGCTGTGGCTGGCGAGCGACGAGGCGTCCTACATCACCGGGCAGATCCTCCCGATCGACGGCGGCACCTCGACCCGCAAGCTGCCCTCGAACGAGGACGTCGCGCGTCACTTCAAGGCCGGGAGTTCTTAGCGGCGACGGCGCTTCGCGGCGCGCATCAGCGCCGGGAGCGGAAGTCGAGGTGGAGCGCTTCCAGCGCGCGCAACGTGAAGCCGGGCGCGTAGCGGAAGTCGTTCGCTCCTTCGCTGAAGCGGAGCG
>JAHEJV010000454.1 GCA_024638705.1 Deltaproteobacteria bacterium | reverse complement strand
GGATCGGGAGTTCCTGGCGGGCGTGTCCTTCGGAGATCTTTCCTCACCGCGTTTCGGCGATCTCCCGATCCTGCTCGTCAACGCTGCCAGCTACGACGAGGCACGACGGTTCGTCTTCTCGAACGCCTGCATCGGCAGCCAACGCGGCGAACTGCGCTCGGCCTCGTTCTCGCGCCCGGGCTGCGAAGTGGCCGTGCCACGCGACTTCCCCGTCTCGCTGGCGGTGACGGCTTCCGCCGCCTTCCCGGGTGTCTTCGGTCCCGTGGGTTTCGAGGTGCCGGCGGCGTGTGACGCGGACCGGGACGAGTGGTGGCACCTCGGAGACGGGGGCATGATCGACAATACCGGCCTCGACACCCTCGAAGAGCTGGTGCTCGACACCGTCGAGAACGCGAACGCGAGTCTCTCGACGGCGGTGCTGATCGGATTCGACTCCTCCCGGATCCTGCGCAAAGCCCATCAGAAGCAGCTCTCGAACTACGCCCTGCTCGCCCGGGATCCGAGCCGGATCGTGACCGTCACCAAGGCGCGCGGGGTCGCCTTTCACGGCTATGCCTGGGCGGAGATGAAGCGAGGCCTCACGGCCCGTGGCGTGCGGGCCGAGGAGATGCTGCTGCGATACATGGCGGCCGAGCTCGAGCAGTGGCCGGAGTCGTGTGGAAACGAGGCCTCCGCTGCGGAACCCGCAACCTCGCAAGTGGAGGCCATCCGGAATCGGCTCGAGGAGGTCCCGACCCTGCTCTCCATCGACGATTGTGGGGCCGACCTGCTGGAGCGGGCCGCGCACCAGATCGTGCATGCGCAGCTCAATGGAGACCAGGGCGAGACGCTGCGCGAGATGGACCTCCCGGTCCGCGCCTACCGCGACTGAAGCGGCCGCTGCGTCTCCCTCGCGTGGCTTAGAGCAGCTCCAAGACGTTCTCCGGCGGGCGGCCCACGACCGCGCGCTTGCCGCGCACCAGGATCGGACGCTCGATCAGGATCGGGTGGGCGGCCATCGCGTCGAGCAATGCGGCGTCGTCGGAAGAGGCGTCGAGTCCCGCCTCCCCGAACGCGTCTTCGCCCTTCCGCACCCACTCGTTCGCGGGTCGTCCGAGGCGCGCGCGCAGGACGCCGAGTTCGTCGCGCGTGAGCGGTTCGTCGAGATAGGGGCGAAGGGCGAAGGACACCCCGCGCTCTTCGAGGAGCGCGAGGGCGGCGCGACTCTTCGAACAGCGCGGGTTGTGGAGCAGCAGCGGCGTTTCGTCGTCGGGCAGAGACATGATTCCTCCATCGGACGCGGTCGATGCAGCAGCCGATGATTCCAGAGCCGCACGGCTTCCGCACCGTGCGCACGGCCCAGTTGCGTGATTCCGACCCCACTCGGGCGGTTTTCTGCACATCTCTGCGTCGTCCCCTGGTATAAAGCGCCCGCGACGCCCGACGCGTCCCGCGCCGAGCAATCGGCCGCCCCCCTGGAGGTTCCATGCCCATCCGGCGAATCGTTCCGTTCTCCCTCGGCGCGGCGCTGCTGTGCTGGGCCACGCCCGCCCTGGCCGAAGACGTCCTGGACACGGGAGACACGGCCTGGATCCTCACCTCCACGGCCCTCGTCCTCTTCATGACGATCCCCGGCCTCGCCCTCTTCTACTGCGGGTTGGTGCGCACGAAGAACGTGCTCTCGGTGATGATGCAGTGCTTCGCGCTCACCGCGTTGATGACGATCCTCTGGCTCGCCTACGGCTACAGCCTCGCCTTCGGCACCGGCGGCATGGAAGCCGGTACGACCAACCTCCACTCGTTCATCGGCACGTTCGAGAAAGCGTTCCTCCGCGGCGTCGGCCCGGACACGGTTTCGGGCACGATTCCGGAAGTGCTCTTCTTCGCCTTCCAGATGACCTTCGCGATCATCACGCCGGCGCTGATCGTCGGTGCCTTCGCCGAGCGGATGCGCTTCGCGGCGATGCTCGCGTTCATGGTCGGCTGGTTCACGTTCGTCTACCTGCCCATCTGCCACATGACCTGGGGCGGCGACGGCGGCTTCTTCTGGGACATGGGCGTGTTCGACTTCGCCGGCGGCATCGTCGTGCACATCACGGCGGGCATCGCGGCGCTCGTGCTCGCGCTCCAGCTCGGCGTGCGCCGCGGCTGGCCCACTTCGCCGATGCCGCCGCACAACCTGACGCTCACCGTGATCGGCACCGGCATGCTGTGGGTCGGCTGGTACGGCTTCAACGCGGGCAGCGCGCTCGGCGCCGGCGGCAGCGCCGCGATGGCGCTCGTCGTGACCCAGATCTCCGCCGCGACGGCGGCGCTCACCTGGATGACGATCGAGTGGCTCGCGGCGGGTCGGCCCTCGGTGCTCGGTGTCGTCACCGGCAGCATCGCCGGGCTCGCCGCGATCACGCCGGCTTCGGGCTTCGTCGGACCGGTCGGCGCGCTGTGCATCGGGCTCGCCTCGGGATGCGCCTGCTACTGGGCGTCGGTCGTGCTGAAGTTCCGCCTCGGCTACGACGACTCGCTCGACGTGTTCGGCGTGCACGGCGTCGGCGGGTTCGTCGGCACCGTGCTCGCGGGCGTGTTCGCGTCGCAGATATTCGGCGGCCTCCAGGGCGACCTCGCGATCGGGAAGCAGGTCGGCGTGCAGCTGGTCGCGGCAGTGACCACCGTCGCGTACACGGCCCTCGTCACCTACGGGCTGGCGCGCGCCGTCGACGTGTTGATCGGATTGCGCGTGGACGACCTCGGCGAAGAGCAGGGCCTCGACCTCTTCGAGCACGGGGAGAGCGGATACAACCTCTAGTGAGCGCGGCCGGTCGGCCGCTTGTCCCCAGACGCACGAGTTGGTTGACTCCCCGCGTGGCGGACGAGGACGATCTGTTCGTGCGGCGCGGGCTCGTGATCCCGGCAGCGGAGCTGCGCGAGAGCGCCAGCCGCTCGAGCGGGCCCGGGGGCCAGCACGTCAACAAGTCGAACACGCGCGTCACGCTGCGCTGGAACGTCGAAGAGAGCGCGCAGCTGAACGCGACCCAGCGCCGGCGTCTCCGGGATCGGCTCGGCGCGCGCGTCACCCGGTCGGGCGACCTCGTCGTTCACGCCGACACGCGACGCTCCCGCGCCCAGAACC
>JAHEJV010000132.1 GCA_024638705.1 Deltaproteobacteria bacterium | reverse complement strand
ACAACGGCGTGAACTGGTGGATCGACAAGATGGTCGAGGACCCGCGCGACGAGATCGAGATCGAGCCCGGCGACGAGCGGATGGACTTCTTCCTCTGACCGGCGTCTCGTTGGCGACCGAACGCCTCCTCGTCCGCTTCCCCAACCCGCTCGGCGATGCGGTGATGGCGACGCCCGCGCTGCGCGCGCTGCGCGCCGGGCTTCCGCACGTCGAGATCACGGTGATGGCGCTGCCCCATCACGAGGGGCTCTTGCGCGGCAATCCCCACTTCGACGACTTCTTCGCATACCGGGGGCACAACACGCGCGACCTCTTCCGGCGCGCCGGTCAGATCCGCGAGCGCGGGTTCGACACCGCCGTCGTGCTGCCCGACTCGCTGCGCGCCGCGCTCGACCCGTTCGTCGCGCGCATCCCCCGGCGCATCGGTTATGCGCGCGATCGGCTGCGGCTCGGGCTGCTCAGCGATCCGATCGCGCCGCCGACGGAAGACGGCAAGCGCGTGCCGATCTCGATGGTCGAACGCTATCTGCGTCTCGTGCGCGAACTGACTCCCGACGCTGGCCACGCGCTCGACCTCTTCGTCGACGACGCCTCCGCCCAGCGCGCCGCCGAACGCCTGGCCGAAGCGGGCGTCGCCGCGGACGAAGCGATCCTGCTGGTGACGCCGGGCGCCGCCTTCGGCGTGAGCAAGCTCTGGCCGCCCGAACATTTCGGCCACGCCTGCGACGCGATCCGCGATCGCCACGGCCTGCTGCCGGTGATCGCGCCGGCGCCGAGCGCAGAGGAGATCGCCATCGCCCGACGGGTCTCCGCCGCGATCACGGGGCGTCATGTCGCGCTCCTCGAACCCGACCCCTCGCTCGAGGTGTTCAAGGCGATCGTCGCGCGCGCGTCGCTCGTCCTGACCAACGACACCGGCCCGCGACACGTCGCGGTCGCCCTCGATCGCCCGGTCATCACGCTGGTCGGTCCGAACGATCCGCGCCACACGGCCCACCTGCTGGAACGCCAGCGCGTGCTCTTCGAAGACGTCGCCTGCCGGCCCTGCAATGCGAAGATCTGCCCCATCGGCGACCACCGCTGCCTCGTGCGCCTCCCGCCGGACCGCGCGATCGCCGCCGCCGACGAACTCCTGGGCGCCTGAACGCCGGGAAGTCTCCCTCCCTTCTTCAAGGGATGTCGCGGGCCCGCCGATTCACAGGATGGAGCCTCGTGACTTGCATCCTCTTCATCTGCTCATCGCCGCTTCGACCCTGATCTGCGCCGTGTGCGCGGGCGCGATGCATGCGCAGTCGCACGATCAGGGCGGGACTCGCGCCGGCCCGCTCGTGTTGCTCGGTTTCGCGTGGTGGGGGATGTGTCAGCTCTTCTTTCACGCCACAGCGGATGTCGGGTTGGCGACGTGGATCGCGCGCGCCTCCACACCGGGGTGGATCTTCCTCGGACCGTTGGCGCTCGCCACCTTCGCGACCGCCGCGAGTGCGCGACAGGAATGGATCGGCCGGGCGTCGAACCTGCTCTACGGCATGTCCTTCATGCTGCTCGCGCTCTCCCTGGCGACCCCGCTGGTGTTCGAGAGCATGCGCCCGGCGCCGTGGGGATACTCGGTCGATCCGGGCCCGCTGTTCGGCCTGGCATCGCTCTCGAATCTCGTCGGCGCCGGCGTCGCGCTCTACGTCGGCCAGACCGGACGTGCGCGGCGCTCGCGTCAGGAGAATCGCCAGCTCCGCTGGATCAGTGCCTGTGTGCTGATTCCGGCGACGCTGATCGGGGTCACCGACGTCCTGTTTCCGATGGTCGGAATCGTCTTCCCGATCCTCGCACCCGCCGTCTTCGGGCCGCTCGCGATCCTGCTCCTGTGGCTGCGCATGCGCATCGGGCGCTCGCCCCTCGAGCCGGCCCACGCCGCGAACGAGATCCTCGAGATCCTTCCCGACGGTGTCGCCCTGCTCGACCTCGAAGACCAGATCCGTATCGCCAACCCGAGCCTCGCCCGGCTGTGCGGATGCGGGCCGGAGCAACTCGAAGGCCTCGCCTTCGGAGACATCGTCGGCCCTTCCGAGGACGAACCCGATCGCTCGGAGCTGCGCGGCCCCGGCGCCCCGGCGCTACCGGTCTCGACGAGTACCGCGACGCTCCTCGACCCGACCGGCAGCCCGCGCGGCCGCGTCGTCGTGGTGCGCGACATGCGCGAGGTGGCGGATCTCCAGCGCAGCCTGCTCCTCTCGGCGCGCCTCGCCGCCGTCGGCGAGCTCGCGGCGGGGATCGCGCACGAGATCAACAACCCGCTGGCCTTCGTTCGCGCGAACCTCTCGCATCTCGAGGAGTGCTGGAAGCGGGTCCGTCCGGATTCGTCCGAAGACGCCGAGATCGAGCAGATCGCGGGCGACGTCGACGATCTGGTGGAGGAATCGATCGAAGGCGTCGATCGCGCGGTCGAGATCGTCCGCAGCGTGAAGAGCTTCGCCCACGCCGGCACGGCGACGCGCGAGGCCACCGACCTGCGTCTTCTGCTCGACGACGTGCTCCACGTCGCGTCGGGTCAGCTGCGCAACCGGGTGAACGTGGTGCGCGAGTTCCAGGACGACCTGCCGTCGGTTCCGTGCGCGCCGCAGCAGATGCGTCAGGTCTTCCTCAACCTCGTGATCAACGCGTCGCAGGCCGTCGACGACAACGGGACGGTCCTCGTCTCGGCGCACTCGGACGACAGCAGCGTCGTCGTGTCGATCGCCGACGACGGATGCGGCATCCCTGAAGACCAGATCGATCGCATCTTCGACCCGTTCTTCACGACGAAGGCGGTCGGAGTCGGGACGGGGCTCGGGCTCGGCATCTCGCACCAGATCATCGCGAACCACGGCGGCTCGATCGAAGTCGAATCGGCCGAGAACACGGGCACCGTGTTCCACGTGCGCCTGCCGCTGGGCCCGGCGCAATAGCGTCAGGGTGCGACGAGCCGCTCCCGCAGCCGCGCGATGTCTTCTTCCACGATGCCGATGTCGCGGGCGTATTCGACCATCGAGCCGTACTTCTCGCCGACGCGCGCGAGGAAGCCGTCCATCGTCTCGGGGTCGGCGTGCATCGTGTCCGGCGGAAGCTCGGCGAGCATCTCCTTGTAGCCTTCGCTCGACATGAGCCGCGCGACGATCGCGTCGAGGGCTTCGCGGCTGGCGGCGTAGTCGGCGACGATGATCTCGTCGCGCACGCCGAGCAGCGAGAGGAGCAGCGCCGACACCACGCCGGTGCGGTCCTTTCCCGCGGCGCAGTGGAAGACGGCGGGCGAGTCGGTGCGCGCGAGCGTCGTGATCACGCGCGCCAGCGGCTCGCGCGCGAACTCGATCATCCCGAAGTAGAGATCGGCGAGGTTCGCGCCCACCGGACGCTCGCGCTGGTCGCCGGTGGCGCCGTCGAAGAGCGGCAGGTGGTGGAAGCGGATCGGCTCGTCGGCGAGCGGGCCGCGGCCGTCGAGCTCGAGCTCGTGGCTCGAACGCAGGTCGACGATATCGCCGAGGGAGAGCTCCTCGCGCAGCATCGCGATGCCTCGGGGCGTGAGGCTGTGCAGACCGTCCGCGCGGAAGAGCTGACGCCAGCGCAGAGCGCCGCCGTCGGCGGTGGGATAGCCGCCGAGATCACGGAAGTTGTGGCAGCCGTCGACGAGGATGCGTCGTTCCATGGGCAGATGCTAGGCGAGCGCCGCGCGCAGGGCGGCGGCGGCCTCGTCGACGGCGTCCTGCGCGCGATCGATCATCGCGCTCATGCCGAAGAATCCGTGGAACATGCCGTCGTAGCGCGACGTCGTCGCGGCGACGCCGGCCTCGCGCAGCTTCGCGGCGTAGGCCTCGCCCTCGTCGCGCAGCGGATCGTACTCGGCAGTGATGCAGAGCGCGGGCGGCAGGCCCGAGAGGTCGTCGGCGCGCAGCGGCGACGCGTAGGGCTCGGCGGCCCTCGCGGCGTCCGGGAGATACTGCTCCCAGAACCAGCGCATCATGTCCTGGGTGAGGAAGTAGCCCTTGGCGTTCTCGCGGTAGGAAGCGGTTTCGAAGGCGCAGTCCGTGACGGGATAGACGAGGAGCTGGAAGCGCAGCGACGGTGCCCCGCGGTGTCGTGAGATCTGCGTCACCACCGCGGTGAGATTCCCGCCCGCGCTGTCGCCGCCGACGGCGATGCGCGACGTGTCGATGCCGAGCTCGGCGCCGTTCTTCGCCACCCATTCGGTGGCGGCATAACAGTCGTCCGCGGCGGCCGGATAGCGGTGCTCCGGCGCGAGGCGGTAGTCGACCGACACGACGATGCACCCCACCGCGTTGGCGAGGGCGCGACAGGGGCCGTCGTGGGTGTCGAGGTTGCAGATCACGAAGCCGCCGCCGTGGAAGAAGACGAGCGCCGGGAAGGGCCCCTCCCCTTCGGGCGTGTAGACGCGCACGGGGATCTCGCCCGCCGGGCCCGGGATCGTGCGGTCTTCCACCTTCGCGACGGGCTCGACGTCGCCCGGCGCGAGCGTGCCGGCCTCGACGCCGGCGCGCATCGTCGCGACGTCGAGGGGGCCCGCGTCGGCGATCGGGGGCATCAGGTCGAGCAGGGCTTTCGCTTGCGGATCGAGCGGCATCGGGGGTGGGCTCCTCGGCGGGATCGTTTCGGGGTCGGGGTCGGGCTCGCGATCAGGTTCGGGCTCGGGCGCGCATCATACCCCGACCCCCCGCGCCGTGGCCCACCGCTTCCGCCATACTGGCGCGCGTGACGAGACGCCGCGCATGACCCCGCACCGGACCGCTCGCGCGTGAACCCGACGCGACCCACGATGCGCGGCTTCGGCGGCGGCGTCGCCGCCGGCCACGCCCTCGCCGCGCAGATCGGCGCGCAGCAGCTCGCGTCCGGCGGCAACGCGGCCGACGCCGCTTGCGCGATGGGCTTCGCGCTCTGGGTGCTGGAGCCGACCCAGAACGGCCCCGGCGGCGAAGTGCCGATCCTGATCCGCGACGCCGCGAGCGACGCCGTCCACGTGATCTCCGGTCAGGGTCCGGCGCCCGCCGCGGCGACGATCGAGCGCGTCCGAAGCCTCGGCCTCGACCTCCTTCCCCCCGACGGCCTGCTCTCCGCCGCCGTGCCCAGCGCGCTCGACGCCTGGTGCCGGCTCCTCGAACGTTTCGGCACGCGCCACCTTGCCGACGTGATCGCGCCGGCGCGCGGCCTCGCCGAGCGCGGCTTCCCGATGTACCCGTTCCTGCGCGTGCTGCTCGCCCTCGTCGCGCCGCGCTTCGAACGCGACTGGCCGACCAGCGCCGCCATCTACACGCCGGTGCGCGAGCTCGGCGAGCGCCAGACGAACGCCCCGCTCGCCGCGTGGATGGCGTCGTTGTGCGATGCCGAGAGTCATGCCGGTGGAACGCGCGAAGCCGGTATCCGCGCCGCGCGCGACTCCTTCTACCGCGGCCCCGGGGCCGAGGCGATCGCCGACTTCCTGCGCATCCCCGTCCGTGACGCCTCGGGCGAAGCGCATGCCGGCTGGCTCACCGCCGACGACTTCGCGAACTACGAGGGTGCGATCGAAGCGCCGCTTTCGACCAACTATCGCGGCGCCACCGTCTACAAGACCGGCCCCTGGGGTCAGGGCCCGGTCTTCCTCCAGCACCTGCGCCTGCTCGAGGGCAGCGGCATCGAGGCCCTCGACGCGGAAGGCCCCGACGCCCTGCACCTCTGGCTCGAGACCGCGAAGCTCGCCTTCGCCGATCGCGAGGCATGTTATGGCGATCCGCTTTTCGCCGACGTGCCGGTCGAGACGCTGCTCTCGCGCGACTACGCAGACGCGCGACGCGGGCTCGTCGACGCGAAGACGGCGTCACTCGCGCTGCGGCCGGGGTTGGGCGCCCTTCCCGAAGGCTGGCCGCTCGTCGCGAAGGGCGAGGCGCCGATGCCCGTCGAGCCCGGCGCCCTCGCCGCGGCCCAGGGACGCACCGACACCACGCAGTGTGTCGCCGCCGATGCGCACGGCAACGTCGTCGCCGCGACGCCGAGCGGCGGCTGGATCCCCACCTCGCCGGTGGTGCCGGATCTCGGCTTCCCCGTCGGCACGCGGCTGCAGATGGCGTCGCTCGACCCGGCGCACCCGAACGCGCTCGCGCCGGGGAAGCGTCCGCGCACGACGCTGTCGCCGTCGATCGCGCGGCTCGCCGACGGCCGCTGGCTCGCCTTCGGCACGCCGGGCGGCGATCAGCAGGACCAGTGGACGTCCCAGCTCTTCCTGCGTCTCGCGCACGCGGATGCCGATGAGCCGACCGATCTCCAGACCGCGATCGAGGCGCCGACCGTGCACAGCGAACACATGCCGAGCAGCTTCTTTCCGCACCGCGCGCGGCCGGGTGTCGTCTCGGTGGAGTCGCGTTTCGACGCGGCCGTGCTCGCCGAGCTCGAAGCGCGCGGTCACGTCCTCGATCGCAAGGGCGGCTGGGAGCACGGACGCGTGATGGCCGCCGCCTTCGATCCCGACGGCGGACCGCAGGAGGCGGCCGCGTCGCCGCGCTTCGCGGTAGCCGCCGCGGTCGCATTGCCGTGATCGCGATGGATCGCCGCTCCCGCATCGCCTGGCTCGCCTACGCTGGGGTCGCCGTCGGCTTCATCGGGTTGCTCACCTACTTCGAGGCCCGGGACCGCGATTCGCTGATCCGGTGGCTCGAGACCGGGGGCTGGGTCGAATCGCTGCCCTTCGCGATCGCCGGTCTCGCGCTGCTGTCGGCGATCGCGCTGACGATCCGGCTCGTTCGCACGAAGCGATCGGCGTGGGGTTGGCTGATCGTCGCCGGCTTGTTCGTCGGCGTGATGGGCGAGGAGTCGCACTGGGGCCAGGAGACGGTGCTGGGTGTGGAGGCGCCGTTCACCAAGCGGGCCGCCGATCTTCACGGCCTCGTCCAGGAGTCGCTCGACGACGACCTGAGCTCGCTGCGCGTGCGCTACCTGCTCCCCTTGGCGTTCTCGATCACCGGCCTCGCCGCGCTGCTCGGATTCGCCGCCTATCGCGGGTACGCGGAGCGACTCCCGACCGACGCAACGGAGGCGGAGCGCGAGGCGAGCAAGCTCGCCGCGGGCTTCCTCATCGTCGGTCTCGTCCTCTTCGTCGCCGCCCAGAGCGCCGATCTGCTCGACGCCTCGTCCTACTTCAGGTTCGGCGATATCGCGGTGCGCAAGTGGGCCTTCGAGGAAGGGCTCGAAGTGCTCGGCAGCGTGGCCTTCCTCTTCGGCGCTCTTGCGCGCTGGACGGGCGAATTCCCGTCCACGCGTCGGTCGCTCCGCGGGTAGTCCGAGATCGCGTCCAGGCGAACTACCGGGCGCGACGCAGCAAGAGCGCTCCCGATCCGAAGAAGCCGATCACGAGCAGGAGCAAGGGCGCCGTCGAGCGCGGAACGGGCACCTCGTATTGCGCGCACCAGCTCGCCTCGGTGCGCCCCCCGACGGCCGTGCCGTCCTCGTTCTCGTCCGGGAGCAGACCGACCAGCGGGAGGCGGTCGGATCTCCTCGAGCGCCGACAGCACCGTGGCGTCTACGTCGGCGATCCCACCGTGCGACTGGCAGAACGCGTGCCCGGGGCTGCCGGGAAACATGTTGGCCGGCGGGGGCCCCGGGAAGATCGACGACGCCCCGTCCTCGCAGATCACGAGCGAGAAGGGAGTGGGAGGCGGGCTGACCTAGAGCGGAAGGACCAGCAGCGCACTCGCCGGCGCCGCTGCCAGGGCCGACACTGAGGCGAACACCGCGATCCACGAACGCCGTCTCGACATCGGTGTTCCTTCCTCGAAGCGGACGCTCACCCTATCACGAATCCGGCCCCCTCCCGCTATCCTTCGCCTCGCCCATGGAGCTCGACCACATCCACATCCGCGGCGCGCGCGAGCACAACCTGCGCAACGTCGACGTCAAGATCCCGAAGAAGAAGCTCGTCGTGCTCACCGGGGTGTCCGGCTCGGGGAAGTCGTCCCTCGCCTTCGACACGCTCTACGCCGAGGGACAGCGGCGTTATGTCGAGAGCCTCTCGGCTTACGCGCGTCAGTTCCTCGGGCAGATGGAGAAGCCGCGCTACGACACGATCCGCGGTCTGTCCCCGACGATCTCGATCGAGCAGAAGACGACCGGCACCAACCCGCGCTCCACCGTCGGCACGATCACCGAGATCTCCGACTACCTGCGCGTGCTCTTCGCCCGCGTCGGCACCCAGCACTGCACCGACTGCGGACGCCCCGTCCGCGGGCAGACGGCGGAGCAGATCGCGACCGAGCTCGCGACGCTCCCCGCCGGCACGCGCCTCGTGATGATGTCGCCGATCCTCGTGAACCGGAAGGGCGAGCACCGCGAGCTGCTCGCCGAAGTGCGCCGCTCGGGGTATGTGCGGATCCGAGTCAACGGCGAGATGAAGATCGCCGAAGAGGTCGAGGCGCTCGACAAGCGGCGCAAACACACCGTCGAGGCGGTGATCGACCGGCTCGCGGTGAAGCCCGACGCGCGCTCGCGCCTGAACGAATCCGTCGAGACGGCGCTGCGCGTCGGCGAAGGGCAGCTGATCGCGTGGACCGACGAGACCGGCGACCGCGTCTTCTCCGAATCGATGGCCTGCGGACACTGCGGCCTCTCCTTTCCCGAGCTGACGCCGCAGAGCTTCTCCTTCAACAGTCCGCAGGGCATGTGCGTCGAGTGCAACGGCCTCGGCACGCGCGTCGAGATCGACCCGCAGCTCGTCATCCCCGACGAGTCGCTCTCGATCGACGAAGGCGCGATCAAGTCGTGGGGGCCGAACGTCTCGGAGAAGACGGGATGGGCGCACGGCTTCCGCGGACAGCTCGTCGCGCAGCTCGGCATCGACTTCGACAAGCCGCTCGCCAGGCTCACGAAGCGCCAACGCGAGCAGCTCTTCCACGGCACCGGCGACCGCACGTACAAGGTGAAGTGGAAGGGGAAGTCTGGGAAGGGCCAGTTCGAGCAGACGTGGGAGGGGCTCTTCCCGCGCCTCGAGCGGCGCTTCAAGCAGGCGACCTCGGAGCGCGCGAAGCGCTGGTATGCGCAGTTCATCGGCGACACCGAGTGTTCGACGTGCAGCGGCACGCGGCTGCGCCGGGAGAGCGCCGCGGTGCGCGTCGGCGGCAGCACGATCGTCGAGCTCTCCGGGCTCACCGTCGAGGAGGCGCGCACCTGGTTCGGAAAGCTCGCCCTCGAAGGCGCCGCGAAGCAGATCGCGGCGGAGGTGAAGAAGGAGATCAAGAGCCGGCTCGACTTCCTCTCCGCCGTCGGGCTCGGCTATCTCTCCCTCGATCGCGCCGGACCGACGCTCTCCGGCGGCGAAGCGCAGCGCATCCGCCTCGCCAGCCAGGTGGGGAGCGAGCTCACCGGCGTCGTCTACATCCTCGACGAGCCGTCGATCGGACTCCATCAGCGCGACAACCGACGCCTGCTCGAGACGCTGCTCAAGATGCGCGACATCGGGAACACCGTCGTCGTCGTCGAGCACGACGAGGAGACGGTGCGCGCCGCCGATCACGTGATCGACTTCGGCCCCGGCGCCGGCGTGCTCGGCGGAAAGATCGTCCACGCGGGCACGCCGAAGAGCCTCGAGCGCAACGCGAAGTCGCTCACCGGTGCCTACCTCTCGGGACGCCGCGCGATCGCCGTGCCCGACGAGCGCCGCACCGCCACCGGCAGCCTGAAGATCGCCGGCGCCACCGAGAACAACCTGCGCGACGTCGACGTCGAGTTTCCGCTCGGCGTGCTCACCGCCGTCACCGGCGTGTCGGGCGCGGGGAAGTCGACGCTGGTGAACGACATCCTCTACCCCTCGCTCGCCCGCGCGCTGCACCAGGCGACGCGGCGCATCGGGCGACACCGCGCACTGCACGGCCTCGATCAGGTCGACAAGGTGATCCGCATCGACCAGCGCCCGATCGGCCGCACCCCGCGCAGCAACCCGGTCACCTACATCAAGGTCTTCGACGAGATCCGCAAGCTCTTCGCGACGCTCCCCGAGTCGCGCGTGCACGGCTACAAGCTCGGGCGCTTCTCCTTCAACGTGAAGGGCGGACGCTGCGAGGCGTGTCAGGGCGACGGCGTGCGCCAGATCGAGATGCACTTCCTACCCGACGTGTACGTGCGCTGCGAGGAGTGTGGCGGGAAGCGCTTCAACGAGGCGACGCTGCGCGTGCGCTACAAGGGGAAGTCGATCGCCGACGTCCTCGAGCTGACCGTGCGCGAGGCCGCCGAGCTCTTCTCGGCGCATCGCAAGATCGCCGAGCCGCTCGGCCTCTTGATGGACGTCGGGCTCGACTACATCCATCTCGGTCAGTCGTCGCCCACCCTCTCGGGTGGCGAGGCGCAGCGCATCAAGCTCGCGCGCGAGCTCGCGAAGCGCGCCACCGGCCGCACGCTCTACCTGCTCGACGAGCCGACCACCGGCCTGCACTTCGACGATGTCCGCAAGCTGCTCGACGTGTTGCAACGCCTGGTCGACGCGGGCAACAGCGTGCTCGTCATCGAGCACAACCTCGACGTGATCAAGACCGCCGACTGGGTGATCGACCTGGGCCCGGAGGGCGGCCCCGACGGCGGCGAGCTGATCGCGTGCGGCACGCCGGAGGCCGTCGCGCGCGTGAAGGGCTCGCACACCGGTCGGCACCTCGCGCCGCTGCTGCGCGCGACGAAGAATCCGAAGGCGTTGCGCGGCGCGAAGGCCGCCGCGAAGCCTAGAGCGAAACGGCGCACCCGGGCGTGAACCGAAGCAAAGCCGAAGCCGCCTGGAGCGCCCTCGAAGCGCACCACGGGACGCAGGGCCCGGTGTCGCTGCGCGAGGCCTTCGCCGCCGACGCGGAGCGCGCCGCGTCGATGACGCTCACCGGCGCGGGCTGGACCCTCGACGCCTCGAAGAACCTCGTCTCCGACGCCACCCTCGAGCACCTCCACGCGCTCGCCCACGCCTGCAGCCTCGCCGAGCGCATCGAGGCGATGTTCACGGGCGAGAAGATCAACACCACCGAAGACCGCGCGGTCCTGCACACCGCGTTGCGCGCACCGCGCGGTTCGGGCGTCGTCGTCGACGGACGCGACGTGACCGAGGACGTCCACGACGTGCTCGATCGCGTCACCGCCTTCGCCGACGCCGTGCGCTCGGGCGCCCATCGCGGCCACACGGGCGAGGCGATCCGCGCCGTCGTGAATCTCGGCATCGGCGGGTCCGACCTCGGCCCGCGCATGGTGGTGGAGGCACTGCGCAACACCGGCGAGCGTCGCCTCGACGTGCGCTTCGTCGCCAACGTCGACCCCACCGATCTCCGCACCAACCTCCGCGACCTCGACCCGGCGACCACCCTCTTCGTGGTCTGCTCGAAGACCTTCACCACGCTCGAGACCCTCTCGAACGCGCGCGCCGCCCGGCAGTGGTGCCTCGACGCCCTGCGCGACGAGGCCGCGATCGCGAAGCACTTCGTCGCCGTCTCGACCAACGCCGACGAGGTCGCCGCCTTCGGCATCGCTCCCGAGAACATGTTCGGCTTCTGGGAATGGGTGGGCGGACGTTATTCGCTGTGGTCGGCGGTCGGACTCGCGATCGCGCTCGCCGAAGGCGGCGACGGGTTCCGCGCCCTGCTCGCCGGCG
>JAHEJV010000453.1 GCA_024638705.1 Deltaproteobacteria bacterium | reverse complement strand
CGCACGAACTGGAACTTCGTGTGGCCCACCTGGATCTCGTCGCCCGGGCAGAGCTCGTGGGAGCGGATTCCCTTGCCGTTGACCTTCGTGCCGTTGGTGCTCTGGAGATCCTCGATCGTGTATGCGTCGCTTTCGGCGTCGAAGAGGATCAGCGCGTGCTCGCGGGAGATGTTCTCGTCGAGCAGGGTGATATCGGTCGTCGGATTGCGACCGATCAGCGTCTCTTCGTCCTTCAGGACGTATTCCATCCCGTCGAATCCGCCGTTCGCGATGACGATCTTCGCTTCGGCCATGCGGCCCCCCGGTCCAGTGGACCCACCCGTATTCGGTCCTCCCCGGACGTGTCTTGAGCCTGGAGCGGCCTGGGCCGCCTACAGCCGGCGGTGCCGCAACGCGGGCAGGCTCTCGCGGACCCGCTCCAGCTCGGGGATCGAGCAATCAGCGAGGCCGATTCCCGGGCGGTCGCCCAGCTGGGCGAGGACGACGCCCCAGGGGTCGATGATCAGCGAGCGGCCGTGGCTGCTGCGATCGGAGCTGTGGACGCCGCACTGGGCCGGCGCCAGCACGAAGGCCTGGTTCTCGATCGCCCGGGCGCGCAGCAGCACCTCCCAGTGGTCCTTCCCCGTGGCGCGCGCGAACGCGCTCGGCACCACCAGCCAGCGCGCACCCCGCGCCGCCTGATCGCGGTAGAGCTCGGGGAAGCGCAGGTCGTAACAGACCGACAGGCCGATCCCGCCGATGTCGGTCTCCGCCACCACGACGTCGTCGCCCGGGGCGATGCTCTTGCTCTCGGTGTAGACGCCGCCCCCGCTGTGGCCGAGATCGACGTCGAAGAGGTGGATCTTCCGGTAGATGGCCTCGATCGCGCCGCCGGGTCCGATCAGCACGCTGGTGTTGTAGACGCGTTCGCTGTCCGGGACCGACTCGGCGATCGTCCCGGCGAGGATCCGCACGCCGTGCCCACGCGCCCAGCCGCGCACTGCTTCGACGATCGGACCATCCGTCGTCTGCGCGTGCGGGAAGCGCTGCCCCTCGCGTCGCATGTAGGCGAACATCTCCGGCAGCGCGACGAAGCGCGCGCCGGCTTCCGCGGCTTCGCGCACCAAGGCCTCCGCCGCCGCGAGATTCGCGTCGAGGTCGTCCGTCGAGGTCATCTGGACGACGGCGACGCGGAGCGGCGCGTGCGACGGTGCGGACACGCGCGCCGCCTCGGCCTAGCGGAACTCGGAGGGATCGACCCCCGTGCGCCGGATCACGTCGTAGAAGTCCTTGCGATCCTTCTTCGCGAGCCGCGCGGCGCGGCTGATGTTGCCGCCGCAACGGCGCAGCAGACCGGTGACATAACGCCGCTCGAAGGCGCGCTTCGCATCCTTGAAGGACGGCACTTCCTCGGGCTGCGCCGAGAGCATCAACGCCTCGGCGGAGATGGCGCCGCTGCCCGACAGGCGCAGCGCGTGGGCGATGCGCTGCGCGAGCTCGCGCACGTTGCCCGGCCACTCCTCGGCGCACAGCGCGGTGCGCGCGTCGCTCGTGAAGCCGACGGCCTCGAGGCCCTCATCCTCGGCGGTGACGGCGAGGAAATGGGCGGCGAGCGGCAGGACGTCCTCGTTGCGCTCTTCGAGGCCCGGAATCTCCAGATCGTGGTGGGGCAGGTCGTGGAAGGGCGAACGCGCCAGCGGCTCGCGCGAGACGAGGATGATGCGCGCCTGCAGGGCGAGGGGCGAAGCGTCGCCCTCGCGCTGGAAGCGCCCTTCGGTGAGCGACTTCGTGAGCACCTGCACCAGATCGCTCGGGAGCGCATCGGCGTGATCGATCAACAGCGTGCCGCCGGCGGCGCGCTGGAGCCCGCCATCGTAGGCCTGCGGCAGACTCGGATAGGTCGACTCGGCGCAGCCGAAGAGCTCGCGCCCGCGCAGCGCCTCGGGCACGCCGATGCACGAGATCGCGACGAAGGGACCGGACGCGCGCGCGCTCCAGCTGTGGATCGCGCGGGCGATGTGCTCCTTGCCCGAGCCCTCGGGACCGCTGATGCGGATCGGCAGATCCGACGCCCCGGCGGCGACCGCGCGCTCGATCACGTCCTGGATCGCTCGCGAGGCTCCCACGATACGATCGCTGCGTCGTCTTCCGACGGCTCGATCCGCCGCACGCGAGCGCGTGCCGCGCGGGCCTTCCGGTTCATTCATCGAAGCGCTTCCCCTAACCCAGTGGAGGGACAAACCTATTGAGAATCCGGGGCGGATGTCAATGTAATTGCGCAATCATCGCGTCAGAGCCTCCCCGGGATCCTCCGGCGGAGGGATTGACGCCGCCAACCGCGGCGTGGTAGCGCGGGCAGGGCAGGGGGGACGATGGGCGCCGATTCCGGCAGCACGAACGACGGCGCGCGCAACGCCGGATCACGGAGCGATCGGGCGGTTGCGCCGGATCCGACGCCGGATTCGCGCATCCAGCGCCTCCCGAGCGCGCTGATCGACCAGATCGCCGCGGGAGAGGTCGTCGAGCGGCCGGCTTCGGTCGTGAAGGAGCTGCTGGAGAACGCGCTCGATGCGGGCGCCACGCGGCTGCGCGTCGAGCTCCGGGACGGCGGACGCGCGGCGATCATCGTCAGCGACGACGGCAGCGGCATGACGCCGACCGAGGCGCGTCTCGCGCTCGAGCGACACGCCACCAGCAAGCTGCGGACCGCGGACGACCTCGCGCGCATCGCGAGCTTCGGCTTCCGCGGCGAAGCCCTGCCGGCGATCGCCTCGGTCTCGAAGCTCCGGCTGTGCACCCGCACGGCCGAGTCGGACAGCGCCTTCGAGATCCGGGTCGAAGCCGGGAAGCGCGTGAGCGAGCGCGAGGTCGGTGCGCCGGTCGGAACGCGCATCGAAGTGATCGATCTCTTCTCGGCGATCCCCGCGCGCCGCAAGTTCCTCAAGACGGCGAACACCGAGTGGGGCCACGCGAGCGACTGGATCGCACGCACCGCACTGGCCGCGCCCCACGTCCACATCGACGTCGTGCGCGAGGACAAGCCGGCCTGGTCGTGGCCGATCGCGCGCGACCCGCTCGATCGCGTCGCCGCCGTGCTCGGCGAGCGCGAGGCCGAGGGACTGGTGCGCGTGGAGATGGA
>JAHEJV010000452.1 GCA_024638705.1 Deltaproteobacteria bacterium | reverse complement strand
GTTCGGGGTGCGGCGGGGTGATGCGCGGTGGCGACGCTGGGCCGGCGTCGCGGCGACGCTCTTCGGCGTGCAGTACTGGCTCTCGCTCGGGCCGCGCACCTGGTGGTGGGAAGTAGGCACCTCGCTGCATTTCTCCGCGGCGACGCTCGACGCGGTGCACCTCGCTTCGATCGCGGTGGGCTGCGGAGGGATGGGCCTGGCCGCGGCGTGGGCATGGCGGTCGCGTCGCTTCCGGACGGCCCACGCGGTCGTCTTCGCGCACGGCGTCGTGGCGCTCGCGCTCGCGACTTCGCTCTGGAACGGCGTCGCCTTCGTGTTCCCGATGTTCGAGGTGCAGCGCTCCCCCGGTCATTTCTTCGCCGTGGCGCCCGTGTGGTGGGCGTTGCTCTTCGGCGTCGCGCTCGTCGCGATCGAGCGCAACGTCGGCGGCCGAGGCGCGGCGCTCGCCGGTGTCGCCGTCGTGGGGCTGGCGGTGATCGCCGACTTCGCGCCGTCGCGCCGCAACTACGAGGTCGGGTTTCCGCTCGAGCCCCTGCGACGCGCACGCGCGCTGGTGGAGACGCTTCCCGGGGAGGACGGCACGCTCCGGATCGGACTGCCGATCGCCTATCGCCCGGTCGCGAGCTGGATTCTCGCAGCGTCGGACGCCGGGCATGCCTGGGGCTGGCTGCCCTGGCAGTCGGGTCGTCACTGGGCCGAATACTACGCGCGTTCGCTCTACCGGACCCACGGGCCGCGTCCGGACGGCAGCGGCCCGATCGATCCCGACCCGGCGCTGATCGCGGCGGCGCGCATCCGGCACCTGCTCGTGCCCGCGAGAATGCAACCGCCCCCCGGTTGGCGCCGCGTCGGCGCGGCCGAGGCATTCGCGCTCTGGGAAGGGCCCGAGGTGGCGCCCCTCGCGCGCGGTTTCCGCGAAACCGTGTGGCTCGACGGTCCGACCCGCGCGCACGCGCCGGCGCTGGCGTCGCGCGCGCTGGCCGCGAACCTGCTGCTCGTGTCGGCGCCGGGCGAGGCCGACGCCACGCCGATCGCAGCATGGCGCGATGCCGCCCGCGTGATCGTGGAGCCCGGCGTGCCCGTGCCCGCCCGCTTCGCCCCCGCGCCGGAAGTGTTCACGGCCCGCGCCCACCGCGACGGGCCCGAGCGACTGGAGATCCGCGTCGACGCCGGCGCAGCCCCGGCGATCGTCTCGATCGCCGAGGGACATCACCCGTGGTGGCGCGCGGAAGTCGACGGCCAACCGGCGCCCGTCCTGCGCGCCAACCATGCGATGATGGCGGTGCCGGTGCCGGCGGGCGCGCACCGCATCGCGATGCGCTTCACGCCGCCGGTGTGGGTGCGCGTCGCGGAGGCGGTGTCGGCGATCGCGTGGGTCGCGGTGATCGCCGCAATCGGTTACGCGGTCGTGGCGGTTTCGCGCGCGACGAGGAGGGAAGGGACGCATGGGTGATACGGCGATCGTGATCGGAGTCGGACCGGGGAAGGGACTCGGCGGGACACTGTGCCGTCGCTTCGCGACGCACGGCCTGCACGTCGTCGCCGCGGGAAGGACGCCGGCGAGCATCGAGGCCGTCGCCGAGACGATCCGCGACGAGGGCGGCGAAGCGACCGCGATCCAGGCGGACGCGACGGACGAGACACAGGTCGTCGAGCTGTTCCGCAAGGCGGAGGCGATCGGCCCGGTCGGCGTGGCGATCTACAACGCGGGGAACAACATGCCCGGCGACCTCCTCACGATGGAGGCCGACTACTTCGAGCGCTGCTGGCGCGTCGGCTGCTTCGGGGGCTTCCTCTTCGGCCGGGAGGCGGCGCGCGTGATGCAGCCGCGCGGTCGCGGCACGCTGCTGTTCACGGGCGCCAGCGCGTCGATGCGCGGCAAGCCCCACTTCGCGGCCTTCACCGCGGCGAAGGGCGGCCTGCGCAACTTCGCCCAGTCGATGGCGCGCGAGTTCGGGCCCCAGGGCATCCACGTCGGACACGTCGTGGTCGACGGCGGCATCGCGGGCGAGAAGGTGGAGAAGGCGTTCCCCGAGTTCGTCGAGGCGAAGGGCGAAGACGGTCTCGTCGATCTCGAAGGCATCGCCGCGATCTTCGAGATGCTCCACCGCCAGCCGAAGACGGCGTGGTCGCACGAGGTGGACGTGCGGACCTATCGCGAGGCGTTCTGATCGCGCATCGCGGCGCGCCGGATCCGCGGCCGAGGCGCCCGCACGAGCGGGCGCCCCGGACGCGGAGCCGCCACCTGGGTCAGAAATCGAACAAATTGACGACCGACTCGAACCGGTGGTCCTTCGCAGCGGTGTAGTCGGGCTCGATCGGGACGACCGCGATGAATCCGGCCGCAAAGGCCGCCGAGTCCGAGTCCGCGACGTCGGGAGTCGGATCGAACCCGGCGCCGCCGATGCCGCCCGGCGAGCTGGCGCCGACCGGGATCAGGTCGCACGCGAAGCAGCGGAAGTCGAGCGCCAACGGAACGCCTCCGAGCACGAGCGTGCGGCCCTGCCGATTCAGGCTCACCCCCTGGATCTGCTCCGGCGGAATCGGCGGGTAGTTGATGTTGAGACCGGTGCCCTGAGGCAGCAGGGCTGCTTCTTCCGCGAGGGATCCGGGCTTCGTTTCGAGATGCGCGACGAAGTCGACGAGGAACGAAGCGACGTCCTCGTAGTGCGCTTCGTTCTCCGCTTCGCACGCCGCGAGGTCGCCGCCCGGCGGGTCGTCGGTGTCACAGGGCTCGTCGGTGCTGATGCCGATGGCCGGAACCGATCCGTTCAACCCGTTGGCGAGAGCGACGATCGTGCTCCCGACCGTTCCCGAGAGCTGGGTGGCGGCGCCGATGTTGGCGCCGGCGTTGATGCCGGAGATCAGGACGTCGGGATTCACCCCGCCGTTCGCATCTCGCGCGATGGCGATCGCGATCAGCGAGCTGGTCGCCGGCTCCGCGCCTTCGGTGCCACCCGCGAGCGCCACCGAGAACTGGTTGGTGGCCTCGCGAGTGATGACGAGATCGCTGACGAAGTTGCCGGCCGCGCTGCTGCCGCTCTGCTCGTCGAGCGGCGCTGCGAGTGTGACGGTGTGCCCCGCGCCCTCGAGCGCGGTGAGCAACGCCTGGATGCCGGGCGCATCCCACCCGT
>JAHEJV010000131.1 GCA_024638705.1 Deltaproteobacteria bacterium | reverse complement strand
CCCGATCCGGCCGTCGCGGCGGCCGCGGCGGCGGCGCTCGGCGCCGCGCCCCGGGACGCCTCGGTCGGCCCGCTCGCGAAGGCGTTGAACCGGACCGAGCAGAACGTCCGTTACGCGTCGATCCGCGCGCTAGGTCGGGTGGCGACGCCCGCGGCGCGCGAAGCGCTCGGCAGTGCGGCGGACTCCCACCCCGACGCGGCGACGCGTCGCCGCGCGCGGGCCGAGCTGCGCAAGCTCGCGCACGCCGGATCCCGATGACGCGCGGCGTGTGCGACTGACGCGCGAGCGCTCGCGATCGTGGTGCGAGCGAACCGACTGCTCCGATCCGGCTGCGAAAGCCCGGCGGACGGCGTTCGGGTTCGTGTAGCCTGCGACCGCCCCCACCGATCGCCCACGACACGGAGCCCCGCGATGTCCGCCGCCGATCTCCCGCCCTACGACCCCGACCGCGTGATCGACGCGCCGTTCCCGGAGCGCGTCCGCCTCGTCTGTCGCAGCTTCGCCCACTCCTCGCCCAACTCCGTCGCGGTGATGGCGCTCTACTGGGCGAAGTACTTCCTGCTCTACATCGGCGGCTGGGCGTTCTTCATCAGCTTCGACTTCGGCGACTTCTCCTTCGGGTCGTTCACCGAGCGGGCCTTCACCGCCACAGCCTTCCAGAAGGCGATCGCCTGGTCGATCTTCTACGAGCTCTCTGGACTGGGTTGTTCGTGGGGTCCGATGAACGCGCGTTTCAAGCCGATGGTGGCGGGGCCGCGCTACTACCTGCGTCCGGGCACGACGAAGATGCCGCTCTTCCCCGGCGTCCCGATCATCGGCGCGCCGACGCGCAGCTGGCTCGACGTCGCGCTCTACGCCGCGAACCAGATCCTGCTCGTCCGCGTGCTGGTCGCGCCCGAGGTGACGCCGGCCCTGTTGCTGCCGGCCTTCGTGCTGATCCCGATCTTCGGCGTGCTCGACAAGACGCTCTTCCTCGCCGCCCGCGCCGAGCACTACTACGTGGCGCTCGTGTGTCTCGTCGTCGCGCCGGCCGACGACCTCTGGATCGCGGGCAACAAGCTCGTCTGGAGCTTCATCTGGTTCTGGGCCGCGATGTCGAAGGTCAATCACCACTTCCCGTCGGTGATCATGTTCATGATGAACAACGGGCCCTTCTTCCCGAAGTTCCTCAAGAAGCGCCTCTTCGCCGACTATCCCGACGATCTGCGCCCCTCGGGCTTCGCCACCTTCATGGCCCACATGGGGACGCTCACCGAGATCTCGTTCCCGTTCCTGCTCTTCTTCACCACCGGAAACGAGATCGCCACGGTGCTCGTGCTCTGCCTGATGACGTGCTTCCACGGCTTCATCGCGATCAACAATCCCAACGGCATGCCGATCGAGTGGAACATCCTGATGATCTACGGCGGGTGGTTCCTCTTCGGCTTCCATCCGGAGCCCTCGATCACGGCACTCGCCGCGACGCCCGGCCTGCTCGCCTTCCTGCTCTTCTGTCTCTTCTGCGTTCCGTGCTTCGGGAACTTCTTTCCGAGATACGTCTCGTTCCTGCTCTCGATGCGGTACTACGCGGGCAACTGGGCCTACAACATCTGGCTCGTGAAGAAGGGGTCGGGGGAGAAGCTGAACCGGCTGAAGAAGAGCGCGGGCACGATGCGCGAGCAGCTCGCCACGATGCTCGACGACCCGAAGATGCTCGAGATGGCGGTGGCGATGTCGCTCGTATCGCGCTTCATGCACCTCGAAGGACGGCCGCTCCTCGACGCGCTGCCGCATGCCGTCGAGCGCATGGACGACTACGAGTGGCTCGAGGGAGAGCTCGTCGGCGGGATGATCATCGGTTGGAACTTCGGGGACGGGCACCTCAACGGGAAGCAGCTGCTCGACGCGGTGCAGCTCCAGTGCGAGTTCGAGCCCGGCGAGCTGCGCCTGGTGAGCGTCGAGTCGCAGCCGCTCTTCGGCCCGAAGATGGCGTGGAAGGTCTACGACGCGGCCGACGGACTGCTCGCCGAAGGCGATACCGAGATCGCGAAGGTGCGCGACGTCCAGCCCTGGCCCGTGGGCGAGTGCGCCGAGGCGCTCGTCGGCAACCGCGCCGCGGGTTAGTCGGATGGCGAGCGCTCCTTCGGCCGTCGTGGTCGGCTCGGGGCCGAACGGGCTCGCCGCCGCGATCGCGCTCGCGCGAGCCGGCGTCGCGGTCCGCGTGATCGAGGCCGGCGAGACGATCGGCGGCGGCACGCGCAGTGCGGAGCTGACGCTGCCCGGGTTCCTGCACGACGTCTGCTCCGCCGTGCACCCGATGGGGATCCTCTCGCCCTTCTTGCGGCAGCTTCCGCTCGAAGAGCACGGCCTCACCTGGGTGAAGCCCGCGGCGTCCGTCGCGCATCCCCTCGACGACGGCGACGCGGTGATGCTCTACCGCTCCCTCGAACGCACCGCGGCGGGGCTCGGTCGCGACGCGCGGGCCTACACGCGCCTCGTCGGGCCGTTCCTCGACGACCCCCACGCGCTGCTCGCCGACGCGCTGGCGCCATTGCGCATTCCGCGCCATCCGATCCGCATGGCGCGCTTCGGCCTGCGCGCCGCGCTGCCTGCGAGCTGGCTCGCGAAGCTCTGCTTTCGCGAAGAGCGGTCGCGCGCGCTCTTCGCGGGCTGTGCCGGGCACTCGATCCTTCCGCTCGGGGCGCCGCTCACCTCGGCCCTCGGCGTGCTCTTCGCGCTGACGGCGCATGTCGAAGACTGGCCCGTCGCGCGCGGCGGGTCGCAGGCGATCGCGGAGGCGCTCGCCTCCCATCTCGGGAGTCTCGGCGGAACGGTCGAAACCGGGCATCGCGTCGCGAAGCTCGCCGAGGTCGCCGACGCCGACACCGTGCTCTTCGACACCTCGCCCGCCGAGCTGCTGCGCATCGCCGGCGACGCGCTGCCCTCCGGCTACCGCCGTCGCCTCGAGCGCTACCGCTACGGGCCGGGCGTCTTCAAGGTCGACTGGGCGCTCGACGGTCCGATCCCGTGGAATGATGAGCGCTGTCTCGAAGCCTCGACGGTGCACGTCGGCGGCACCCTCGACGAGATCGCGGCGTCGGAGCGGGACATGTTCCGCGGGCGACATTCCGAGAATCCCTACCTGATCCTCTGCCAGCAGAGCCAGTTCGACGAGACGCGCGCGCCGGCCGGGAAGCACACCGGCTACGCCTACTGTCACGTGCCCGAGGGCTCGACCGTCGACCGCACCGATGCGATCGAGCGCCAGATCGAGCGCTTCGCCCCGGGCTTCCGCGACACGATCCTCGCGCGCCACACCATGGACACCGCATGGTTCGAGACCTACAACCCGAACTACACCGGTGGCGCGATCACCGGCGGCATGGCCGACGTCACGCAGCTCTTCACGCGCCCGGTCGCGCGCCTCGACCCCTACTCGACGCCGAACCCGCGTCTCTTCCTCTGCTCCGCCTCGACGCCGCCGGGCGGCGGCGTCCACGGCCAGTGCGGCTACTGGGCGGCCCAGTCCGCGCTATCGCGGATGGGGATTCGGACGGACTGAACGCGACGCGTCAGCGCTTCGCGCGCAAGCCGGCCAGGATCAGCTCCGTGATCGCGTCGGCGGTGTCCTTCGGCGAGGCGCTCGCGATCGTCGCGAGCTCCGGCTGGCTGAACTCGCGACCGAGGCTGCCGAGCACGTGCGCGACGGCGGCGGTGTCGACCGGCGCGACGTCGCCGTCCGACACGGCGCGGTCGAGCAGGCTCTTCGCGACGGCGATCAGGTAGCTCTCGTGCGACGAGAGCAGTGCGTCGACGCCGTCCACGTGGGCGAGGTCGGAGGACAGGGTGACCGCCTCGGGCTGCACGGCTTCGTTCGCGACATGGAGATAGGCGCGCAGGGTTTCGAGGGGCGGCCTCTCCTCGGCGAGCGCCGACATCGCGTCGCGTCCGATCCGACGCAGGCGCCGATCGACGACGATCAGCAGCAGCTCGTCCTTGCTCGGCGCGATGCCGTAGAGCGTGCGCAGCGAACAGCCGGTGCGGGCGGCGATCTCCGCCATGGTCAGGTCGGCGAGTCCGCCGCGTCGCAGGCGCTCCTCGAGCTCGTCGATCAGCTCGAGCTGGCGCGCACTGAGACGCTGCTCGGCCTCGCGTGAGAGCAGCGGCTTCGGCGCGCGCACGCCGGGCAGACGCACGCGGACCTCGGTTTCCGGAGAGGCGCTCAAGGAAGCAGCGCCTCGGGCACGTCGACGAAGCGCGCGCGAAACCACTCGCCGAGGCTCTTCGCCTGACCGTCCTGACGCGACGACGCGGCGACGCCTTCTTCGAGCAGCCCGTGCAGCACGAAGTTGAGCGAGCGGATCGCGGGCAGCGGATGGCGGTCGATGCGCAGGTCGCGGGCCTCGGGCAGCAGCTCGCGCAGCTTCTCGGTGGTGAGCGTGGCGTCGAGCCAGGCCCAGGCCTCGTCGCTGCGGGCGAAGAGTCCGAGGTTGGCGTTGCCGCCCTTGTCGCCCGAGCGCGCGCCGACGACCGCGCCGATCGGCGAGCGGCGCGTCGGGCCCGAGGGTGCCGCCGCCGAAGGACCGGGCGCGGGCGTCACGTTCGCGGGCGCGTCCGGGATCACCGACGACACGGTGATCGTCTCGCCACCGAGGTGCACCACCTCCTGCGGCACGATGTCGGCCGGCACGCACGCCGGCTCGTACACGCCGAACGGACCGGTGTTCGCGCTGCCCGGCACGGTCGTGAAGCCGGGGATCGAGGCGAGCGCCAGCTCGATCATCGCATCGAAGAGCACGCGCCCGATCTTCTTCGGGTCGTTCGCCTTCAGCGTCATCTTGAGGAACGCCGTCGCCTCTTCGTTCGAGGCCGGGTCCTCCTTGTCCGTGCGGACGATCCGCGTCGTGACCGAGAGGTAGTCGTCCGGCGTGAACGGGCACGCTTCCCAGAACGCGTCCTCGATCAGCTTCGCCTTCGCCTCGATGTCGAGTCCGGTGAGGCAGACGTTGAAATCGTGGCGGAAGCCGCCGGGACGGTTGATGCACACCTTGAGCGTCGACGGCGGCGGCTCGCCCTGCACGCCGAACAGGCGCACGCGATCGGGACCCTCCTGCTCGAGCCGGATCGTGTCGAAGCGCGTCGTGACGTCGGGGCCGAGATATTCCGGGCCGCCGATCTCGTAGAGCAGCTGCGACGTGATCGTCCCGATCGACACCTCGCCTCCGGTGCCCTCGTGCTTGCCGAAGACGGTGGTGCCGTCGGCGGCGATCTCGGCCCACGGGAAGCCCGGGCGCGCCATGCCAGGCACTTCGGTGAAGAAGGAGTAGTTGCCGCCGGTCGCCTGGGTGCCGCACTCGATCACGTGGCCGGCCACGACGGCGCCGGCGAGGGCGTCCCAATCGGTGCGGCCCCAGCCGTGATGCCAGGCCGCGGGGCCGCACACGACTGCGGCGTCGGTGGTGCGGCCGGTGATGACGATGTCGGCGCCGCCGGAGAGGGCACTCGCGATGCCCCAGCACCCGAGATAGGCGTTCGCGGTGAGGAAGGCCGACGCGTCCTTGATCGGCTCGCCGGTCTCGAAGTGGGTGAGCTGGTTGGCGGCGATCAGCTCGTCCATCCGCGGCAGCAGATCGTCACCGCGGACGTAGGCAATCTTCGGATGCAGACCGAGCTTCTGCGCCACCTCTGCGACGGCGTCGGCGCAGCCGTCGGGGTCGAGGCCACCGGCGTTGGTCACGACCTTGATGCCGCGATCGAGGCAGGTGCCCATCACGTGCTCCATCTGCGTGACGAAGGTCCGCGCATAGCCGCCGCCCGGCCGCTTCACGCGTGTGCGCGCGAGGATCAGCATCGTCAGCTCGGCGAGCCAGTCGCCGGTGAGGACGTCGATCGGTCCGCCCTCCACCATCTCACGCGCCGCGCTGACGCGGTCGCCGAAGAAACCGGAACAGTTGGCGATGCGGATCGGGTCGGCCATGGCGGTCTCCTATTCCTCTGCGGACTCGGCGTTCTCGACGACGAGCAGCAGCGTGCCCGCTTCCACCTGATCGCCCTCGGACACATGCACCGCGGTGACGGTGCCGTCTTCGGTGGCGCGCATCGGGTGCTCCATCTTCATCGCCTCGAGCACGAGCACGGTGTCGCCGGCGGCGACGGCGTCGCCCTTGGCGACGCGCAGCTGGATCACCTTCCCGGGCATGCGCGCGACGAAGCCGCCTTCCTCCTCGTCGGAGCCGGGCAGCTTGAAGCGCGGACGCTCGTTGAGGACGAGGTCGCCGTTCGCGCCCTGCACGATCACCTGGTCTCCCGCGCGCGTGATCCAGGCGCGGCTGCGGTGGCCGCCGATCTCGGCATCGATGCCGTCGACGCCCCAGGCGTGGATGCGGGCGTCTGCATCGTCGATCTCCGCATCGCTCGACACGCGGAAACCGCCGTCGCGCAGCGCGTGGTAGCGCACGGTGAGGGTCGTCTCGCCGTGGTCGTAGACGATCTGTTGGTCGGGAAGACGCCCGTTGCGCCACCCCGACGGGATCGAAGCGAGCACCGGTGCGTCCGCGCGGTGGTGAGCCTGCGTCCAGAGTGCGGCGAGCTGGGCGGCGCGCACGCGCTCGGCCTCGGACACCTCGCGCACGCGCGCGGGGCCGATGCGCTCGATGAAGTCGGTCGTGGTGTCGCCGTCGAGGAAGGCGGTCGTGCGCAGCACGTTGACGAGGAAGTCGCGGTTGGTGACGACTCCGCCGAGGTGGGTGCGCGCGAGGCCCAACGCCAGCCGGCCGGCGGCTTCGCGTCGGGTCGGCGCCCAGGCGATCACCTTCGCGAGCATCGGGTCGAAGTCGGTCCCGACGACGGAGCCCTGCTCGACGCCCGAGTCCCAACGTACTTCGGGTTCGTCCGCCGGGGCGTAGGCGGCGAGCGTGCCCGTCGCGGGGAGGAAGTCGTTCGCCGGGTCTTCGGCGTAGAGGCGCACTTCGACGGCGGCGCCGTCGAACTCGATGTCCTCCTGATCGAAGTCGAGCGGCTCGCCCGCGGCGACGCGCAGCTGTTCGCGGACGAGGTCGATCCCGGTCACCAGCTCCGTGACCGGATGCTCCACCTGAAGGCGCGTGTTCACTTCGAGGAAGAAGAACTCGCCCGTCTCGTCGTCGACCAGGAACTCGACCGTGCCCGCACTCTGGTAGTCGAGCTCGCGCGCGAGGCGCAGCGCGGCTTCGCCCATCGTCTCACGCAGCGCGGGGTCGACGCGCGGGGAGGGCGACTCCTCGATGATCTTCTGGTGCCGCCGCTGGATCGAGCACTCGCGCTCGCCGAGATGCACGACGTGGCCGTGCGCGTCGCCGAGGATCTGGATCTCGATGTGTCGCGCGCGCGCCACATAGCGCTCGAGGAACACACGATCGTCGCCGAAGCCGCCGAGCGCCTCGCGCTTCGCAGCGGCGATCGATTCGTCGAGCGCATCCGCCGAGGCCACGACGCGCATGCCCTTCCCCCCGCCGCCTGCCGCCGCCTTCACCAGCAGCGGGTAGCCGACGCTCGCCGCGTCTGCGGGATCCTCGGACCCGGGCAGCGTCGGCACCTGCGCCTTCTCGGCGAGCGCCTTCGCGGCAATCTTGTCGCCCATCTGGCGGATCGCCTCCGGCGACGGGCCCACCCACGCGATGCCGGCTGCCGATACGCGCGCGGCGAACTCCGCGTTCTCCGACAGGAACCCGTAGCCGGGATGGATCGCGCCGGCGTCGGTGGCTGCCGCGGCGGCGAGGATCGCGTCGGCGTCGAGATAGCCGCCCGGGAGGCGTACGGCCTCGTCGGCTTCGCTGGCGTGCGGGGCGTCGGCGTCGGCGTCCGTGTAGACGGCGATGGTGCGCAGACCCATGTCGCGGGCGCTGCCCATCACGCGGCGCGCGATCTCGCCCCGGTTCGCCACGAGGAGGGTGGTGAAGCTCACAGCCGGAACACTCCGTATCCCGCGGCGCCCTCGACGGGCGTGTTGCGCACCGCCGAGAGGCAGATGCCGAGGACCGTGCGCGTGTCGCGCGGATCGATGATGCCGTCGTCGCTGATCGCGCCACTCGCTTCGAGGGCGATCGAGCCGGCTTCCTGGGCCGCTTCGACGGCCTCGCGGATCTTCGTGTCGGCCTCTTCGTCGAAGGGCTCTCCCTTCCGCGCCGCCTGACCGCGGCGCACGATCGACATCACACCGGCGATCTGCTTTCCGCCCATCACGGCGATCTTCGCGCTCGGCCAGATGAAGGTGAAGCGGTTGCCGAAGGCGCGGCCGCTCATCGCGTAGGTGCCCGCGCCGTAGGACGCGCCGACGATCACGGTCATGTGCGGCACGGTCGAGTTGGTGACGGCGTTGATCAGCTGCGAGCCCTTCTTGATGATGCCCGCCTCCTCGTAGTCGCGGCCGACGATGAAGCCGGTGAGGTTCTGGAGGAAGATCAGCGGCGTGTCGATCTGGTTGCAGAGCTGGATGAAGTGGGCGGCCTTCTCGGCGGAGTCGGGATAGATGACGCCGTTGTTGCCGAGGATGCCGACCGGATAGCCGTGAATCCTTGCGAAGCCGCACACCATCGTGCGGCCGTAGCGCGGCTTCCAGTCCTCGAAACGCGAGCCGTCGACGATGCGCCCGATCACGTCGCGGATCTCGACGGGTCGCTTGAGCTCGGGGTCCATGATCCCGAGCAGCTCTTCCGGATCGAGCACCGGCTCCTCGATGCGCAGCGACGGCTCGGGCCCGGGCTTGCGCCAGTTGAGATGGGACACGATCTCGCGGCACATGCGCAGCGCGTCGGGCTCGTCCTCGGCGAGGTACTCCCCGAGCCCGGAGATGTCGGCGTGCATCTGGGCGCCGCCGAGCGACTCGTCGTCCGAATCCTCGCCCGTCGCCATCTTCACGAGCGGCGGGCCGGCGAGGAAGATCTTGCTCTGCTGCTTCACGACGACGTTGTAGTCGGAGAGGCCGGGCTGATAGGCGCCGCCGGCCGTCGAGGATCCGAACACGACGCACACCGTCGGGATGCGCAGCTTCGAGAGCTCGATCATCTCGTAGAAGAAGCGGCCGCTCTCGGCGAAGTGCTCGACGCGCGCGCCGCCGGCCGGGGCGTCGTCGTCGTCCTTCTTCTTCGAAGCGCCGCGCATGCGCAGGTCGGCGCCAGCCGACTCGACGAAGCTCACGTAGGGCATGTGGTTGTCGCGCGCGATCTCGAGCGCGCGCATCCACTTCTTGCTGACATAGGGGGTGAGCGCGCCGCCGAGCACCGTCGGGTCGTTCGCGAAGATCACGCACTCGACGCCGGCGATGACGCCGATGCCCATCACCGCGCCGCCGCCGATCGTGTAGGACGAGTTGTAGGCGGCGAGCGGGCTGATCTCGAGGAAGGGGCTGTCCGGGTCGAGGGCGAGAGCGATGCGCTCGCGCACCGGCAGCTTGCCGCGCTTCGCGAGACGCTCGTGGTGATAGGCGCCGCCGCCCTGCTCGGCTTCGTCGAGCAGCGACTCGATCTCCTCCAGCTTCTTCACCATCGCCGTCCGGTTCTCGGCGAACTCGGGCGAGCGGGTGTCGAGGCTGGAACGCAGGGGCGGGGCGAGCAAGGTCGGTTGCATGGGCTCCCATCCATTCGAAAGTTCGGAAGCGGATCCGGATCGGGGTCGCGCCGGCGCAGCAGGGCGCGAGCCGGTTGACATAGGGGTAACAGCAAGGATAATTCGGAGCAAGGAATATTATCATCGACGCTCGCGACCGTCGGTGAGGCGGGAGGGGCGTCGTGGGGCAGGTCAGGGTCGAAGTGGCCGACGGCGTCCAGACCGTGACGTTGGCGGACGTGGAGAACCGCAACGCGCTCGGTGCCGTCGTGATCAACGGACTGCACGACGCGATCACCGCAGCGAACGACGACCCGGCGATCCGCGCCGTCGTCGTGACGAACGAGGGCAGCACCTTCTGCGCCGGCGCCAACCTGAAGGAGCGATCCGGCGCCGCGTCCGGCCCCGAGCCGAAGCTCGGCTTCGACGAGCTGATCGAAGAGATCCAGGCTTCGCCGACGCCCATCCTCGGCAAGATCCGCGGTCACGTCGTTGGCGGCGGCAACGGAGTCGTGGCCGCGCTCGACATCGCGATCGCGCAGGACGACGTGAAGTTCGGCTTCACCGAGGTGAGGCTCGGCGTCGCGCCGGCGATCATTTCGGTCGTGTGTCTCCCGAAGATGCGCCGCGGCGATGCGATGGAAGCCTTCCTGCGCGGCAACCGTTTCTCGGCCGTGCGCGCGGCCGAGTTGGGATTGATCCAGCGCGCGGTGCCCGCCGATGCCCTCGACGCCGCCGTCGACGAGGTGCTCGACGACCTGCGCCTCGCCGGTCCGCAGGCGCTCGCCGCCGCGAAGCGGCTCGTCTACGACGTTCCGGCGATGGGGACGAAAGAGGCCTTCGCCTACACCGCCGACCTCTCCGCGCGCTTGTTCCGCAGTGAAGAGGCCGCCGCGGGCATGAAGGCCTTCCTCGCGCGCGAGAAACCGCCGTGGGCCCGGACGAAGGACTGAGGAGCCGCGCCATGCTTCCCGTTTGTGTCGACTTCCGCGACGAGGTGGACGAGTTCCACGCCTTCCTCCAGACCTTGAAGGCCGAAGACTGGGATCGCGAGACGGCGTTCATGGCGTGGACGCCCTGGGATGTCGTCGCGCACCTGCACTACTTCGATCTGGTCTCGCGCGTGTCGCTCGAGGGCGAGGAGGCTTTTGCGCCCGAGCGGAAGCGGCTCTTCGAGGCGATCGCCGCGAAGCGCACCAACAAGGAGCTCGCGGGCGAGCGCTTCGCGGGCCTCGATGCGCCGGCGTTGCTCGCGGAGTGGCGCAGAACCGCGCACGCCCTCGCCGAATCGCTCGGGAGGGCCGACCCGAAGCAGCGCCTGCCCTGGTTCGGGCCGGACATGGGCGTCTCGATGTTCATGACCGCGCGCTACATGGAGACCTGGGCGCACGCCCAGGCGGTGTACGACCTCGTGGGTGCTTCGCGCACCCACACCGACCGCATCCGGAACATCGCGACGATCGGCGTGAAGACCTTCGGCTGGACCTTCGCAAACCGCGGGCTCGACGCGCCGGGGCCGATGCCCTACGTGCGCCTCGAAGCCCCGTCGGGAGCGACCTGGGAATGGGGCGAGCCGAGCGATGCCGAGTGCGTTCGAGGCGCGGCCCTCGACTTCTGTCAGGTCGTCACCCAGACGCGCAACGTCGCCGACACGGCGCTCGAAGTGACGGGACCCATCGCGACGCAGTGGATGTCGATCGCGCAGTGTTTCGCCGGCGGGCCGGTCGATCCGCCGGCGCCGGGGACGCGCGGTCCGCAGTGATGGACCGCGCGGCGTCGCCGGGCCGACATGGCAAGGCGTCGTGGGATCGCGTGCGAAGATTCGACTCTCGGAGGTTCTTTCACATCGCCGTTTCGCTGCGAGTCGGCGGGCAAGGTGATTCGCATCGAGCAGGAGGGCTTCGCGATCGAAGAACGTGACCGGATCACGGTTCTCACCCACTACTACCGCGCGATGGTGAGTCGCGCCGACGTGTGGCGCATGCGCATGGACGCCACCACGAACTGGGCGATCGGCGCCACCGCCGCGGTGATCTCGTTCGCGCTCGGCAATCCGGAAGCACCCCACTACGTCGTCCACCTCGCTCCGTTGATGACCGTCTGCTTCCTGCTGCTCGAGGCGCGCCGCCTCACCTTCCATCGGCTCTGGCAGGACCGGG